>JBKQTH010000442.1:0-35338 GCA_052143275.1 Ktedonobacterales bacterium | reverse complement strand
AGGGCTTCCTGCGGCGCACACTTGGAGACCTGGTACATCCAGGGCACCGCCGTCTTCTTGAGGGCGTTGAGCTCGCGGTGCAGCTCGATGGCGGTGGAGCTCCTCTTGCTCGCGCTATAGCGTTCTTGTTTGACCCGGAGCCCCCAGTTGTAGGCCCAGCACGCGGCGCCGGCATGCTGGCGGCAGGCCGTAACCTGTCGGTCGTTCAGGTCCAGCTCCGTTTTGTACGCCCGCTGTACCAGCATCCCGCATCTCCCTGTGAGTCCCCCGGCCGTCCTGCCGAGAGGGAGGCCTTCACTCTCTGGTTGCTAGAACAAGTGTATCATATCCTGCTGTTGCGGTCAAGGAGAACAGACGGATACACATGGGCACAAATGGGGATATTCTCCGCAACTATTCATAACCCTTGTCACACGCGCTCTCGCAATCCCTCGGCACACTTCACTGATTCTCCGCATTGCTCTGCCGGCTTCTCTAAAGATTCCAACTTACCGTTCAGGCCGGGGGCGAAGTCCGGTCAAAGTGCCGGTCAAAGTGCCGGTCAAAGTGCCTGGTCAACCGAGCTTGGAGCGGCCATACTGTGAGCGGATAGTGTCGGCTCTTGGGCCGTCACTCTGAATCCGTCTTTGCCTACACTGCACTGTGCTCAAGCGTAGCACAAGAGAGGATCGTCCACCGATGAATGTAGCTCGTCCATGGCCTGTTCGCCTCCGCGCCATCGCCCTGATAAGCCTTGCGGTAACTGCCCTCATATTCGGCAGTTGCACCTGTGGTGGGGGTACTGGTGGCAGCACATCCGCTACTCCTTCCCCCACTCCCCATGGCTCTAAGGCAACCATCAGCATCTGCGCCGTCGATCAGCTCCGTGAAAAAGACTTTCCGAGCGACGACTGCGGCACCGGCACCTTCGCCGGGCTCCTGAGCAGTGCCCAGGTAGACATCCATGCGGTGGATCAGAACGGCCACCCGCTGTCCAAGCAGAAGCTCACCGTGACCATACGCGGCCCTAACGCCGGCTCCGCATCAGTTACAACTGGTACGAACGGCCAGGCAACCTTCTCGTATATAGGCACCAACCTGGGCAGCGATACCGTGAGCGTGGCCCCGACCAACAGTGTCTCCGGCATCACCCCTGCCAGTGTGATCGTCGAATGGATTCGCAATCAAGCCATGACCCGTCCCATCATCTGGGTACATGGCATTCACGAAGACGCTACCAATTTTGCCCATGAGATTAACCATAATATCACCGTCCCCAAGGAGGCCAGCAAGTCCAGCCAGCAGACGTGGTCGAGCCTGCTGGACGCCTTGACTACTACCTATACTCCCAGCGCCATACAGGCCTTCTGCTATGTGGACGATATTGCCTGGACTAATCCAACTCCCGGCTGCGCAAGCGGTGAGTCACCGCCAATTCCGGCATGTTCCACTCCAAGTTCTCCGTCCAGCACGATGTGCGACAGCGAGAGTTCAGTAGATCAGAATGCAGTAGCGCTGGCTACAGTAGTGCAGGACATGTACAACCAGCCCCAGCATCACAAGGTGACGCTTATGGCGTACAGCATGGGAGGGGCTATCGTTCGAACGATGATGGCCGGCTGCCTCGATCCGACTTACACCAGTGCCACAGGCACCACCGTTGCGTATAGCCCTACCGTATACACCAGTAACATGACGTCCTGCCACGCCGCTGCCCTCGACGTAGATCACGTGTTTCTACTGAACGCCGCCCAGGAAGGGTCCTGGCTGCTCCAGGCCGAAAGCGTTACCGGTCTGCAGGAAAATGGGTTAAGCTCCGGCGCCGTCGCCTCGTTTGTGCCGGTGCTGCCCCTGATCCAGTCGGCCTTCTATGACGCCGTGCAATCCGAGCTCGGCCTTAACCTCAATCAGCCGGCAATCGTGGATCTCACTCCGAAGAGCCAAAATATTACGTACCATAATTCGGCGCCGCCCCCGCCGGGACCGAACTTCTATACCTTCTATGGCGACATAAGCCTGGGCATCCAACTGCAGTTCTTTACCGCCACCCTGCAGCCGCAAACTGTGCTGCCGCTAGGCGATTTGGTGTTTCTCCCACAGGCCGACCCGCCAAACGCGGTTCCACCCTGGGGAGGCGCGGCACTCTGTGGCAGCTGCGGCGGTCTAAGCATTGCCGATTATGAGCAGAGTTCGGATGGTACCTACCATGAGTGGGCGCTCGCCTACCCCATCACCATCTCGATCAATGGCTTGATACCTTTGCTGAGTGTGCCGAACGCGAAATCGGCCCTGCAGATGGCGCTCAGTTCTCCAGTGGAGCATCTCAATATATCGCAGCCTGCCAGTCAGGATCTCGGTAGTACCGTCCAGGTCAAGGACATCACCGGGCTGTCGGGGGGCCAGACCACCAGTATGTCCAATGAGATCTATCTGATTCTTGCGCAGGACGACGGTCTGGAATAGAACGCCGTCCAAACCGATTCTGCACGTCTATCGAGAGACGCCAGGACCCGATGTTAAAGGGAGGTCATCCAATGCGACGCCGACATATTCGATCTACTCGACCTACTCGATCCAGTCGTCATCTTCATAGTCTTACTCCACCGCCGATCTTGGCTCTGGCCGTGCTGGCGGCGCTCAGTCTAATACTGGCGCTGGTAATGGTCAACCGCTACCAGGCAGCAACTGAGCCGCAGACGGCGAGCGCTCAATCTGGAAACCAAAGCGCCGAGCTCTCAGTGGGGCGTGCCGGTTCCGGACGGCCGCACGAAGGGTACTGGATCGACAGCGTCAACGGCACCAGCTACACCGCCGGGCTCATCCCGGATTCCAATGGCTTCTCGTCATTTGATTTCACCGTACCAGCCACTAATGATGTCACCAGGGCAGGCACTAACGTGGGGGAGATAACCGGCGAGTTACCGCTAACGCAGCTGGATGACGGCACGTATGCTCAGGGAACGCCCGGGTCATTGCCGCCGTCGCTCTTCGCAGCGACCCCGAGCCCGGTAGTGACTCTACCCCCAAGTGAAACTTACCTGGGCTCACAGGTACAGTTTTGCGGAGCAGGGACATTAGTGTCTGACACGTCGCAGAATGTCGTCTACACCTTTTTCGGCCACTTCAGCGCCGATGGGCTGGCGGCCTATGCCACCTTTTCGTATGCTCTCGTGGATACATCCGGCGCTGGCCTGTTGTGCTCGGGCAAAGCGACGCAGGGGCCTGGGATAACCATGTACCAGCTCTCGGCTGGCTGTACCGCCACCACCTGTCAGGACCTGCTTTCGCAGATCGGCCCAAGCGTGGCAACCTACGATATGGCAGTGATGAACGGCGATTGGAACACTGCCTACCATGCGGCTAGCGAAGAGATTACCGCCCAGTATTCTGAGGCCGAGTTTGCCATCTTAGTCGGTCAGCAGTTCGACTCGACAGGAATGATCACGGCCATATCTGCGCCGCCGACTACGCCGGCCGTGCAGTTCACGCCGGAAAATCAAGCGTACTTTGCGGCTCAGCAGACGATCACATTGGATCTTAACGGTTCAATCAGCACCGAGCCGTTGACCAACTATTATCTGCTCCAGAATGGTCAGTGGCTGTTCTGGTTCAGCAGCTGACGCCGGGTGCGGCACCTGAAGAATTCGCTGCCGGTGATTGCCGGTGGCCCGGATCACGTGCTATTCTGTGTAGGCAAACGGCATGCCAGCCCAGGATCGCGACGTAGCCACCGGTCAGGCTCCGGTGCCGCGCTCCCCTGCAGATGGAGACCATAGATGGCAGAACCCGTGGTGATCACGGTCAACGGTAGGACTCACTCGGTAGCGGCGTCTCCAGAGACGCCGCTACTCTATGTGCTTCGCAACGAACTTCGATTGAATGGTCCACTTTTTGGCTGCGGGCTGGAGCAGTGCGGCGCGTGTCTGGTGCTGCGGGGCGCTGAACCGGCGCGATCCTGCATGCTGCCGGTCTCCGAGGTCGCCGGGTCGCAGATTACCACCCTGGAAGGACTGGGCACCGCGGAGGAATTACACCCGGTGCAGCAGGCCTTTATCCAGGAGCAGGCGGCACAGTGCGGCTACTGTAGTAATGGCATGATCGTTGCCGTGGCGGCGTTGCTCTGGCGTCACCCCCACCCAACCGACGACCAGATTCGCGAAGCGCTGGATACTCATCTCTGCCGCTGTGGATCGCATCTTCGTATAATGCGGGCGGTTCGTACGGCAGAGCAATTGATGTGGGGAGGCGAGAGCTGATGGCCGAGGAGCAGCGACCGGCGTGGGGTATGGCGGCCACCCGGCAACTTGACGATTGGCTGGCCATACTTCCAGATGGAACCGTGGTGGTCTGGAGCGGCAAAGTTGAGGTAGGAACGGGGATACGAACCAGTCTGGCTCAGATTGTAGCCGAGGAGCTGGAGGTGCCGCTGGGCCAGGTTCGCATGGTTATGGGTGACACCGAGCGCACCCCTAACGAAGGCTACACCTCCGGAAGCATGACCATCCGTACCAGCGGCGCGCTACTACGCAAAGCGGCGGCTGAAGCTCGACTGGCATTGCTGGAACAGGCGGCTGAACGACTGGGTGCGGCGCCTGCGCAGCTCGAGCTTTGGGATGGGACGGTACGAGTTCGCGGGGAGCCGGAACGGCGGATCGGCTACGGCGAGCTGCAGGGCGGTCGACCCTTCCAGCGTCTAATATCTGAGCAACCGCCGGTGAAGTCGAGGGAAGAGTATCGTCTGGTGGGTACCGCCGCGCCACGCTCCGATCTCTCCGGCAAGTTTACCGGCGCGGCTAGCTTTGTCCACGACCTGCGACTGCCCGATATGCTGCACGGGCGGATTCTCCGGTCGAGAAACGCGGGCTCGCGCCTGGTTTCGCTGGACCAGACCAGGGTCACTGACGCCGAGGTTGTGCGTTTGGGCAACTTCGTGGGGGTGGTCGCCGAACGCGAGGAGCAAGCGATCAAGGCACTGGCTCAGCTCGATGCGGAGTGGGAGGAGCTTCCCTCTCTGCCCCCAATGGCAGAGCTCTTTGACTGGATGAGGAGCCAGCCTACCGCCGACCAGGTAGTGGACGCAGCCGGTGACGTCAATAGCGCTCTGGCCGGGGCAACCAAGCGGGTGCACGCCGTCTATCGCCAGCCCTTCCAGGCACATGCCTCACTAGGCCCATCCTGCGCGGTGGCCGCGTTTAGCGAGGGTAAGCTGACCGTCTGGTGTAGCTCAGGTGGAGTGTACCCGCTGCGAGGTGCGCTCTGCGATCTTCTGGAGCTGCCGCCGAGCCAGGTGCATGTCATCTACATGGACGGAGCTGGGGCTTATGGACACAACGGCTCCGAGGATGTGGCGGCCGACGCGGCGCTCCTGGCTCGGGCGGTGGGCCAGCCCGTGCGGGTACAGTGGTCGAGAGCCGACGAGTTTGCCGGCGAGCCCAAGGCCGCGGCTATGCTTATGGAGGCTTATGGCGGTCTGGACGAAGAAGGCCGCATTGTGGTGTGGGATTATCAGGTCTGGACGTCGACGCATGTGGGCCGGCCGCGCCAGGCTCTGGGTCTTCTCGCCGGCAGAGAGCTGCGGGGAGAGACGCCGCCTTCCGCGTCATTCTTCTTTGGAGGCGACCGGAACGCGCCTGTCGACTACGCGGTAGCCGACCGCCGGGTGACGATGCACTGGCTGGCGCAACCGCCACTGCGAACATCATCTATGCGTAGCCTGGGCGGAGCCGGCAACACCTTTGCCAACGAATCATTCATGGACGAGTTGGCGGCCGCCGCTGAGACGGATCCCCTGGACTTCCGTCTGCGCCATATCGCCGATCCTCGAGCCGTGGCTACTATTTCGGCCGCGGCCCGCGCTGCGCTCTGGGGATCACCGCTTCCGGAAGGAGAGGGACGTGGACTGGCATTTGCCCGTTACGAGAACAGCGAGGCCTATGTCGCCACGGTGGCGCAGGTGTCGGTGGACGAGCAGAGTGGAGCGCTACGGCTGCGCCGGGTAGTAGTCGCTCACGATTGCGGGCTGATCATCAACCCGGATGGCGTGCGTAACCAGATCGAGGGCAATGTGCTGCAGGCGGCGAGCCGGGCTCTCAAAGAAGAGGTGCACTTCGACGCGTATGGGCAGACCAGCCTGGACTGGGAATCGTACCCAATCCTGACCTTCAGTGAAGCGCCCGCAGTAGAAATCGTGCTTATCGACCGCCCGGACCAACCGCCGGTCGGAGCCGGCGAGCCGGCGACAGTGACGGTAGCGGCGGCAATCGCCAATGCGGTCTATGCCGCCACCGGTGCGAGGCTGCGCCAGGTGCCCTTTACCGCCGAACGGGTACGCGCCGCGCTGGCATCACGCTAGGCTTGCCGCCGGAGATGCCGGCACCGGTATGGTTTCTGCGATGGTGCCTCTCCGGAGATACTGTGTCTTGGGCGCTGACGTGAGATCAATGGTAAGGTTCCTCCGGGAAAGTCGACGAAAGCCAGAAAGCCAATGCCACAACCGGAACCAGAAACCCCACACAACCTCCTCAACGTGTGCATGACCTTATTTGTGGTTGAGCACGGTGATACCTTAGAGGAGCCGGGATATATCGTGCGTTTCTTGGCTAGTGACAAGACCAGCCATGCCCGTCTCGGCGGCCTGCTCTTCAGCCTACCTGAAGGCAGAGCCAGGCACCTCATGAACAATGTCTGGTGGGTACATGAAGAGACCATGGAACTCCTGGTTAAGACCATACCGGCACTCAGCGCCCAGATTGCGCAACTGGCAGATAGCGACCAGACACTCCCCTCACCGCAACAGATCGATTAGCTAGCCAAGGATAGGCGCTGATTATGGCTAGGTTATGACTGGTTTATCCCCAGGTAAAAAGTAATTGCCGGCGGCATTGACATTCCTCTGCTTGCCCGGTATAGTGATACCCAAGTTTCCCAAGCTTGCCTCTCACTATTCCGTTACGGACTTGGCTCTTGGATTCTGCTGATTAGGGCGAGGCAGAAATCCTTGGGGAATCTAGAAATGGGGGATATGTCGATCGCCGTCATTTGCCACTCACGGAAACTCTACCAGCGGCATACCCTGGCGCTCACTCTAGTGAACCCCGCGGCCGCGAGCGCCTGGTGCAAGGGAGCGGGCAGGAAATTCTAGCCCAGGCCACTGCATGTGCGTCTCCATGTGGGTGTGCTCCAGTTTGCGCCGTCCATCCGGCGCAATTACCCGTCAAACCTCATCCTTCATCACTCGTCGCAGCTTTCCTGGCAGCTAAGTGACGTTACCCTGGTAACCTCGACTCAACGAACACTTGGCTGTTGACTCGGCGCGCAGAGGGGCGCGCAACTGGCCTACCCCGGGGGCGTGACGCAGTAACTACGGCAGAGCCGGCCACTAGCACAGCTAGCCGGGGCCGCCGTAAACGCTGTTGGCTTAACACCCCGAAGCATCGCAAGTGAAGTGTAGACTAGCGCACACCATATGAGTCAAGGAGCAATGTCTTGAAGCGACGCATCATTTTCGCACCCTTAGCCCTGGCGGCGGTAGCGGCCCTCGCCATTTCACTGGTATTCGTAAGCGGAGTCGCCAGCGCGCATGCAAGCGTACCGCAGAGGATCTACCACGGCGCCCCCCGCATACGGGCAGACGGCACCGCGGAAAGCACCAACTGGTCAGCCTACGCGGTCACCGGCGCCAATGGAGCCTATACCTCGGTATCGGGCAGCTGGGTTGAGCCGACCGTAACCTGCAGCCGGCGACAAACCGCCTATTCCTCTTTCTGGGTCGGCCTTGACGGGTATAACTCCGACAGCGTCGAGCAGTTGGGCACCGACTCCGATTGCTCGCGTGGGACTCCCAAGTACTACGGCTGGTGGGAAATGTACCCCAACCCCTCAGAGGAGCTCAGCACCTCGACCTATCCAGTCTCCGCCGGCGATACCCTGACGGCGTCGGTTACCTTCAGCGGCAGCAGCAGCTACACTCTGTATATGCACTCCTCACGCGGCTGGACGTTCACAACCACTCAGAGCGGCAGCTTTGACCGCTCCTCCGCCGAATGGATTGCCGAAGCGCCCTCCTCCTGCAGCAGTACCTGCACAGTGCTGCCGCTGGCCGATTTCGGCACCGTGAATTTCTCCAGCTGCCTTGCCAACAATGACACCATCGGCAGCTACGGTAGCTCGGTCTGGGAGGAGATCACCATGGTCACCAGCACCGGCACCGTGAAAGCTCAGCCGTCAGCGCTCAACAGCGGCGGCAACGGATTTAGCGACACCTGGCATCACAGCTAGCCGGTAACCGAGCAGAGTTTCTTCTCACCATTGGCTAGGCTTCGCGCTCCTCTCGAGTTTACCGTGAGTTCACGAGGGCGATAGCTGGACTATCGTCCTCTCTCTTCCAGTACCCTACCTTCGCGGACCTGCCGGATGGCCGCCTGGTCATTGGGAGACGATGGTGAAGCTGACGATATCGCCATCGTGCCAGTCAGGATCATCTTCGAATAGTGCGCGCATCTGACGATAGCGCGCGTCCTGCTCAGGGCTCTCGGCATTGGCCATATAGGACTCCTTGGAGTCGAATATCACCGTTAAATAGTACTCATGGGCATTCACATCCGTCCGGTAGACGTAGGCCGCGATGAATCCAGGCACATGCAGTGCCCCAAACTCCTGTTGCAGCTGATCGAGCTGGTCTTCGGCTCCCGGCCTAACATGCAATCTCGCAACGGTTCCGTACATGGTGGTCCTCCCGTGCCTCATTTCGACTGGCAACTTCAGCGGCTTCTCGCCGGCCGAGCCGGCCTTGGCCGGCTGCCTGCTGCGGTGCGGCGCGCTGGCTTTCTCTCTGGTGTACTGTCTTCATCTTTAGAGCGCGGCCGAAACTGCAATCGAATGCTCGTTCCTTCAAAGCCAAATACCTCTCGCAGTTGGTTTTCCAGGTAGCGCTGATAGCCGAAGTGAGCAAGCTCTGGGTCATTGACGAAAAAGACAAAGGTTGGCGGGTTGACGTCGGCCTGTGTCGCATAGTATACCCGGAGCTGCCGGCCCTGCACGAAGGAAGGATGGTGTCGATGGACCGCCTCTCTCACGGCATCGTTAAGTTGCGGGGTAGAGATACGAATGTGGCGGGTCTCGTAGATGCGCAGCGCCTGATCCATAATCGAGCCGACATGATACCTAGTCTTGGCGGAGGCAAAGACAACCGGGGCATAGGGTAAAAACTTGAATTCGGCATGTACATGCTGTAGGTATTGGGTGGCGTCGAGCATCTCCTGATCTACCGGCCGCTGCGGAGTTTCGTCTGGTAGCAAGCCTTCGGGCAGGCCCAATGCCGCAGCGGCAGCCGACAAAGCTTCCGCTTCTTCCGCGGCGCGACGGCGCTCGCGCACCAGGTCCCACTTGTTGATGACTACGATGATGCCCTTGGCAGCGTCATTAACATAACCGGCAATATGCGCATCCTGAGCGGTTATGCCGTCTATCCCATCCACCATGAGTACGGCAACGTCACAGCGGTCGATTGCCCGCTGAGCGCGCAGCACACTGTATTTCTCGACCCCCTGGCCAACCCTACCTCGCCTCCGCATTCCTGCGGTGTCAATCAACACGATGCGCTGGCCGTTGTGCTCAACCTCGGTATCAATGGTATCCCGGGTAGTACCGGGAATATCGCTGACGATGACCCGGTCCTGCCCCAGTATGGCATTGACCAGCGACGACTTGCCGGTGTTAGGTCGCCCAACGATGGCTACACGAAGGATGCCGGGATCCGGCTCCTCCTCCTCGGTACCGTCGGAGGGAGGTAGCGCTTCGGTAATAGCGTCCAGAAGGTCACCAGTTCCGGTGCCTGAGATTGAGGAGAGTGTGATAGGCTCGCCCAGACCCAGTGAGTAAAATTCAACTGCCTCCTGCCGGAGCTTCTGGTTGTCAGCCTTGTTGGCGCCAAGCACCACTGGCTTCTTGGAGCGGCGCAGGAGGTCGGCCACCTCGGCATCGGCGGCGGTGATACCGCTCGGCACATCCACCAGCAGCATGATGACGTCGCACTCTTCTATGGCTAGTTGCGCCTGCGCCTGAATCTCCTTGCTGAAGTCGCCGCCTCCGCCCAGCTCAAGGCCGCCAGTGTCGATCATGGTGAAGATGCGGCCGTTCCATTCAGCGTCGGCATAGATCCGATCGCGGGTGGTACCGGGTAGATCTTCGACGATGGCGATACGCTGGCCGGCAAGTTTATTGAAGAGTGTGGATTTGCCCACATTAGGGCGGCCCACGATGGCAACAAGCGGTTTCAAAGTGCAGCTCACAATTCACGTTGGCCGATTTTAGGCCGGCGTCTACTTCGGCGGCCTCGACAATGTAGCAAACCTCATTGTACCACGTCTGCCGCCCCAACTTGCTTTCCGTCTAAATCTCGAATGAATCCGTGAGGCCCTTTGAACCGCTCATCAGTGAGCTTCCACGCGACGCTTCGGCATCAGCTCTCTTGGGTTGGTCGTCCGAGCGCAGCCAGAGAGCAACATACGTCGGCTGCATTGTTTCTTGTACCACCGACAGAAGGTGCTCGCGCACCTGGCTCAAGTTCACCTCATTGCCAAGGCGAGCGCTGAACTCCTCCAGCGTGCGAGCGGCATCATACTTGCTGCGGTAGAAGCTCCGGTCGATGATCTCCTGAATGCGGCGGCGGAAAGGCTGGAAAAGCGCAGCAATGGCAAGAGTGGACACCACAATCACGATGGGCTGGGCGATATGCGCCGCAAAAAGACCTACCAGGCTCTCCAGGCCGATGATCAGGCCCGCGTAGATAGCGGCCAGCAGCACAGATAGCAGTCCGGCAACCAATGCTTTGTTGACAATGGCGTCGATCTCCCAGAGCCGATACCGCAGAATAGCGATTGCCAGTGACAATGGTATGAGCAGCAGCAGCAGGTAGATTGAACCGTTGGCGATGATGCTGAGCACCACCGGCAGCGTCGAACTGGGTTGGGAATGCGCCGGGAGCAGCATGTTCGGCACGACAAACCCCACGAACCCAGCGCAGAAAAAGCCCACCAGCGCCGGTACCATCCCGAAAACAACCCACTTCGTTTGTTGCCTCTGCGCCGGACTTGAGACGAAGCGGTAACGGTAGATCTGCGAAACCACAATACTGCCCAGACCGGCCGCGAACGCCAGGCCTTCGAGTAAGGAGAACCAACCGGTCGAGTGAAAGGCATACCCAGGTAACAAGTACTCAGATATGCCCCAGAGAAACCAGCTGGGCAGCAGCCAGCGGGTCCAGCGAGGCACAAAGCGCCCATTCGGGAAAAGATAGAAACACAAAGGAAACGTCATTTCGCCGAGAAACCCCATGCCGGCAGCCAACCATCTCAGCCAGGCGCTGCTTTGCTCCAGGACCTGCGAAATGTCGATGACCGACAGGACAAAGGTGATGAGGAAGGCGGCGACAAGCAGCGCCATGAGGTCATCAGATTTGCGCCAGAAGATGAGCGCGGCGATCCCTAAGTAGGCGAGGCCGAAGATGCTTTCGATCACGATGGTATAGGTGGTGAAAAATCCGCTTGTCAGACCGACCTTGTGTAACTCATGACTCACCTGGGAAGGGGTTTGCGAGCTGTTGCACAAGATGCTCTGACAGAGAACATGCAGGTGTTCCGCATGGAAGGGCATCGCCGCGATGAAGAGAAAGATAGCCGCGGCGGCTATGGCGAGCCAGAGCCCCCGCGCTATCACACGCTGATACCATTGCTGGAGAGGTATGCCACCGGGGTCCCTCTCGGTGCCCCCAGGTAACTGCATCTCTACATGGTTGCTGGCGACGACACGTTCATCGGTGGTGGTCGCGCGAGATTGCCGGTTCATAGCCACCCCTATTAGCTGCCTGTCGGAAAAACTGGCTCTGTGCACCGCGTGAACTTTGCTACCTGTCTCGCAGCTTACGATATGTTGGTCCTGCTATCGTTACGGGGAGCGTTACGAGTTGAGAATGCCTGCGTCGGAAAGCCTTCTGGAGATCACATGCTTAGCCATGATCCCCCCGTAGATCCCTGCCGTTAGACCCCAGGGAGCGCCGTTCTGGCCAGACCAATGGCCCCGCTCCGCACGGTACTGAGGTGCCATTCCGGGGTACCTGTCCATTCAGCGGTACCGGTTGCCGAACCACGCTGGGTCCGGCGAACTGGTCGGTGTGGAGCCTGATGGCTCAAGCTCCTAGTTTCAACCGGTGGTGACTGGCCATGATTTCATAGTACTCCGGCTCACCGGTGTCGCAGTTGCGTCATAGGCTACTGTCCACAGCCCGAGCAATTTGTTCGAAATCGCTCAGCACAGTTGCGGGACTGGCCGACCCAAGGGGGTCCACGCCGGCATAGATGACATTGATGATACCGAATGACACGGCACCATCGACGACAAACAGGATGTTCTCCGTGAGAGGTACCGTGACGCCATTGGAAGTGGAAGAGCCGGTTACCGTCGCGAACAACGCCTGATCGCCTATCCCGCTTACCGGTTGGCTGCTGGTAAGCTTCACGTCGCTCGTGCTGCTGGAGAGAGCTTGCTGGATACCTTCGCTGATTGTGCCTCCCGTGTACGCCTTAAAGACCAGACCAACAGTGGTTTGGTGCAGCGCGGTTTCATAGTAGCACAACGCGGTGCCACTGTCTTCCAAGGGAAAGATCGTCGTCGCTGGGCTGGGCGGATTGGTATATTGATTGGCTTCACTGAGCGAGAGTAGCTGGCCACACTCCGCCGCGGAAGCTACCGGTACCGAGGTAGCCTGGTTCTTGACCGCTGTCGCCGTCGCCGTCGGGGCTGGGGTGCTGGTAGCGCTCGCCGACGTGCTGGCGGTGCTGGTGCCACACGCCGCCAAACAGAGCATCGCGGCTAGCGACAGCAGCAGCAACCCGCGCTGGGCAATCGGTGTGAATCGCATGGGAACAGCTCCTTTTCTTGAGCAGACGCCGGACACACGCCACCGAGGCGCGGCCCGTAGGCAGCTCTCTGGAAGAGAGTATACAACCATGCGGTGCACATCGTGGAGAGAGAGATGGAAGCCGCTCAATCCAACTGTCAAGCCGCGAGAATAAGGTAGACACACACGATAACTGCGCAGAGTTCCAGCACAGCGGCGAGCGCAACCGCAAACTGAGGCGACCAGCGAAAGTCTCGTCGCTCGATAGCCTCGCCGGTGCGCATATAGTATCGGAACGCCAGGGCGAGAAGCCCACCACCGAGGACCACCAGTGCTACGCCGAACGCAGTCGAGAGAGGCGTCACCGACTTACCGCCCAGGGCGAAGCGTGCCACCACGAATCCCAGCCCGACAATGGCGATGCTGGTGCGCGACCAGGCCAGCATCGTCCGCTCGTTGGCCAGGTGATCGCGCAGCGTGTCAAGGGGAGTCTCCGTAGCTTGACCTGCCGACATTGGCTCCGACATCTTCTGATCCTCTTTCTCTGCCGTTAGTCCTGCAGCGCACCGGCAATAAGCCCGTCGATGCCGGCAATGTTCTTGATCAGCTCCGCGGGGATCGCAAAGCGGCTCGCCAGGTAGGCGCTGCTTTCATAGCTCACCCAGACCTGGCCGGCTCGGTCTTGCCAGACCAGCGCCTTGAGCGGCAACTCAAGCGCGAGCAGAGGAGAGGCGATCATCAACGGCGTGCCGGCCTTCGGGCTGCCGAAGATGAGAACATGGGCCTCCGGCATCGTGAGGCCGTCTCGTTTGGCCTCGTCACTATGGTCAATCGGGGCGAAGAGGTTTAAGTTGTGCTTCTGGACGGATGCCTTCAGGCGTTCCAACGTCTGCTCCACCGAAAACGGACTGGGTTTGGTAATGACGCCCTCCACCGAGGGTAGCGTTCCCGCTTGGGTCGGATCGTTCATCTTGCTTGCCTTTCTTCGGGTATCACGTAAGATTGCCGATCTTCGGTCATGTCCGCGGTTTACCGGGCTTACCAACTCGCGGGATCCTGCCGGCGCTGCCGATACGGAGAATACTCCCCGCACTGCCTATGCTTAAGATACTCCCCGCGCTGCCGATACTCAGAATACTCCCCGCGCTGCCAATGCTTAAGATACTGCCAATACTCAGAATACTCCCGGCACTGCCAATGCTTAAGATACTGCCAATACTCACAAGCGATAACACACTGAAGGCACAGGCTATACACGCGACACTGGCACGTGACAGGTGGGACTCTGGTTTGACCTGGTGTTTATCTAGTGTACGAACGGCTGCTTGCTTCACGGTATGGTACCTCACTTTCGAAAGTCAGAATTCGTGGAAAGCACGGCGCAGGCACTCATGAACATAGCAAGGAACGGGCCATCCAGTAGATTCTTAGAGGGTCCATATTTTTCTTGAGCACGTGGACCTCGTCACAGCGTGAACGCATGCCCTACCAAACGCATTCTATCCTGATCAGGAGCGAACGCTCGACGAGACCGATAGTGGCTCAGCACGGCTTGCCTCATATGGTAGAGTATGTGCACCATGAGCTTATTTGGTAGGCTCTGGCACTTTCAGCCAAAGGAGGCGTTCGTATGGACACCGTTGTCAAGACACGCAGTGGCTCAGTGCGTGGCAGTGTCGCTGGAAACGTGCTATCTTTCAAGGGTATTCCTTACGCAGCGCCACCGTTTGGCCCCAACCGCTTTCAAGCGCCACAGCCGGTCGCGCCTTGGGATGGCGTGCGTGATGCGCTCGCATTTGGCCCGACCTGTCCCAAGCCCCCCTATCTCCCACCTTATGACAGCATTCTGACAGAGCCTGTCATTGCTGGCGAGGACTGCTTGAACCTTAACGTCTGGACCCCGGAGCGGGGGGACGCTCGCCTGCCGGTGATGGTCTGGATTCATGGCGGTTCCTTTACACGCGGCTCAAACGCTGTACCTGGGTATAACGGAAGCAGCTTTGCGCGCGACGGGGTGGTATATGTCTCGATCAACTATCGGCTGGGAGTGGATGGCTTTCTCTTCCTGAGTGACGGCATAGCCAACCGTGGCTTGCTTGATCAGCTCGCAGCCCTCCAGTGGGTGCAGGAGAATATCGCTGCCTTTGGCGGCGATCCGGACAAGGTCACCCTCTTTGGTGAATCCGCGGGTAGCTTCAGCGTCAGCACACTGCTCTCCATGCCACCGGCCGCTGGCCTCTTCCGCCGGGCCATTGCCCAGAGCGGCGCCGGCCACCATGCTACCTCGCTGACCACCGCGCAGCGGTTGGCTGGGTACCTTTCGGAGAAGCTCGGCGGCAAGCCAACGCGCGAGGCTATGAGCTCCATCTCGATAGATCGGCTGCTTCAGGCCCAGATGGAACTTGGTGCTGAGATGTTACTCGACCCCAATCCTCAGAAATGGGGCGAATTGGCCCTCAATCAGATGCCATTTGAGCCGGTGATTGACGGCGAGGTGCTGACCGAACTCCCTATCAAACGTATTGCCGCTGGGAGTGGTGCACAGGTGGAGATGCTGGTCGGCACCAACGCAGAGGAGTGGCGGTTTTTCATGGTCCCCAACGGCGTGATTGACGCGATCAATGATGCCATGCTGACGGGCATAGTGACTGCCTACGGATTGCCGGTGGAACAGACATTGGCAACCTACCGCACCGCCCGTCCAGATGCTATGGCAGGTGACCTGATGGCGGCAATCGTGACGGATTGGTTCTTCCGCATTCCGGCCGTCCGTCTGGCTGAGGCACGCGTTTCAGGAGCTGCGGCCACGTATATGTATGAGTTTGCCTGGCGGTCGCTGCTCTATGATGGACGGTTCGGCGCCTGCCACGCCGTTGAACTGCCCTTTGTGTTTGACGCTTTGGCTAATCCAACTAGCGCACCACTCATCGGCACTGGAGCACCGCCAGACCTGGCTGAGACGGTCCATGCGGCCTGGGTGGCCTTTGCCCAGAGTGGCAATCCCGGCTGGCCCCGCTACGACCAGGAGCAGCGCCCAACCATGCGCTTTGATGTGAAGTCGGAGGTCGTCTGCGATCCGCGTGCAACGGAACGGGCCTTGTGGCAAGGCCTGCGCTAAGGGCCATCTCGGTTATGAAGATGTGCCTCACAAGGCTGCGTGGGCCAGGTTGACCCGCCAGCCCCTTGACAGAGCAGAATTAGGCGTATATACCCCCGCATAACTTCAATCACTGTCCGCACCTGCCGTGTAGTCACCAAGCGTCTCGCACCGAAGAACAGGCGTATCAGGTTGGCCAGCACCAGGTTCTTCGCAGCCAAGAGCGCTTGGTAGACATCATCGGAGATTACGGCCCAGGCGGAGTCACGTACGGTGCGAGCTGATCGAAGCAGGGGAAGCTGCCGTTGTTGCGAACGGCGTCCGTGTGGATGTCCCAGACCATCACGCCGGCGAGGCCCTGCTGCGAGGCGTACTTGGCGATGTTCCCGCAGTCCCCTGGTGCCGGGTAGCTGTCAATGAGGTCGATTCCTAGTACCATCTTGGCCTTGGGAATTCCCTGGGAATACGTCTGCTGGATGTCGGATGCAAACGTGGAGCACTGGTTGGCGCAGGTATCACCATAGGTCATCAGGTTGAATTGATCCACGTCCGACTGGAATGGAGCCATCCATGACCCCATCCAGGGCGTGGTGACGTCTTCTGAAATCAACGGTCGGGCACCCGAGGCAGTTGTAGCCGCGTGTGCCGCGGTAGTTATTGCTTCAACGCAGGTGGTCATGGCCGCCGACGGTGGGCCTTGCGCAGACCAGGTGTCATCCTCAATGTCGAGGTCAATGCCATCGAACCCATTCGACTTCATATAGTTGACCAGGTTCGCAACGAAAGCACTTCGGTAGGTATCGTCGCAGGCGATTTCCCAGTGCTGGTCGGCGATTCCTCCGATCGTGATCAGGGCTAGTCGGTGGTGGGAGTGGACGTTCGCCACCCATTGGGGCACGTTGACTGAACTTAAGCCCTCGTCGGTCGTGTCTAAGCTGCTGCCTGCAGTAGTTTGTATTGCGAACAGGTTGTCCTCGGTAATATCGTTCCACGGGGTTGCTGTGGCAAGGTCGAAGGCTATGTCGAACCCGACGCTTACCCCTGTCCTACTGTTCGAGGTGGTGACGGTTGGGGTCTTGGCGGGGGCCGCCGACGCCGACCCACCCGCGTTTGTACTGCTGTTCGAGGGGGTGACGATTGGGGTCTTGGTACTCTGCCCCGGTACCGGTGTCCCACTGGGAATGCTGGTGATCTGCCCAGGAATCCGTGTACCGGTTGGGACGCTGGTACTCTGGACCGACGGTGAATTGCCTGCTAGGCCGGAAGATGTGGTGACTCCGCAGCCGGCCACATAAACTACTACGGTGCAGCATCCAGCGACGGTTACTAGAAATCGTAGCCTCTGTCGCATATATCCACTCCTTCTCTTCATCCGGACTCATCTCCTGCGGTTACACGCCGTCACCTCCGCGTCCTGCGCTCCTGCCGCAGCCACACCGACCGCCTCTGGTGCGTGTCTCCCCGCCGCCTCTCCTATTCTTCAAAAAAACGTCAAGCGGTCGTGGGGAACATGGGCCAAAGGTCATATTGGTGGCGAATGTACAGGCGATCACGCCGGCCCAGGATGCTCGGCAGCGACAGGTCGAGCGCGCGGCTTCGGCGCGCATGCGCCATCAGGGTCTAAACTGGGGTCAAAATTGACCTGGTGGCGAAGTCATGGGGTTGGGTTGTTGGGCCGCCTGTTCGATTGCCCCCAACCCCGGGGAAGAGGACACAGCCTGCACCAGATCGGACTATTGACAGTGACACTGTCACTGTGTATACTAGTGCCATGACCATGAACGCTCAACCACTATTGACCATCGATGAGCTGGCTGCGCGCGCGGGTGTTCCCATCCGCACGGTGCGCTTCTACATCGCTGAGGGTCTTCTGCCTGGCGCCAGCACCCGCGGGAAGGGTGCTTCCTATACGCGGGAGCACCTGGAGCGGCTGCAGCTGATCCGCCTGCTGGTCGCCCGGCACCTGCCGCTCGCGGAAGTACGCGCGCTTACGACGTCCCTTCCGCCGGGCGAGGTGCATGCCGTCGTACAGGAGGAGCAGGCGCGAACCGGGGAGGTATCCGCGCAGGCCAGCGAGCCCGCCTCGCCCAAGGAATATCTCTCAGCCCTGCTCGATCAAGCTCGCGGATACTCGACCCAGCGTACCACCGGTGGGGTAGTGGGTAGCGGCGGCGCTGGCTCCAGGGCGTGGCCCCTGCAGGAGGGGGAGGATCAGCCGGCACCTTCTCCGTCGCCCTCGTTGCCTGCGCCTCCAGCACCATCTCCCCGCGCGCCGTCGCGAAGCGCGCAAACACGCTTGGGGGAGCAGGCACTGCCCTGGCACCGCTGGGAGCTTGCGCCGGGCATCGAGTTACAGGTTCGTGCCGATGTCGCGCGGGCCGAGGCAGAGGTGATCGAGCGCCTGCTGAATGCTCTACGCGCTGCGCTCGCGCCAGGTAGTGTCAATACTATCGACCAACAACAGAAGGAGTAACCTTGCCATGAGCGATCAAGAGAATGTCCATGTCAATGCCGACGACCAGGCACCTCCCAAAGGCGCCACGCTCCAGCTCGATCCACGCCCCGAGCGGCACCTGCTGCGCACTGGTGGCAGTTCCAGCTATCTCGATGTCGTAGTAAAGGTCGCCTTAGCCCCAAGTCGTTCCCAGCCGAAGCGTCCTCCGGTGCATGTGGCACTGGTGATTGATCGCAGTGGCTCGATGAGTGGACCGAAGGTCGGTACCGCAAAGCGTGCTGCGCTGGCGGTGCTCGACGGTCTGAGTGACCAGGACACCGCCGCAGTGGTTGTTTTCGACGACCGCATTGACGTCGTGCAGGCGGAGGCACCGGTAACAGCGCTCGTCAAAGCCCATGTGGCGGCTGAGCTGGCCGGTATCGACGCGCGCGGGTCGACGGCACTGCATGAAGGCTGGCTTGTTGGTTGCCAAGCCATCGCAGCGGACTCTGCTGAGTCGCACGGAGAGGCCCGCAGTGCTGGGGTACGCCGCTGCTTCCTGCTGACGGATGGCCAGGCAAATGTCGGTCTGGCACAACCGGAGGCGCTGGCCCAGGCGGCAGCACAGGTGCGCGAGGCGGCGCGGGTCAGCACCAGCACCTTTGGCATCGGCACCGATTATAATGAGGATTTGCTGGGGCCCATGGCTCTGGCGGGGGGCGGGGAGTTCTACCATCTGCGCACTCCCCAGGAGATTGCTACCACCTTCGTGGCCGAACTTGAGCAGGTGTTGGGGACGCTGGCGCGTGACGCTCACCTGGAGATCGAGGCGGCACCAGGCATCTCGGTCGAGCTGGTGAGTGCCTATGCGTGGCGGGCCGGGGCGCCGGGAGAAGCGGGTGCCGGCCGCTGGGTGGCGACGGTGGGCGATCTGCTGGGCGGCGAGGAGCGGCACGTCGTCATGAGCCTCAACTTCCCGGCCGCTGATGCCGAGACGGGTGAGCACACTGTGCGGGTGCGGCTCACCTGGCAGGACGAAGCTGGCAGCCATATGACTGCCTGGCAGCAGTGCACCTTCCACTATGCACAGAGCGAGGCGGCCTATGACGCCGAGATGCGGGACGAGACGGTGCTTCATTACGCTGCGCAGCACCTCTCGGATCGAGCCCAGCGTGAGGCCATAGGTGCGCACAAGCGCGGCGATCTGGCGAGCGCGCAGACCACCGCACGGGCGGCCCTCTCCCGCCTTGCTGGCCTCGGGTTACGCGCAGGGGACACCATACGGAAGCAAGAAGTGGAGTCACTCTCGGTGATGCAGGATGAGCTCGCGGCCCCGGCGCCCGATTCCATCACCCTGAAGGAGCGCTACTACCAATCACAGCTCCGTGCCAGAAGCAAATCCGACCTACGCGAGAGAATGCGGCGATCGGGCCGCGATGTTGACCCACCGCCACCCACGGACAACTCTGCGCAGGGCAATCCCAAGAGTGGTACTCCTCCCGCTGCGGGCAGCTAGCTCAGCGAGGGGGTATGGGCAAGCCGCAGTTCTAGAGGCCTTTTGGGCCCGCCGACGAAGATTACAACGCTAAGGAGGGCTATCGCCGGCAACATTTTACATCTGAGCGGGATGCATGAGTGCCACCAGAGCTTGGCGTGTCAGGGAGCGTATCGCACGGCGGCGCAGAGCAATCGTACCGGCCGTGTTGTCCATCGGGTGAGCCGTCTGGTACGCGACGTCAGCAGCTTCTTCGAGCAGATCGGCCGTCCACTGCGTGTTGCACAGCTTCTCTTCAGCCGCCGGAACAGCCAGGGGCGCGGTGGCAACTCCCTGCAGAGTCAGCCGCACATCGGTGCAGACGTCGCCATCGAAGCGGGCGGCAACTGCTATGCCCGCAATAGGGAAATCGAACGCACCACGCACGCGATGCTTCCGGTAGATGGAGCGCCAGTTGTCGTCAAGAGCCGGAAGCGTCACGCTTGTCAGCACGGCGTCTGAACGCAACCGCACGGGATGCAGACCGTCTACATCAAAAAGGTCGCGCACGGGAAGTTCGCGTTCTCCCTGGCGTGAGACAATGCGGACCGTGGCCCCGAGGGCGATAAGCGCGGGGGCGGTATCGCAGGACGACACCGCATAGCACCCTGTTCCATTGGGCGCTACACGACAGATGTCGGCGCCCTTCTTAAGGCAGAAATGCTCGGCGTTCCGCCAGAATTCCGATTGGTTGTAGTAATTGCAGCGCGTGTCCAGGCAGATATTGCCGCCGAGCGTTCCCATCTGCCGCAGCTGCGGCGTGGAGATCGAGGCCGCTGCCTCCGCCAGGGCGCCGTAGGGCCTGCCCAGGTCAGGAGACGCTGCGATCTCGCTGAGCCGCGTACCGGCACCAAGGCGCAAGGTGCTGTCGTCATCGAACGCGACGCCCCGCAATGTGGTAATGCCACGCAGGCCGATCAACAGCTTTGGTGTGAACAGTCGGTGCTTCATGTTCGGCAACACATCCGTGCCGCCGGCCATCAGCATCGCCTGTGCCTCGGGGTCTTTGCTGGTCGAGACGTCAAACTCAGCCATCCAATCCAGCGCTTCCTGGACGGTACGGGCGGCACGATACTCGAAATGTGGAAGGCGCAGCATCAGAGTATTACCTCCGTCCCGCCGGCACCGCCGCACTCGTGCGCTGCCGCTCCCTGAGGGCGCGCTGGATCTTGTCCGGCGTGATGGGCGTGCTGTCGACGCGCGCGCCGATCGCCGCATAGACAGCATTGGCGATAGCGGGGATAACTGGATTCAGTGGACCCTCGCCGGCTTCTTTCGCGCCGTACGGGCCCTCGCGGTCCTCGGTCTCGACGTGGAAGGCCACGATCTCGGGCGTGTCGTAGATGGTGGGTAGCTTGTATTCAAGCAGCGAAGGGATCTTGTGCAGGCCCTTGCGGAAGACCTGCTCCTCCAGCACGGCCTCGCCGAAGCCCATATAGGCGCTCCCCTCGATCTGCCCGTCGACGAGCACCGGGTTGAGCGCGCGACCACAGTCATGCGCGACCCAGAGCCGCTCCACCGCCAGGTCGTAGGTATCGGGATCTACCTGGACCTCAGCTACGGCAGCCGTGTAGCTGTAGGCCGGAGAGATACCCACGCCGGCGCCCTTGAATTCTCCGCCCAGCGTGGGAGGCGTGTAGCTACCGACCGCGCTGAGCGTGCCATGGGCAGCCTCAGCTTTTTGGGCTGCCTCGACGAACGTGATCGACTGCTCGGGATCGTCGCGACAGATGATGCGGCCGTCTGCCGTGTCCAGGCGGGCAATAGGCACATCCAAGGCGGCGCTCGCGGCCTCGAGGAGCAGCGCCCGGAGCTTCCGTGCCGCCTCACGCGCCGCGTTGCCGGCCATGAACGTGACCCGCGAGGAGTAGCTGCCCAGATCCACCGGCGTGAGATCGGTATCACCGGTGTGCACGCGAATGTCGAGAATGTCGATCCCGAGCTCTTCGGCGACCACGGTCGCGAGCACGGTATCCGATCCCTGGCCGATGTCTGAAGAGCCGCACAGCACCGCAACGCCCCCGCCACGGTCTATCGTCACGATGACGCCGGAGTGCGGCATGTCATTCCAGTAGATCGCTTTGCCGGCGCCGGTCACATACGAGCTGATGGCGATGCCGAGGCCCCGCCCCGGCGGCAGATGGTCGCGTCGCTCGTGCCAGCTGGATGCGGCCACCACCGTGTCGACACACTCCTTCAGGCCACAGGTGGTCACGCGCAGACCGTTCACAGTCGTCGAGTATGGCTCAACCGCAAGAGACTTGCGATATTCAGCCGGATCCAGACCTAGCTGCTCCGCAATTTTGTCCAGCTGACACTCAAAGGCATAGCGCGGCTGCGTCGACCCGTGCCCGCGTTTGGGACCACAGGGCGGTTTGTTGGTGTAGAGGCGCATGCCGTCGAATTTGTAGCGCGGAATCTGATAGGTCACGGTCAGCAGCGCACCGGTGTAGTACACGGTGGCCAGGCCGTAGCTGGCGTACGCTCCGCCATCGAGAAAGGTCTGTAAGTGCACCGCGGTGATGCTGCCGTCGCGCCGGACGCCCGTCTTGAGGATCATCTTCACCGGATGCCGCCCGCGGTGGCAGTAGAACACCTCCTCGCGGCTGAGCGTGAACTTGATGGGGCGCCCATGGCGCAAGGCAAAGAGACAGGCAGCGAAATCATGGGCAAACGGCTCGCACTTGCCGCCAAAGCCGCCGCCGACCGGCGGCACGATCACCCGAAGCCGGCTCCGTGGGATGCCCAGAACTTTTGCTACTTCACGGTGGACATAGTGCGGGGTCTGCGTTGACGTCCACAGCGTCACCTTGCCATCGGACCGGCAATCGGCGACGCAGGCATGCTCCTCCATCGGCGCGTGCGTCGTGCCTTCGAAGAAGAACGTGTCTTCGCGGACCAGATCGGCCTCGGCGAAGCCCTCGTCGACGTCGCCGAACTCCAGGTGGACCTCTTTCATGATGTTGCCGATCTTAGTCTCGGCGTGAATCTTCTGCTCGGGGTGCCCGAGTGCCTCCTCTATCCCGCCAATCACCGGCAGTGCCTCGTACTCGACCTCAATGAGCCGCATTGCCTCCAGAGCGATCTCCTCGTCCACTGCACAGACAGCAGCGATGGGCTCGCCAACGTAGCGTACCGTATCCAGGGCAAAGGGCGTCTCATCCTGGGTGGTAGGCATGATGCCGTAGTGGTGCGGCAGGTCGGCACCAGTGATCACGTCAAGCACTCCAGGATAAGCGCGCGCACGCGCGGTGTCGACCCGTTTCAGGATGGCACGAGGGTGCGGGCTGCGCAGGATGCACCCGAACGCCATGCGGGCCAACTTCAGGTCATCCGCGTACCTGGCCGCTCCGGTCACTTTCGCGTAGCTATCAATCTTGGGAAGTGACGTTCCAATCAACCGCATAGCGGACCTCCCGCTCATGTGCGCTCGGGGAGGCCGCCTACCTCACGCAGGCGATCCGCCGCAAGTTCAACCGCATCAATGATCTTAGTATAGCCGGTGCACCGGCACAGGTTGCCTGAGAGTGCCGCCTTGATGTCGTCGCGCGTCGGCTGGGTGTTGCGCGCGAGCAGTGCCGCGCCGACGAGCAAGAAGCCAGGTGTACAATAACCGCACTGGGCGGCACCGCGCTCAGCAAAGGCCCATTGTAACGGATGGAGCGTGTTGCCTCGTGCCAGCCCCTCAATGGTGGTGATGGCCTGATCCTGCGCCTCTACCGCCAGCAGCAGACACGAGAGCACCGGGTCACCATCCAGGAGGACGGTGCACGCTCCGCAGTGTCCCAGCTCGCAGCCGTGCTTGGTGCCGGTCAAGTCGAGCTCTTCGCGCAGGACTTCCAGGAGTGTATGCGAGGGCGAGGCGGCAACCTGGCAGACCTCGCCGTTCACATCGAGCCGAAGCAGATGTTTCTCCATATCAACCTTCCTCTGTACCTACGACGTTGTCGGGCTTGGCCAGATGCTCGATCGTTCTCCAGAGTGACCACGCCATATGTCACCGCACCTTGGTCTCCCATGAACCGTCGCTAGGCACCCCTTCGTTACTGATTTGGGGGCCATACGCCTTGGCCTGCTGTTCCCACAGACGCTGGTCTACATCGATGCCACACAGGCGGGCCGTATTGAGCCCAAGATCATCGCCCGGTGTTCCTCAGGCATTTCGATTTTGCTCATCTGGCGCATGGCCCAGTCTTCGTGCAGAACGAGTGTACGCGGCGGGTCACTCGCTGGAGTGGCGGCGAATACCTTGCCGTGATAATGCTCATGTTCCAGGCCCTCGACGCGATGATACGAAATCGAAGCGCCCCAGTCGGTGCCAAAGACCAGTTTACGCGGGCCAATCTGCGGATCGAGGTACTAATACCAGTTTCGCCTGGGCACTCGTAGGAAGATACTTCCGAGCTGCCAATTGTCGACTTTGGGTCACTGACAAACTACACGTACCGAACAGAAAGAGGCCATTCAGCCCCATTTTTGCGCCGGTTGGCGGCGATTTTGCAGCACTCAGCCCTTTTTGGCCTCACGAGGACGATTCTCCATGTTACAGTATCACTAACGGGTCCGCCAGGCAACGAACACCGCAGGAAAAGCACGAAAGGGTAGAAGCACAAGTCTCTCGTCCGTTGATGCTGTCACGAGAGAGCTAGGAAGAGGTCACCATGACGCATTATATCGTACCCTGGAGTTCCCTTACCCAGACCGGCTCCATCATATTCGCGACGGTTCTTTTCGTCGTCACCGCCGTTTTGATCTACATCGGAACGCGCATCCACCACCCGCTCGCCGCCAAACGACCCGGGCTGTTTCTCGGCGTGTGTCTGGTGGTGATATTTTTGTTGTCTGGGATCACGTACGTGGTGGCTGCTACCACCGACGCGCTGACCCTGCTTCACCAGCTCGGCGGGGGGACGATCACCGGACCGGCGAACCACATCACTCCCATTACCTTCGCCTGCGGAGTCGTGGCCTTTTTCGTTATCCTGTACCTGACCAGCGGGCGTGGGACCGCCCCGATCAGCCCGAGGCGGTTCTGGGTGGCGGTTGGCAGTGCCGCCGTGGGTACTATCGCGGCTCCCTTGATCTTCGAGTTGCCCTTCGATCTCATCGTGATGGGACGGGCGTATTATCCCACACCTCACGCCCTCTGGGCCGTGCTCTACTTTTTCCCGCTCTTTCCGTCGAGATCTCCAGTTTTGCCATGCTCACGTTCTCGCCCTTCATGAGAGTGTCCAGACTCACCCTGTTCCTGCTGGCAGGCATGTTTTTCATCTTCGCGGTGTGGGCGGTGTTCGGCTTTACGTATGCGTCGACCCTCATACCTTTTGCTTGCAACGCGATCTCGAAGATTCTGGCGTTTGCCGTTGCCGTCTCGCTCTTCCTTACAAAGCAGCCTGCCGACCGCTCGCTGGCTGAACCCATCAGGGAATCCCTGCCCAGGAGAGAAAGCGCGGGATTTGTGTGATACCCCGCGTGCCATGATAGTTCCTAAACACGATCTTCGCGTGGGTGCTCATTCTTTCCCTGGCCTGCAACCTGACGACCCCTGGTCGCTAAAGCAGACTAGGAGCAGCGAACATGGGAATGGCAGGAAGCTCAACTACGTTTGCCATAGAAATCTTCGACACTATGGAAGGCTGCACGGTGTACCCGTTGTTGCGGTGGCCCCGCGGTTCACCTCTCAGGACTGTTCGGGGTGTGGGGAACGGGTCGAGAAGAGTTTGTCCATCCGGACCCATCGCTGTCCTTCATGTGGCCTAGTTCTCGACCGGGATGAGAATGCGGCCCGCAACATTTTGCAGACAGCGCTCTCTGGTACCGCCGGGCAGGCGGGAACCGGTACACCAGTGTGTGTGCCACACGTTTCTGGACTGGGGACCACTACGGCTTGACCAGGAATGGCCACGCAGCACGTCGTCTGGGTGAAAGAAGAATTCCCCGCTTTCAAGCGGGCGGAGTGTCAATTCTGGTACGCAATTTTGGGGTGGCTGGCGTTTCGCGGCGAAAGATGACGCAGCTGTGGGGCGCCTGCCGTGATGTTCCCGACGTTCTGGTTACCGCATCGAGCATCTCTACGCTACCGTTTCCTTGCAGATGGCTAGTGCCGCTGTGCGACGAAAATGGTTGCCGGCTGCCCCAGCACGACCACTACCATCTTTTTGCTGGTGTGCCAACCCTGCTCTCCCAGCACATGCTGAAAATGGCGGTCCTGGCTGGTGAGTGCGACCAGCACACCGCCAGCAGCAAGTACCCGTCCAAACTCCTTCACTAGCGCCGGGTAGAGATGTTCGTTAGCCTCGGGCGTCCCAATTTGCTTGCCAAAAGGCAGGTTGGTAATAATACGCGTGACGCTGGCGGCATCTAGGGGCAGTGCGCGAGCATCCCACACCTGCAAGGAGATGTTGACCCCGGCGGCCAGCGCATTGCGCCGAGCCACCGCTACCTCTTCTGGGCGAATATCGCCGCCAATGAGCTGCTCATACCCGAGGAGCTTTGCTCTTTCAATCAACAGGGTGGCAGTCCCACACAAACTGTCAAGTACACGGTCAGTACTCGTGGGCATGGAAAGCCAGCCCATTGCCGCCGCCACGGTGGGACGTAAGGACGCCGGTAGATGTTCTTGCTGATAGCGGCGGTGGCGCATGGTAGCATCACTGAGCCGGAGCCCAATGAGCGCCTCGCTGCCACTGATCCAGAGCCAAAATTCCAGATCAGTATTGTCTTCCATCCAGCGAAGGGAGCGCGGAAGCGCACGTCGCAGCGCGTCAGCGACGGCCTCGCCGGCGTCTACGCGTCTGAACTCATGCTCACCGCGCTTCTGGCTTACGACTCTCCACGTACGCGGCGTGGTAGAGTGACGAGCGACCCGCCAGAGTGCCAGCGCCCGAGCGACATCCGACTGCAGCGTAGCACTGTGGAGCACACGCACTGCGTCCCTGCCAGGGCCCAAATGCGTAACGTGCCGCAGAAGCACGAATACGTCCTCGGTCGTGCGGAGTCTCTGCAGTTCTCCCACGGGTGCGCTCGTGCGAAAGAGAACGATGCCGCGCGCGAACTTGAGCAGTTCCGCATCCGGCATACGAGTTTTAATCTCGCTGAAGGCTATGGTCTCCAGACCCGGCATCGTCATCGCATAGTAGGATTGGGTAGCCATGTACACATCATGCCTCATCGGATCTCGAAGCGGCAAGAAACGCTCGCAACAGCAACTACCGTACGCTACTACGCTGCCCGTTTCCCGGGTCTTGAATTCACCAAGGGTCAAAATTGTCCAGAGTTTTGTCCAGGGTTGCGCTTGAGCCTGAGTATGTCCTGTCGTATGCTCGTGGCAGGACCCTTGCCGCATGACCGATCGCCGCCGAAGTAGTACGGGCGGGCCGGTAGAGGTACAGGCAATATTGCCGGAGTTACCGAGGATCGGTGGTATGATATACTCGAAAACTTTTAGATAAGGGGCAGACGTGATGACCGCAGGTATCGTGGCGGGATGCATCGCCGTTTTACTGCTGCTCGTAGGACTTTCCGGCTTCCGAGTGGTCTATCAATACGAGCGAGTTGTTATTTTCATACTCGGACGCCTGATCGGCGCCAAAGGTCCGGGCGTTTTCTGGGTGCCACCCTTCATTAGCCGGACTCGCAAAGTAGATTTGCGCGTGGTGACGATCGAGTTGCCGCCGCAAGAGGGCGTGACCCGCGACAACGTCACCGTCAAGGTCAGCGCGGTTCTCTATTTCTATATCGCCGACCCCAATGACGCCGTAACCAACGTGCAAGATTATTTTCGCGCCACCGTACAGATCGCGCAGACGACGCTTCGCAGCACCCTGGGGCAGTCGACACTCGATCAGCTGCTGAGCGATCGCGAGGTGATCAACCACAGCGTGCAAACCGTCATCGACGAGCGTACCGAACACTGGGGTATCAAGGTCACGGTGGTCGAGGTAAAGGATGTGGAGCTGCCGCAGAGTATGCAGCGCGCCATGGCCAAACAGGCTGAAGCGGAACGTGAGAAGCGCGCCAAGGTACTTCTCGCCCAGGGAGAATTCCTCGCCGCGCAGACCCTCGCCGACGCGGCCCACTTGATCTCGACAGAGCCGGCGGCTATAACGCTTCGGTACCTGCAAACGTTGACGGAGATCGCCGTGGAGAAGAACTCGACGATTGTCTTCCCGTTGCCTATTGACATCGTTGCGCCGCTTACCCAGATATTACGTCGGGCGAGCGCTGAAGCCTCCGTGCCTGAGGCGCTGCCGCCTGCGGCCGTGCCGGTGCCGATAGAGGCGACCGGGGCCAATGGACTGGTACAGCCTGAGTAAAGCATAAGCCAGTGTGAGCCAGCGAGGAGACGTTAGCAGGAAGTCATTTCCTCACCTATACGGCCCAGCCGTCAGCGGTTTCCCGCCAGATTGTAAAGCTGCATCAACTCATCGATCACCGCATCCTCACGGCTGTCCTTGATTCCTTCAGACTCGATCATCTTGCGAACGCCGCCCAGATGGCCTTCAATATAGCTGAAGCGCTTCAATACATCGGTTCTATCTGCTCTCATCGGCTACCTCTCTCTACCCCATACCCAGGGGGTAGGGGTATGCCTGATATTAGACGACGGCTGGTCAAGGGCGGCAAAGCGTAGCGCTGCGCCACGAGGTCAGAAACGATGTTGGATAATGTCAGCTGGAGGTTTGAAGTTATGTTGGAAGCTAGCCGAGAAGTCTCGCGCGGCCCCGCCTGGAGAGATCAATGCGCTCGCCGCATCCTTATGCTGGGGCTGTGCGGCCTAGTGCTCACACTCTCTGCCTGCGGCGGCAGCACGTCGATGCTGCCGCCGGCCAGCTACACCCCCCACCCGCACGCGCTGCCCGACTTCAGCCACATATTTGTGATCGTGATGGAAAATCGCGAGGCCGGCGACATCATTGGATCTCCCCAAGCGCCATACCTTAACAAACTGGCGGAGACGTATGGCCTGGCCGACTCCAGCTACGCCATCGCGCATCCCAGCCTGCCCAACTACCTGGCTCTGCTTGGCGGGGAGACCTTTGGGATAGATTCGGACTGCACTACCTGCTATGTGCAGGCTCCCAATCTGGTAGACGACCTGACAGCCGGCCATAAGAGCTGGGGAGCTTACATGGAGAGCATGCCGTCGCCTTGCTTTATTGGAGACAGCTATCCCTACGCCCAGAAGCATGATCCCTTTATGTACTTCGATGATATCCGGAACAACCCTGCCCGCTGCCGCCAGGTGGTACCACTTACCGGACTCGAGAACCAGCTGGCGGCGGGTCGAGTACCCGACTTTATCTGGATCACTCCCAACATGTGCTCAGATATGCATGACTGCTCCACTACCCAGGGAGATAGCTGGCTCGCGGAGTGGGTACCGCGTATTCTGGCCTCACCGGCCTGGAAAACTGGAGGTGTCCTCTTTATCACCTTCGATGAAGGCACCACTGATGACGGTTGCTGCCGCTATGCCGGCGGCGGTCATATTGTTACCCTGGTCATTTCGCCGCTGGGCAAACCTCACTACCGGTCAAATATTCCCTATGACCACTACTCGCTGCTCCGCACTATTGCCGATGCCTGGGGAATGCCTGAGCTTGGCCATGCCGCCGACCCCGCCACCACTCCATTGGTAGATTTTTTCTAGAATGTCAACGAGATCCTCCTTCCTTGCGAGCACGTGGAGGGGCCATCTCATGATGTCGAAGGAAAGGTGGTAGAGTGAGGGCAGGGCGGTCTGCCAGGCACGCGACAACCCCGAGAGACAACCAGACTCAATCGTCATCACTTCCAGTGAAGGAGTGCTCTACCATGACCTTCGAGATACGGAGCATTACCCCGGAGGAATACCGCAGCTTCTGGTACGCCATACATGTTCCCTTTGGGGAGCGTCCCACCGAGCGGTCGATCGAGGCTTGGCGAACCACCCTGGAATTCGATAGGACTCTAGCTGTCCTGGATTCCAACGCTGGAAACCGGATTGTGGCCACCACCGGAGCGTACTCTCTGGAGTTGACACTGCCTGGCGGAACCATGTTGCCGGCGGCCGGTGTGACCTGGGTAGGCGTACTGCCAACTCACCGCCGGCAGGGCCTTTTGACTTCCCTGATGCGCCGTCAGCTGGACGACACCCAGGCTCGTGGGGAGGCGCTGGCTATTCTGACGGCTTCGGAGAGCTCGATCTATTCCCGTTTCGGCTACGGTGAGGCTAGCGATGCCGCGTACTTCGAAATTGACCGCCGCCATGTGGTGTTCGCGCAGCGGGCGCGGTCAATAGGAACCGCCGGAAGGATCAGCCTGATCGAGCATGAGGAGGCACTGGATATTCTGCCTACCGTCTACGATCGGGTTCGCGCCCAGCAGGCTGGTGCCGTTAGTCGAAGTCCCGAATACTGGTCCGTTACGTTGCACAATCCGTACGAGCCGGCAGATGGGTTTGGCCCGCGATTCTATGTCACCTATACCTCCGCCGCGGGCACCATCGACGGAGCTGCCCATTACCGCGTCAAACCCAACTGGGAACAGGGGTCTCCCGCTCACACTCTCTGGGTGGCGGAGCTGCTGGCGGCGACTCCGGTTGCCTACGCCGGGCTCTGGCGCTACCTGCTCTCGATTGATCTGGTGGCCACGATCCGCGCCACCAGGCGCCGGGTGGACGAGCCCTTACGCTGGCTACTCGACGATCCCCGCCGGCTACGATACACCGCTGTGGCCGACGACCTCTGGCTCCGGCTGCTAGATATTCCGGTAGCGCTCGGTGCCCGAAGCTACCGTACACGCGACCGGATCGTCTTCGAGGTTGCCGATGCATTCCGCCCGCAAGTTGCCGGGCGCTATCTGCTGGAGGCTAGGCCCGACGGTGCAAGTTGCCGAGCTTATACCGCTGCCGAGGCTGATTTGGTGCTTGACGTTAGCGATCTCGGTGCTGTCTATCTGGGTGGGGTGAACTTCTCTACGCTGGCGCGAGCGGGCCGGGTCGAAGAGCGGACTCCGGGTACGCTGGCGCGGGCGGATCTGCTCTTCTCCACCGACCAGGCTCCCTACTGCGGTACACCGTTCTAGCAACCGAGCCCCGACCCGGAGCGTCGACATGCCCACAGCGTCCTGCAAGCTCCAGACGTTGCCGCTACCGACCGTTGCCATGCCCGCCTCCGTGCCCCTGCCAAGGGTGATGATTCCCTGATCTATGATAGAATCTTCTCTGGCAGAGCATAGAACAGCGATGCCTTAGACTTTTGGGGATGATCGATGAGCGCTGACCTGAAGCTATGCACCATCGGACTGGATATCGGCACCACTACCATCAAGGCGTTAGCTTTCGATTCCGGCGCTACCGCGGCTACCGGGGGACTGCCGGTAGGCAGCTCATCCACTGAAGTAAGCACCATGCTTCAAGACGAGAAGGCCGAGCAGGATCCGAATCTGGTTTATAGCCTCAGTATACAGGTGCTGGCTGAGACCACCCGGGCGGTAACTGGAATCGGCTATACAGTAGGTCGTGTCGGAATAAGCGCCGCTATGCACAGCATACTGGCGATAAGTAACGAGAATGTTCCGCTTACCAACGCTATGCTCTGGATAGATGGCCGCGCTCAGAGCGAGGCTGAGGCGCTCTGGTCAACCCCCGCCGGGCCACGGCTATATGCTCGCACCGGAACACCGATTCACTCGATGTCACCGCTGGCCAAGCTCCTCTGGCTGCGCCAGCGCCTGCCGGAAATTTGGCAGCAATCAGCTAAGTTCGTCTCCCTCAAAGAATGGATTTGGCACCACTGGTTTGGTGTCTGGGAGGTGGATATCTCCGTGGCCAGCGCTACGGGACTGTACCAGCTGCAAACCGAGACTTGGGACGAAGAGGCACTGCAGCTCTTGGGTCTGGCGCCTTCCCATTTGAGTACACTGGTGCCGACGACTTTTACTCGTACCGGACTGGTAGAGCCGGGACTCATCTCGGCGGGACTCACCGACGGCACTCCCATCACCATTGGAGCCTCAGATGGGGTGCTGGCCAATCTGGGCATGCATGCTATTGACCCTAAGGCGCTCGTACTAACTATTGGAACGAGCTGTGCTGTACGGCGTGGCTCGGATCTTCCCTATACCAATCCGGCCAGCCGCTCATTCTGTTCAGTGCTGGATCACGACCGATTCATCATTGGAGCGGCCAGCAATAGTGGGGGAGTGGTGCTGAATTGGCTGGGGCACATGCTAGGCAGCAACGCGGCGACCCCCGCCGAAGAGGAGGCATTCTGGCTTCGTCTCCTGGAGGCGGCCAGCCGGGTGAGCAGCGAAGGTCTGATTGTGCTGCCTTACGTAGCCGGCGAACGAGCTCCGCTCTGGGACGCCGATGCCAGTGGCCTCATCAGTGGACTTCGGCTGCATCACCAGCCCGAGCATCTGGTACGAGCAGCGGTCGAAGGCATACTCCTCAACGCCTACTGGATGTCAGAAGACTTGCTGGCACGCGCTCCCCGGCCAGAGTCTCTGCTTACCACCGGTGGAGTGCTGACGGAGACCTGGATAGCGCAGCTGGCCTCTGAGATCTTTCAGCTACCGGTCTTCGAAGGCAGCCATATCGACGCCTCCGCCCGGGGGGCCGCGCTGCTGGCCGACATCGCCGCCGGAGAGGCGAATTGGCCGGGCGCATTTCTACCGGGCCATCCGGTTGCTGTGCCGTCCAGTGACGTGGACTACCGGCAGGAGTACCGGCGATTCAGGCAAATCAGTGCCCAGGTGACTGGAAGGTGAACCGGCGCAGGAATTCCCCTGAGTTCTTTCGAGGTAGCGGGTCACGCTTGAGCCGTCGCGTTACTGCTCGCGGGCGCATCCTCAGGTTGCCCCAGTAGAGGTGCGGGAAGTTGCAACACTCTCCCAATCGCCATCAGTGTGACCTCTCCAATGACCAGATCGGGGTGGTCCTTCTCCACCACCGGCAGGTGCTTGAAGCCGTGCCGTGTCATGAGCATCCAGGCGGTGTAGAGTGATTCGTCCTCAGTCACGACGGCAACGTTGCGGGACATGAGGTCACGAGCCGTAACGTCTGCTTGGAGTCTACGCGGAGCTCGACCAATATCATCGGCAGTGACAATTCCGATGAGCCGTCCATCTTGCATTACCGGCAGGCTGATTACGTCATGGCGATGCAACAGCTCCTGCATAGCTGAGAGCGACGTGGCAGGGGTAATGTACGCTACGATCGTCTGCATTGCGTCGGCCACCCGAACCTGCTGCAAGAGCGGCAACGCATAGTCGTCCTTGTGCGCGGGAGAATCCAGTCTGGTGGGGACCTGGTTCTCATAGATAGAGCGGCTTCCGCAGATGAGAAGAGCAATCATTGTTGCCAGCATTGCCGGAACTATGAGCGAGAATTCATTGGTCATCTCAGCAACCATGACAATGACGGCAAGGGGAGCTTTGGCTGCACTGCCGAAAAAGGCGCCCATGCCGACCACAACGAAGGCTCCCGGTAGTTGAACGATGCCCGGCGCGACACTGTGCAGACCTGCCCATACCGCCGCTCCCAGGAAACCGCCTATCACCATGCCTGGACCAAAGACGCCGCCGCTGCCTCCGGATCCAATTGTCAGCGAGGTCGCGAACATCTTCACGAAGACCAGCGCCAGCAGGAGGCCGGCGGAAACTTCGGTGAAATTATTGTTGATGCTGAATTGCACCCAGCCATATCCCATGCCCAGCACCTGAGGGAACGCCAGCCCAATCAATCCTACCGCCAGTCCACCAATGGCCGGCTTGAGCTGATCGGGAACGTGGAGCCGCTCTCGAAAGAAGTCGCGAACACCATACAGCGTGCGTGGGTAGAGCCAAGCAACCAGGCCGCAGATAACGCCCAGCACGGCGAAGCCGATCAAGGTGATTGGGCGGTTGAACACATAATTCTCGCCGTTGCCGAAGACCGGCGTCCAGCCCGCCCAGGCGCCAAATATACTATACCCGACCACCGAGGCAATGAAGCCCGGAAATAACGCCTCGGTCTCGAAGTCTCTCTTGTAGAGCACCTCGGCGCTCAGCAAGGCTCCCCCCAGTGGAGCTTTGAAAATCGAGCCGATGCCTGCCCCAATACCCACCGACATGGCAATTCGCCGGTCATGTTCGTCCAGCTGTAGGAAGTTGCCTAGGATCGAGCCGAACCCGGCCGCGATCTGAGCAGTAGGACCTTCACGTCCAGCGCTGCCGCCCGATCCGATCGTAATGGCGGAGGCGATGGTCTTGACCAGCGGCACCCGAGGGCGAATAACGCCGCCTTTATTGTGAAATGCGTCTATGGCGGCGTCGGTGCCATGCCCCTCGGCCTCCGGCGCAAATGTAGCGACGATCAGGCCGCAGAGCAATCCGCCCAGCGTGGTAACCAGCGGTATGGCCCAGGGGCGGGCGATGGACGTGACTACGGTGGTCCCTTCACCCGCGGGGCTGGGAGGCGTGTATCCGGCGATAAGTCCGAGAAAAAGATGAGTTGCCAACGCGATGGCGCTGAAGAAAACGATCGCACCGAGTCCGGCGACGATACCGATCAGGATGCCCAGTACCAGCCATTTGCGGAAATAGGAGCGGCTGAGAAGCACTGAGGTCCGCTGGGGCAGGGCCTGGCTGGAATGCGACGGCGCGTAAGGCACGCCTAGCAGCCAGTCGATTCCCCTCTGAATGTATCCGCGAATTGACTCAACCATGAGTACGCCGAATCCTCTTCAGCCTTCTACTCTGTCGCCTACCGTGCCAGGGAAGGGTAGCCAGCGTCCGGGCACGGCTATCCGCGCTGCCACAGGGCAGACGGTAGCAACATATGTTCCCTGCTAGCCTTTAATGGGTGGCGGCTCACCCATTTACCGACAGTATAGCACACCGCGCCCGCCGCGAGTCTATCCAGAGTCTATCCAGGTCTCCTCCACCACTCCCGACCTCCACACGTCTCTCGTGTTACCTTCAGGAACGCGGTAGCGGCATCATACCTCTCCACAGCAGCGTTGCCAACGTCTGTGCGCGCTCGGCATCTCCCGCGGAGCCGGGTTGCAGTTGCAATGCGCTGGGCAGCAAGGCCAAGGATTCGAGTGCCCCGAGTACAAGTATTGCCAGCGTTTCGGCAGGCATCGGCACTATCATTCCCTGGTCCATGCCATGTTGGAGAGAGTTCGCCAGGCGCTTGACCGAGGTCGAGAGCCACTGCGCCATCGGAGCGCCGATATCTCGGTTCACTCCATGCAGCGCACTTACATGCACGCGAAAGAAATCGCGGTGTTCCTCCGCTAAGTCGACAAAGGCCAGAGATAAGGCGTGAAGACGGTCTCGCCAGGGCAAGTCCGCCTCCAGGCAGGTGCGCACTGTATCATCGATCAGAGAGCCGATAGTGTCCAGGAGTGCATCCAGGACCTCATCTTTGCT
>JBKQTH010000441.1:0-18850 GCA_052143275.1 Ktedonobacterales bacterium | reverse complement strand
GTGAAGGAGTAAGAAAAGGTTTAAAAGAAGCTGCTGTATGGTTATGGAGCCAGCAGCTATATCGTGTCTATGTATTTATGTCTTGGATTCGCATCATAGTTGTCGAAGCGGTATCTCTTCTCGTGATTATAATCGCAAAGCAGTTCCATGCCTCAGCAGGTATTATTGGTATTATCCTGGCAATTAGTGCAGCGTCAGGAATCATTGGGTCAATCGTGGCAGGCAAATTTGTAAGAAAATACAACCGTTTCACTGCACTAGCAGTAACAGGCATTATCAGCACGGCAATGTTTACGATGTATCTGATTGCGTCCAATCTTGTTACATTAACCATAATCACGGCAATGCTTTTTGCACTGTTCCCCAGCTATTACATTATTTGCGCAGGAATAGCAGGGAAAATACCTCATCATATTCAAGGAAGAGTCACGAGTATCACCCGATCAGGTGATTTTATGTGCTATTCACTTGGATTAACATTAATGGGAATTACTGTACAATTTTTGGGTGACAAATGGACAATAAGTATCTTCTCCCTATTGCTCTTGGTATTTACGGTGATAGTAATTGCTAATAAGAAGCTTCTAAGCCAAAAATACTGAATCGGTTAATTATCTATACCAAGACTCAGGTGATGAAAGAGTTACACGAACTATCTCAACGTAGGCAATGAATGAAAGATCACGTCTCATCAGGTGGTGGACTTCTCAGGTAGAAACAGAGCTGGATTGATTCATAGGGGTGTCCCATTGTGCAATGAAGATTCAGAGAGTACCAGAAGATTCAGAGAGTACCAAGAGAGGGGAAGCACATACGAGGTATGGAGAGCTACATTCGGGATTTAAGGCAACAGTGACCACCATATTTGCTAGCTTGATATTGGTGAGCTAGCGAATGGGGCCGAGTCGCAATGAACTCGCAGAGGGCGGGATACTTTCCTTCAATTCCGTCAGCTTGCGCATAGAATCCAGACTGAAGTAACGTCGTTCCACTTGCCATTCATCATCCGTTTCTATCAAGACGGATCCTACCAATCGAATGACGGAGTCCTGGTCAGGAAAGACGCCCACAATGCCGGTGCGTCGCTTGACTTCGCGGTTCAGTCGCTCCAATGGGTTGCTTGACGAGAGCCGAGTCCAGTGTTCGGGCGGAAAGGCCATATACGCCAGCATGTCTTCTTCCGCCTCGGTTAATACCCTGGCGGCTTTCGGCCAGCGTCCCTCCAGGGCCTTGACGACTTCCAGCACTTGCAGTCCAGCGGCTTGCCGATGAGGTTGGGTGAAGATGGTCCGGACGGCTGCCGCGACCATGGCCTTGTCGCCTTGCGGCACATGAGCAAGCAGGTTGCGCAAGCAATGGACCCGACACCGTTGCCAACTTGCTCCTTGAAACACCGTCACAATCGCCGCTTTCAACCCGGTATGGGCGTCGGAAATCACTAGGTGGACGCCTTGCAAACCGCGTTCGACCAGGCTCCGGAGAAAGGCGAGCCAAAAGGCGTGTTCTTCACTCGCCCCTATGTCAAAGCCGAGGATCTCGCGCTCGCCGGTCTCTTTAACACCAATGGCAGCCACCACGGCCTGGCTGACGATACGATGGTTCTGCCGGACCTTCAGATAGACGGCATCCAACCAGATGTAGGGATATGTCCCTTCCAGCTTCCGCTCCCGAAAGTGCCGCACGGTCTCATTCAACTGCTGGCTGATGCGCGAGACCGCACTCTTGTCGATACCCGTCAGACCCAGGGCTTTGACCAGTTCATCGACCCGTCGCGTACTGACTCCCTGAATGTACGCTTGTTGAATGACCGAGAGCAGCGCCTGTTCGGCTTGTCGGCGCGGTTCAAGCAGGCTGGGAAAATAACTCCCTTCGCGCAGTTTGGGGATTTTTAGTGGCACATCGCCTACCCGCGTCTGCCAGTTGCGCTCTCGGTAGCCATTGCGATAAGTGGTCCGCTCCTCGGTGCGCTCATAGCGATCCGCTCCAATCTGCTGTTTCACCTCGACCTCCATCAGCAATGCAGACATCACACGCACCGCCTCCCGTAAAAAATCGGGATCCAAGCCGGCACCGACTTGGCGGAGATAGGCGAGGGTCGCTTCTGTGGGGTCGGTCATACACGCTGTCACTTTCTCACGAGATGACCATTTCTCGTGCCTGACCTGCCGGTCGGTGAGGAGCTTGGCTTCTGGGAGATGACATACCGGACATCGTGCCTCCGGTTCGTTGGGGGGATCCCCTCAGAGAGCGCTATCCAGGGAACGGGTCCTTCCATACCGATCTCATGACCGATCTCATGCGAATGCCTAGCACGGTCATATGGTGTCCCAGAGCAGTATGCATGAGGTATGATAAGGAGCCTGTCAGGCTCGCACATGTTGTTTGCCTGTCACCAGAAGATATGCCTCTTCCAGACTCGGATCGACGGCGATGGCAGCATCAATCGGGCGCGTGGTGCTGATCAGCCGCAGCGTGATCCCGTTCATCTGGTTGACCATCGTGCTGACTTGATACATCGTCTGTAACTGCATAGCTGTGGCCTGATCGGTAGTCACGCTCCAGACCTTCCCAGCAGTGCTGGCCAGCAGCGCGTCCGGCGTCGTATCGGCCAGCACTCTCCCTTCCTGTAGAATCACCAGACGACTGGCAACCGCCTCCACATCGCTGATGATATGGGTGCTCAAGATAATCACCCGGTTGCTGGTCAGATTGGCCAACAAGGTGCGGAAGCGCACCCGCTCGGCGGGGTCGAGGCCCGCCGTCGGCTCGTCGACGATCAAGAGTTCCGGATCGTTCAGAAGTGCCTGGGCAATGCCGACGCGCTGCTTCATACCACCCGAATAGGTGGGCAGTTTGCGATCGGCCGCCTTCTCCAGGTTGACCAACTCCAGCACTTCATCGACGCGCCGGTGTGCCAGCGGCGTTGGCAGACCCTTCATCGCGGCGAGATACCGCAGGAACTGCCGTCCGGAGAACTCCGGATAAATGCCGAACTCCTGCGGCAGATACCCCAATACCTCTCGGAGTGCCCGGCCATGCGTGCGGATGTCGAGCCCCTTCCAGTAGATCGTGCCTTCGGTAGGGTCTAGAAGCGTGCCGATCATGCGCATCAGCGTGGTTTTGCCGGCGCCATTTGGTCCAACCAATCCCAGCATACCCGGCTCGCACCGCAGGGAGAGCTGGCGTAGCGCCCAGTGCTGCCCATACCGCTTACCTAAGTGGTCCATCATCAATTCCATCTCTCGTGCTCGCTTTCTCGTCTGCCGGTCAGAAGACGCTGAATGCGCCGCGGAACCGTTGGAAGGTAAGAGCCGCCAGCGCTACCAGCACCAGACTCAGTCCGGCCAGAAGTAGGTGCGGTGCCAGCCAGGTAGTGACGGCGGGTCCCATGTTCTCGATTTCGAGGAGGTAGTGCTGAAATTGCCCTTCGCTGGTGGCACTTGGCAGACTGTGGAAGACCGTTTGGAAGCTAGTTCGATAGTTCTGGGCCATACTGCGCGCAGCGGCCGCGCTGGTCGGGTCCCAATTGATATACCAGGCGGGAAGAGTGGTCTGGGGATCTTCACTGAGGAGAAGTATTATCCCGAGGCACCACCCCAGCAGGATCAGGATCTTGGCCAGATTGGCTTGTCTTAGAAGCAGGGTGCCGAGGGCGAAACTGAGACTGCTCACCAGGACGGTCGCTGGGAGGATCATGCTCCCCCAGATGGTGAGAAGATTACCCAGCTCCGGTTTCGGATAGCCGGTGACGGTCACATGGAGCAGGAGTCCCATGCCCAGGACGGAGCCCAGCATCAAGACTGCCAGTCCCAGGCTCACCAGCAGGCCTATCAGGTAGCGCCCCCAGACATAGGCCGTACTAGGCAGACGCGTCGTCATGAGCAGCTCGTGCGTGCGCCGGCTCAGATCTCGGGTCACGCCATCGGTACTGACAAAAGGTAAGATCACTCCCAGCAGCAAGACATATCCGAGAAACACCTGCAGGAATCCCCAGGCGCTGGTTCCGGCCACACAGGCATTGAGCGCCACGTTTCCTTCCATCAATCCGTAACAGGAGGTCGTCCGTCCCAGCCATGTCACAAACAGTGTGAGGCAGATGAAGGCGAGAGCCTGGATCCCTAAAAGACGGCTGCTGAGGTAGCGGCGTAGCTCCCAGACGAGAACACTCAGCAGCGGGTGCGGACGCCGAATAGACCGGGTATCTTGGTGCGCGCTGATCAGCGCGGTGGTCGTACTCATGGTTGGTCTCTTCTGGTGTACTTGTTGGAGACATCAGGTGCTCCAATGTGTTTGCGGATTTCACGAGATTTCCGTGTTCGGTGGGTTTCGTGTCGCCTCGTACGAGCCAGCCGTAAAAAGGCTCGCGCACAGTCCTCGTCATATCGTTCGAGATAGGGGAACTTCTGGAGGTGATTGCGGCCGCAATCACCTCACGCCATGCCCGTGCCACTCTCAAGAAACTCTACCCTGTGGTTAACACTCAACTGGACTGAGGACCAGTAGTCCGCAATCCAAAGCGACGTAACACCCGTCAAGCGCTGCCACGCCCGCTCACTGTCCGCTACGCGCAGCGTGGATACCGTGCCGCAGTGCGGAGGCCGCGACGACCACGGCGGCGACCATAAGGAGCAGTCCTCCCGCCTGTAACGGCGGCCACGCGCTGATCTGTGGTGCCTCGGCGAAGAGGAGCGCCGTGAGCGCGAGCGCCCCCAGCAATCCTAGCGCGAGCGCGACGGTGGCCACACCGGCGGGCAGCAAAGCAAACCGGAACATGTCCAGACTCAACTCGCTGCGCCCAATCGCTGCTGCGACCGCTGCCGCACTGCCCCCGATTGCGACGAGGGGCAGGAGGATCAGGCCGACCTGCAGCGCGATGGGCTGCTGCATAAGTAGCACGCCTGACTGCGAGACACTGGACCACGGGACGTCGGCGAGCTTGATGGCGACGAGCGCCGTAGCGGCGATGAGTGGGACAGCGAAGAGCGCAAGCAGCCTCCAGCGGCGTGCGATGATCGATTGCGCGAGCGCCGAGACCAGGAGCGGTAGTCCACCCACGAGAATAGCCAGGGTCGCGACGAGGGCGGCGAGGCCCAGGACAGTGAGCACGATGAGCAGCTCAGGATGCGTGCTCGCGGCAGCCTCCCAGACGGGCAGCGGGTTGTGCACGAGGCCGAGCGGTAGCCAGGCAAGGCAGAAGAGCACGAAGGCGCAGAAGATGGTGATTTCGCTGCTGCGAATGCGGTGAGCCATGGAAGTCAACCTCCTGGGGAGTAGGTCCCCATTTAAGTGGGCGTCAAGAGCGCCCAGGACGATATCGAGCGCGGTCCAGTAGGTCACGTGATGCTCGGCCAGCACGGAAACCACCTCGTCGCCATAGCGGTCGCGCCAGGCGCGAGGATAGAGACAGAGGAGTCGCTGCACCCAGGACAGCGGTGCCTGACGCCTCTGTGTGGCCGGTCGGTTCTCGACGTGCATGGTGCGGTACTCCTTCATTCAAGTGCCAATCGCACGACGCCGGTGGTGACAATGCGACGGAGGGTGGTAAGTTGCTCACGCAACGCCGCAGCCCCCGCGGCCGTGAGGCGATAGGGATGCCGGCGGTCCTCGGCAGGAAGTGGCTCGATCCAGCCCTTCTTCTCCAGGCGCATGAGCGCACCGTAGAGCGTGCCTGGCTCCAAGGCCGTCCCACTAAAGCGCCCGATATCCTCGATCATGGCGTAGCCGTGCTTCTGGCCATCCGCGAGGCTGAGCAGGATGAGCAGCGAGACGTCGGTGAAGCGGCCAAGGTCAGCAAAGTCGGTGGGCATTTCGAGGTATCCTCCTTCCGGTACTCAGCGGCGATATATATTGCGCAAATTACTATGCACAACTGAATAGTATACGAAAGGATGAAGGATGTCAATGGCGTAATGTCCCCCAGTAGGTGAGAAGACGAAAGTCGGGGCGAGGGGTAAAAGCAGTGCCCCTCCAGAACTTTGCCTGATGGTCAAACCCTACTGGACTGAGCACGAGCTTCCCTGTTTCGGAATTGGAGGGATGGGAGGCGAGAACAGGGACAGCGGTCCGACTAGCATATGGGAAGTCAATTCTGATGTAGTGTCGATACAGGGAATTCGACAGTCATTCTCTCGGCAGGGGGCCGACACCTATACGATTGCCTCTATCGTCTCCGTTTTGGAGAGCGATGGATATCTGGAATAAGAGATGGATGGGACGAAAACGTAGAGAAGGCCAATAGCGTAGTTATTGACGCCCTGAACCTGAGGTGCTCCTTTCCCCTTGGCCCTCACTGCATCCTCATTGCGCAAGGGGAACATCTCCACGGATCAGCCTAGCTCTATTTATGTTTGGGAAAGTCCACCACCTGATGAGACGTGATCCAATGAAACCATACCTCCACGGTTGGAAGGCGTTCACATTCTCGGAGAAAGATTTCATACTGCGTCGTACTAGGCTGCTGTACTTTGTTGCCTGGCCACTTCGCAACGCTGCCGGGCTAGCAAAGAGCTATTCTACAATAGTATGCTGCGACGGCGTATCATATACTTCGCATGCACGCTTCCTTGATCTCGATTCGGGTATATTTTTGAGAGGCAAGTACCGCCCACGCCACGCGCCGCACCCGTAGCACCGAAGCAACGCGACAGCCACCAAACCCGGACACAAAAAAGCGCTACCTCGCCCTGTGCAACACTCACGTCAGCCTTACCACGCCGACCGTTTGCCAATCCCACAGCCTCAGAGCCGTACACGCCCAGCCCTAGCCACCACAGCCGCGTCCACGGTATACAGCCTAGCCTCACCGCACGCACAGCCTCACCACCGTGTACCATCAACTCTGTTACCCAAGACAACGCCCACAAAAAAGGGCCCTAGCGTACGGCTAGAGTCCCTGATATACTGGAGTCTATGCAGTTAACCAATCTTGCCAAGTGTACTCTCGCAAGTATCCGATGGCGAGTGTTACAGGACCAGGAGAGGCGGAAGCTAGCCGCCACCGCCAGCGATGATAGAGAGGCCGGCAATCCATGATCTCATTCGCACCTACCGACGAGCAGCAGCTGGTCGTCGATACCATTTCGCGGTACGCGCGGGAAAGGGTGCACGCGGCAAGGCATGAAGCGGATGAGCAACGGGCTTATCCGGCTAACCTCATCCAGGAAGGTTGGCGACTCGGGCTGGCAAGCGCCTGGGTACCCGAGGCGTATGGAGGTCTGGGAGAACCTCATTCGGCACTAAATGCGGCTCTCTTCGCTGAAGAGCTGGCGTATGGCGACCTGACGCTAGCCCTCTACGTGCTCACGCCGGCGCTCTTTGGTTTGCCCATCCTTGAGTTTGGTAGCCAGGCGCAGCAGTCGCGCTGGCTGCCAAATCTCGCGGGCGATAATTTTCCTCCGCTTACCGCCGCGCTGTGGGAGACTGGCTGGGATTTTGATCCCTCGAAGCTGCAGGCCAGCGCCAGTCGCGACGGCGAAGAGTACGTGCTGCAGGGTAAAAAGGTGCAAGTGCCGCTGGCTGCCGATGCTCACGCGCTCCTGATCTATGCCAATGAAGGCGGAGCAACCCAGGCCTTTATTGTCGAACGGGACAGAGAGGGCCTCACCGTCGGCGAACGCGAACAGTTGATGGGTCTGCGCGCACTGCCTACCTACGAGCTTTCGCTCGATGGCTGCCGCGTACCCGCACTTTCTCGGTTGGGAGAGAACACAGGGTGTGACTTTGGCCAGGTCCAAAACCTCTCACGAGTAACCGTGGCGGCTCTGGCTCTCGGGGTCGCGCGGTCCGCGCTGGAGTACGCAGTCGCTTACGCCAAAGAGCGTCAGGCTTTTGGCCGGCCGATTGCGCAGTTTCAGAGCATTGCGTTCATGCTTGCCGAGATGCAGATCGAGGTTGACGCCGCGCGCCTGATGCTATGGGAGGCGGCCTGGAATCTGGATCAGGGGCGCCCGGCGACGCGAGAGTGTGTCCTGGCTGCGCAGTATGCCGACGAAACTGGTATGCTGGTAGCCGATCGGGCGGTACAGATTTATGGCGGCCACGGCTACATACGGGAAAATCCAGTTGAGCTACTGCTACGCAATGCGCGTGGCATGACCTCGTTGTCCGGCATGGCGCTGCTGTAGGTTACTACAGTTGCCCGCGGTTGCCAGTAGACCTGGCCTAATGGAAGGTCCTGATCTCTGGGGAAAGACGGAGCGGTAGCAAGATGATTGATTTTGAGATACCGGAAACTATTTCGCAGCAGCTACAAGTGCTTGAACTAGTAGCTCTGCAGGTCATGCGACCGTCTGCTCGCTATTATGACGAGCATGAGCATGAGCGCCCCTGGGAGTATATCAAGCTCATGTGGGAGGGCGGTAACAACGCCGGCTTCAGGGGACGTGGAAGTAGCCAGGTAGAGGGTAGTCCTCCGCCGGCTCGAAACGTGGCGCTGGCCCACGCAGTGGAGATGCTTTCCTACGGCGACTGCGGCCTCTATCTCTCCACCCCAGGTGGCGCACTAGGGGCGGCGGCTATCGAGGCGTCGGGGACACCGGAACAACGGTCCCGCTTCCTAGCGCGTTTCCTGAGCGGCGAGCCCAAGTGGGGCGCGATGGCAATGACCGAGCCGCACGCCGGCAGCGATACGGCGAATATCCGTACCACTGCGCGCCTTAGTGAAGACCGAAGTGAGTGGATTCTTAATGGCGAGAAGATTTTTGTCACCAATGGCTTGATGGCGGCGCAGGAATCTACTGGATTGGTTGTCGTCTGGGCGACTGTCGCTCCAGGTACCGGACGACGCGGCATGAAGAGTTTTGTGGTGGAGGCCAACACGCCCGGCATGAAGGTCGAGAAGCTGGAGAAGAAGCACGGTATTCGTGCCAGCGACACCGCGGCCATCAGCTTCAACGATTGCCATATCCCGTATGACAATATTCTGGGTAGTCCTGATGTGGGGACGAAGGAGTCCCGGGGCAGCAAAGGATTCCAGGGAGCGATGAAGACCTTTGACGCCACACGTCCCTTAGTAGCCGCCAGTGCGATTGGAGTAGGCAGGGCTGCGCTTGACTATACTAAAGAGTATCTGGCACGACACGATCTCGAGGTGCGGTACGGCGCGCCTTACGCGCAGCTTCTGGCTGTCGAGCGGGATATCATGCGGATGGAGATTCAGCTTCGGTCCGCTTGGCTTCTGACCCTGCGCGCGGCCTGGCAAATCGATCAGGGAATCACCAAGGAGATGGACACGACGGTACATGTGGGAGGACTGGATCAAAGCCTAGCCGCATCCATGTGCAAAGTGAAAGCAGGCGAGGCAGTCACCTTTGTGACGCAGAAAGCCGTGGAGATACTTGGTCACGAGGGGTATAGTTGCAAGAACCTGGTGGAGAAGTGGATGCGAGACGCGAAAATAAACGACCTGTATGAGGGCACTGGACAGATCAATCGACTCATCGTAGCCCGGCGCATGCTGGGGTACTCCCGTGACGAGCTGGCGTGATCGTTGGGACTCTGCGGACTGTTGGCCTTCGGGCTGGCAGTCCTTTTTGTTTGTCTGCTTGACGCTGTAGAATCGAAATCTGACTGATGAGCTTATACCGCGTCGCACCGTTGGAGAATGACTCTCACCTCTCGAGGCAGCGCGTGGCTTGGCGGGGGCAACAAACTACAACGATGTAGTGCGACAAGTATTACCTGTGGGGAATGAGCAAGCGCGCATGTCGCGGGTCAAGCTGTGAGCATGTTGTTGGGCAGTGTGGTGAAGTGGGAACTTGACTTCAGTCAAAGCGACGATAGGCGACAGCATGACGCGCGGAAGAGGCGGATAGCGGATGGATGAGAGGCGACGCTATAATGAGGGCAAATACTTAAGCTAACTCTTGACTATTCACCAGCGACAGAGGTATTCTAAAGTATATGCTTAACTATGTGGCGGATCTGGACAGCGTTTTCCATGCGCTCGCCGATCCTGGTCGCCGACTCATGCTGGAACGGCTCGGCCAGGGTCCAGCTTCGGTCAGCGAACTCGGAAAGTCGTTGCCCATGTCGCTCGCTGCGGTCGTGCAGCACGTGCAGGTCCTTGAGGCAAGTGGTCTCGTACGGACGCAGAAGCTCGGTCGCACCCGTATGTGCAGCCTCAACCCGGCGCCCTTACGGACAGCCGAGCGCTGGATCTCTGAGCGACACGCCTTCGTCGAGCGGCGCTTGGACCGTCTCGGCCAGTATCTGGCCGAGACCACTGAGACCACCGACACTCTGTCTAACGCCGGACGACCCGGCCTTCAACCATCAGAAGAGGAGACCTCATGACAGAGCAACCTGTGATCCACGACACATTCGTGATCGAGCGGACCTACCCGACACCTGTGTCACGCGTGTTCGCCGCCTTTACCACGAAGGCGGCCAAGGACGCCTGGGGCGACACGGGCGACTTAGACTCAACCGAGCCGGGCACGCACAGCGGCGACCCAGAGTTCGACTTCCGGGTCGGCGGCCACGAACAGTTCGGCTTCGGCTATCAGGGCGTCTCTTACCGCTATGACGCCACCTACTACGACATCGTCCCGGAGCAGCGAATCATCTACAGCTACGAGATGTACGCCGATGGCGTGCGCAGCTCCGTCTCCGTCGCCACCATCGAATTTGTCCCAGTGGACGGCGGAACCGCGCTGGCGTGGACCGAGCAGGGCGCCTACCTCAATGGTGTCGATGGAGCCGAGGCGCCGCATCTGCGCAGGGGAGGCACCAGCGAGATGCTCGACGGTCTCGCCAAATACCTGGGCTAAGACGCGACCACGAGACCGACGGAACCAGCCAGAGGAGAACACTATGCGGACAGTAATCGCGCGAATCTTCGACTACTCACTCGACGGCATCGTCGCCCTGGAAGGCACCAGCTTCTTCGACTTCTGTCGCGACCTCCCGGACGACCCAATTCAGGAGGCCCATGAGCGCGACTTCTTCGCGAACGCCGATGTACACATCATGGGGCGCAAACACTACCAGGACGCTGCGCAGCACTTTCCTGAGGCAGTCGACCATCCCTACGCCGCCGTCATGAACGCCGCGCGCAAGGTCATCTTCAGCCAGACCATCCAGACCATCGACTGGGCTAACTCCTCCATCGCGAGCGGCGATCTCGGCGCGGAGATTGAGAAGCTCAAGCAGGACGGCGACGGCTACATCGTGGCCCACGGCGGAATCGGCTTCTGGCGGTCACTCATCCGCCACGACCTCATTGACGTATACCGCATCTCGCTCTTCCCCTACCTGGCAGGCAAGGGCGCACGGCTTTTCAGCGACCTGGAACAATCACTCACGCTCGAGCTCGTCTCGACCACTGCGTTCAGCAACGGAATTACCGAACTTGCCTTCCGCCGACTCAGCCAGGCTCCCAGCCGATGATTTCTTGACAGGGGACAGGATACAGAACGTCAAAAAGTTCATAAACCGCGTCTACTGCGATGTTCCTCATTCGCGTGTCGTTTGAGGATGACAGCCCAGCGCCTGAGCAATCTGGCGGGTGCGCAACCCATCCCAGCTGGAGGCCACCATCTTGGCATGGTAGATCCAGTCGGCGGGCACATGCACGCAGCACACCTCCTCACACAATCTCGGACGCTAGCCTGCAGGCCGCACGTGGGGGCCATGCCCGCGGTGAATACGCTGCGGCCACCAGGAGAATAGGGTTGTCGAACGGATGAGGTCACGGCGGGCTTGCAGGGCGACGCAACGCGCCGCTTGGGTGTCCTCCAGCTCCTCGATGCTGGCGAAGTGCCGGTTGACCAACGCCGTGTTCGTCAGCGGCCAAAGGTGCTCGGCCGGCTGCAGCTCTGGTGAGTATGGCGGGAGAAAGAGCAGATGGATGTGTTCTGGCACATGCAATCGCAGGCTCGCGTGCCACCCAGCGAGGGTCCAAAACCAGAACAACCTCCTTGCGAGGACCAGCACCTACCTCTGCAGCGAAGGCCTCGAGCTCCGCTTCAAACAGAGCGATGCTGACACTGGTAGCGAGGTGAAAGATCGTGCGGCCTGATGCCGGATGCACAAACCCAACGAGGTAGCGCCAGGCGAAACGGTGCTCGATGGGAGCGATGGGGCGTTGCTCGTCGAGCGTCCATACTTTCTGCAGCACTGGCTTGAGGCCGATGCGATGCTCATCGATGGTCTGCTCACAAATGACAAGTTTTGCGTGGTCCGGTCTAGCCGACTGATCTTGAGCTGGTCACGCGCGGCGGCGCACCAGCAGCGGGTGGCTCTCCCGACTCCACTCGCCCCAGTGTATCCTTCGCAACAGAGCGCTCCCTGCGGAGGATCAGATGTATCACCAGTGGCGGGTGCGCCGACAGACAACCAGCTCTCCCGACGGGCAGCAGCGCTGGGATCGCGCCTACCAACTTCTGTTGCAGTGGACGGAGTGCCCTGGGCTTCCGCCCGCTGGCGAGGCGCTTCTCCCGGCGACGTGTCCGACCGGAAAGGCCATGCAGGCGGGTCCAGGCATGCAACGAGCGTTGGCCATCATTCGGAGTGGTGAAGCAGACTTGCTGGTGGTGAAGCGCCTTACTCGTGTGGCCCGTGACATGGTCGATGGTCAAGTGTTCTTGCGCGAGGTGACTGAGGCTGGCGGTGCTCTGCGGTCAACAGTGGAGGGGACTTTTACAGGCAAGCTCGATGACATGCTGCTCATGGCCATACACGCGTTTCAGGCCGAGAAAGACTGGTCTACCATCCGGGAACAATCGCGGCAGGGGCTACAGTCGAGAGTAGACAGGGGTAGGCCGCTAGTTTCCGTGCCACTGTTCGGATATTTGTACCTGGACGGGGAACGCGGCGAGAAGTACCGTACCAAGGCAGTCATGGTCACTGATCCAGAGTCGGCACCTATCGTCAAGGACATTTTTGCCAAGGCAGTAGATGGGTGGAGCATGTACAGTATTGCCAACCACCTAAACGACCAGGGCACTATCACTCCGTCAGCACTGGCAGAGAAACGCGGTCAACGTGGCAATCGCACTCTGAGAGAGCACTGGACTCCCGACATGGTGCGCAACATCCTCTGGAACGAGAGCTATACGGGACGTCACACGGCCTACCGGAACAAGGCGGTACTGGTAAAGAAGAGCGGAGCCAAGCCAGTCTACCGGATGCAGAAACGGGCACCAGAGGATATGGTCAGCATTTCTATCCCAGCCTTGATAGATGACGCAACCTGGACCGTCGTACAGAAGAACATTCATGCCCGGCATGTGCTGATCGCAGATGAACCGCTGCTGAACCAGGGTATTGCCATCTGCGGAGTATGCGGAAGCAAGATGATTGCGGCCAGGCAGACCAACCCTCAGAAATACCGCATCTATAAGTGCAGACGTTCCGTCACCCACGAGTGTCCGGGCGGTCACTTTGTGATTAAAGCGGAGACCATGGACCAGGATATTTGGGAGAAGGTGAAGGAGATCATTCGAGACGAACCACGGTTCCAACGTCTGGTACAGGGCAAGTCCGCCAAACTGGAAGAGCAGCACCAAGACGCCAGGCACAGAGCAGAGATGGTCCAGAAGGAACTATCTGACTGGCAGGAGAAGCAAGCGACCGCCTACGCCCTCATGGTCGATGAGAAGGATGAAACCACACGCGGACTGCACCGGGCAGAACTCCTCAAGATCAACGAGACGGTAGCGGCACTGAAGAAACGACTAGAAGCAGCCCAAAACACCCTCAGCTCCGCCAAGCAGGAACGAGACACCCACCAGGAACTATTGAAATCAGTTGCAGCCATTACCCGCGCACTGGAAAGCGTAAAAGCAGACTCGGTTGAACTGGCCAAGTATCAGGCGAAGTATGAGCAAAAGTACGCAGGACAACGGTTTGGCAGTGCTCTGGAGCATGTTCTTTCGGTACTGGCCGAAGAAGTAGACTTGGACGGTATGAGCAGGGAAGAGAAGCGGAGGATTATGCAGGGGATAGACGTACAGGTGCAGATGTACCCGAGGAACTACGTAGACGCAGATGGGAAGGCGCACGAACGGGGGGAACTATCCTTCAATCCGCATGTACTGTAGGGTGAATCACCAATTCAATGGAAGCCTCCATGTGCAAAGTAAAGGCCGGAGAAGCGGTCACCTGGGTGACCCAGAAGGCGGTAGAGATCCTCGGGCATGAGGGCTATAGCTGTGAGCAGCTGGTAGAGAAATGGATGCGCGACGCCAAAATCAATGACCTTTACGAAGGTACCGGGCAGATTAATCGCCTTATCGTCGCCCGCCGCTTGCTCGGATATTCCCGTGACGAGTTAGCGTAAGCCGGCATTTGCCTGGTACGATAGTCCCTTTAGTGGCTGCTGGGCGTTGACACCGGCAGAGGCAGACACTACAGTAGGAGATGTTCGGCGGCCGGTGCCGAAGTTCTACGGAGGTAGTGAACTAAGAGAGGGTAAGAGACCATGGGGCAAGGTCGATCTCCGCGCGAATTCCCCGACGATAAATCCCGGTACAGCGATTATGACTACGAGTTGCAGGGAGACGATGATCTGAACTCGCCAGAAGGGCGCTCTCTGGAGGAATATGGGGAGTTTGGTGGACTCGGGGGACAATTCACCGGTGCTGAGGGAGCTCTCATGCCCTATGACCAACCGGGCGTGCCGGCGCTAGCGAATGGTCAGGAGTCCGGACCGGTCTTGATTCCTGGCAGCGGCGTATCAATGGGCACTCCGTTCATCAAGCGCCGCGAGCGGCCGCTGACGATGAGGCTGGCCATCGTAACGCTGATGGGCTGTCTCCTGGTCACCGGCCTCCTCACGGTACAGCCGCTCTCGGCCGCCGCCGAGGGAGGAGGGAACGCCTTCCAGATCCTTTCGGGCGCTGTTGTCCTGCAGAGTCAGCCCAGCTACTTCTGGTATACCGTCAAATCCGGCGACAACATTGAGAGCATTGCCGCCAAATTCAATGTCCAGATCGGCGGCATCTACGAATTGAACAATATGCTGTCAGGACAAGATATCACTATAGGTAAGGCCTATAAGATTCCCGACGATCCTAACTACGGCGCCAACTACCGGCCGCCGACGTATGTACCTCCCAGCAGCGGCTCCAACGTTTTCGGCGACAGCCCATGGACCACGATCTCCGGCTATAACGGAGCGCCTGAGGCGCTTTGCGATCCGGATAACGGCTATGGCAACCCAACCGGCTATGACCTGGTGGCGCCAAATCCAAACTCGTTTTGGGTACGAGGCTTCAGCTGGTATCACGACGGCGTCGATATCTCGACGGTTGCCGGTAACCCGATTCATGCTGCCCAGGCCGGTGAGGTGATCTGGGCCGGCTGGGACGTGGGAGGATTGGGCTACTCGATAAAGATCAACAACTGCTGGGGAATTTCCACCGTCTACGGCCATATGGAGACGCTGCTGGCAAAGGTGGGTGACAGCGTCGAGGCGGGCCAGACCATTGGACTCGAAGGCTCGACCGGTTGGTCCACTGGCCCACACCTGCACTTTATGGTCGAGGTGAATAATGTACCGGTGGATCCATCGGCGTACTTCGGCTATGACTGCGACGCCATCACTGGTAGCAATCATTATGGTGGGGGAGCCTCGTGCGACTAGCTAAGGCTTCAGCGGGCGTAGCAACTGTCCCATCCGTTGATAGTAGCCCGAACCAGCGCGGTGACATCACTGATCATGGCTGAACGTGGATCGGGACTGCAGAGGAATTCGCAGAGGTTGAGCAGGTCGAGCAGCTTTATGAGGCGTTTCCATTCCGGCGGCAGGCTGCCGCCGGCTCCGCGGAATCCAGCGATCACACCCTGCTCAAATGCCACGGGGAGTGTGTCGGCATAGCGCAGAAGAATGCTTAGATCAAAGAGCGAAGAGCCGGCGATGGCAAATTCCCAGTCCAGAACCGCCGCCGTTCCCCAGCTGCCGTCCGGGTTCTGCCGCACGAGCAGATTCTGCGCTTTGTAATCACCATGTACCAGCGTTGCTGGACCATCCGCCTCATCCAGCAAGGCGGCGTGCTCGGTTAGTAGCTTCCAGACCCGGCGAGTTAGATCATTACCCAGTCGCTGGCCGGCTTCGCGGTCAAAGAGGCTGGTCGCCACAAAGGAGAGCACGCTTTCGCGTGTCGTGCCAAGCGGCTCCCGTAGGCAGAGTCCCGGACCGAAGAAGCCAGGTCGCAGAAAGGTATAGGTGCCGAGCGCCGCGAGAGTCTCCCCAACCGTAGTGGCCGAGCCTCCGATAGTCGCAGTATCACCGGCGGCTATCAGCCTATCGAGTTTTATACCGGGCACCCAGCGTGTCACCATATATGGACGTCCGCAGCGTTCCCCGGCGGGATCGGCGTAGAGCACTTCGGGCATTGGTATGCTGGCATGGGCTAGCTGATAGATATCGCGTTCGAGGCGGCAGGCGGAGGGGTCGCGAGTATAGAGGCGCACGACAACGGTATCATTCCATCCCGAGAGAGTGACCTTGTAGTTGGTGTTGACTAGCCCACCGCCCTGAGCCTCTGCTGAGATTATAGGATGGCCCGCGGCAACCGGCTCCAGCAGGGCTGAGAGGGTGTCAATATCGAGCGTGAGCAACTCGAAGCGTCGCCCCCAACCCTCCTGCATGGAGTAACTCCTCACCCTTGCAGTGCCTGGCCCATTTGGCACACCTGCCAGATGGGCATGTATGACTCTAGCGTTAGATCGGCGCTACCCGGCAGTAGCAATCTTTCGCTCGGCTAGTGCCGCGACCATTGAGTTGAAGATCAGCCGACCATCCTCACCTCCCAATATGGCCTCCCCGCAGCGCTCAGGGTGCGGCATCAATGCGGCAACATTGCGCCTCTGGTTGACAATGCCGGCAATGTTGCGCTGTGAGCCATTGGGGTTGGACTCTGTCGTGGCGTCGCCGTGACCGTTACAATAGCGCAGCAGTACGCCGCCCTCCGCTTCCAGGGTACGGAGCGTGGCCTCATCGGCGAAATAGTTGCCCTCTCCATGGGAAATTGGCATTCGAAGTACCTGCGCCGGGCGGCAGAGTCGCGTAAAAGGTGTCGCCGTGTTCTCCACGCGCACATGTGTCCACTGGCAACGAAACTCCAGGCTCTGGTTGCGCAGCATCGCACCCGGCAGAAGTCCCGCCTCCAGTAAAATCTGGAATCCATTGCAGATGCCCAGCACCAGCCCACCACGAAGAGCGAACTCGGCTATGCTGCCCATGACTGGCGCGAATCGGGCGATAGCGCCCACTCGCAGGTAGTCGCCATACGAGAAGCCACCAGGCAGTATGATGGCGTCGCAGCCCTGCAGATCAGTGTCTTCATGCCAGATACTGACTGCCTCTTGCCCAAGCACCTGCCCTAGAATATGCACGCAATCCTTATCGCTCCAGGTACCGGGAAACACCACGACGCCAAATTTCATTGCCTGAACCTCTTCTGGCCCCCTAGAGACCGCTAGCCCTCCACCCATTCTTCGCCGTCTTCGGCCACCTCTTTCTTGAAGATTGGCACAGTGGACTTGAGTGTGTCAATGGTATACTGGCAGGCCGCGAATGCTTCGGCGCGGTGCGCGCAGGCGACAATGATCACCACACTGCACTCGCCAATCTCTATCCGCCCAATTCGGTGCAACATAGCTAGATGATCGATAGCCCAGCGTCGTTCTACCTCGGCGGCGATAGCTGCCATCTCTTGCTCAGCCATTTCGGCATAGGCGTCGTACTCAAGGTAGCGTATCCGTTTTCCGCGGGCCGTATCCCTCACCACTCCCAGGAAGGTTACTATGCCACCGTCACCTGGTGTAGCCACCGCCTCGGTAAGCGACTGCACCGTAGCGGCATCTAGAGGATCACGTGTGACCTTTATGATCGCCGCCATAGGTTAGCCTCCTCCGAGTGGTGGGATAAAAGCTAGCTCGTCGCCGTCATCCAGTACTGTCTGGGCTGAGGCATACACGCGATTGACCGCGACGGCACAGCGCGGCAGAATATTGGCGAGCGCGGGATAGCGCTCCACCAGCACGCTCCGGACCTGTGCCACGCTAGTTCCGGCCGGTAGCTGGAGCGTTTCGTCGTCGCGGTTTACAGCTTCGCGGAGCGCGGCAAAATAGCGTATCTGTACCGACATCCCCCGTCTCTCCTCGTTAGATGGTCTCCGGATAGTCTTCGGGTCAGGATGGCTCTTAGGTTACCTAATCTCATTATAGTATTGCGAAGTGATCCTACTACTTGCCACGTGGAATCAGGCGGCGGTACCGCGCGATGCCGATTCCGGCGAAGAGGATGACGCCAAAGGCCACCAGAGCCAACCAGACATCTATATCCGCTAGGACAATGGCGGTTATATTGGTGCCATTAGAAAGCACAAGATACACGATCGCCACCAGCGCAACCAGAAGCGTTATCAGGGCGGGGTTCCGCTGGTAGGAATGGCGCACCCGCTGCTGTAGCCGTAACAGTACCGAAACGACTATGCCGGTCAGAAACGCGACTACGGCTCCCTTACCATTGTTAACCGTTGCCACCACGTGCACAAAGAACACCAGCGAGCCGACCAGACCCAGGCAGGCCGCGGCGATGAGCAATCCAGCGAAGAGACCTACTCTCGGCCTGAACCGCAGCAGAATGGCCAGCACTATAGTGCCGATGATGGCAATTGGCAGAGCCGCCAATGCCCCGATTGCCAGGGTATGGAGTGAGCTTGGCACCGGTATGCCCCCGGTGCTGGTGGAGGATGACAACGAGATAAGACCGGAATCTATCGTCTCGCCTGAGCCAATCAAGCCGGTTGCCTTGGCAATAAGGCTAACTCCCCGGCCAATAAGCCCCAGGTAAGCCACTCCAGCAATAATACCCCATGCCAGGCAGAGAGTTGCCCGCTTC
>JBKQTH010000440.1:0-40024 GCA_052143275.1 Ktedonobacterales bacterium | reverse complement strand
TAAACGCTCGGTGCGAGCAGCCAGCGCTGGCGCGGAGCCGTAAACTCCGCGTGCAACTGGCGGCGGTGAAGCAGGAACCAAACACCAGGTCGGGCGTGTCCATATCTGGGTAAGTTTTGGAGAACGGAGGGTTTATGTCAGTAGATGAGGGTCACATTGGCCGCACTGCGCCCGGTGAAGGCATGGACCACACGGAGCTGCTGGAGCGTACGATTGAGGCCATGAGCGAGGGCGTCTACATCTATGACCGCTCCGGACAGCTCATCCACATGAACGCCACCGGCCGCGTGTTCACTGGGTATGACGAGCAGCCCGATCTCGCGCGCCTGCCTACACTCGACCGGCTGCCGCAGTATCAGCCCTGCGATGCCCAGGGGTATCCCCTTCCTCTAGAGGCGTGGCCCTTGATGCGCGTGCTGCAGGGCGAAGTCATCACTACCTCAGCCCCTGTGGAGGTGTATACCACCATGCTGAATGGACGCTAGCGGACTGTCAGCTTGTCCGGTGCCCCGTTGCATGACGCAGGCGGGCAGGTAATGGGCGCAGTGCTGGTAAGTCGCGATGTGACGGAGCAGCGACATCTGGAAGAGGAACTGGCGGCACGGGCGCAAGAGATTGAGAGTATCTTCGATGCTGACGCCGATGCGGTCATGCTCTTCGATAACCAGGGGAGTACCCTCCGCATGAATACTGCCCAGCGTCGCCTTCTCGGCTATGATGTGACGGGGCAAGCCGACTGTCTCTCGCCGGAGCAGCGGGCAGGTGGATATGGCGCCTTAGGTGCCGATGGGCAGCCGCTCCCGCAAGATCAGTGGCCGATCTATCGGGTCCTACGCGGAGAGACGCTGACTGGCCCGCATGCCATGGACCTGCGCATGCGGACGCTGGATGGACGGGAGATCCAGGTGAGCGTGAGTGCGAGCCCAGTGGTCAATGGAGAAGGCCAGATCATTGGTGCGGTGACCTCCGCCCGCGATGTCACGGCAGAGCGCCAGCTGGAGCTGCAACGGACGGACATTCTACGGGTGGTGACGCACGATCTGGCCAGCCCGGTCGCTGCGTTCAAGACATATTTGCAGATGCAGCAGCGCAGTCTGGACCGTGGGCAGTCACATACGTCTAATCCGGAACTGGTCGCGACCCTGACCCAATCGGTTGCACGTATGCAGCGCTTGCTGGCGGACATGCGCGTGGTGATTGGCCTGGAGGCGCACGAGTTATCCCTCGACCGTCGTCCGTGTGACCTGGTGACGCTGTGCCAACAGGAAGCCGAGACGATCCAGTTGGCGACGCAGCGTACTGTACGGGTCGAACTCCTGGATGAGCCGGTCATGGTAGACGCTGACCAGGATCGGATCGGCCAGGTGCTGGACAATCTGCTCACAAATGCCGACAAATATTCGCCGCTCGAGCGACCTATCACCCTTACTCTTCGGGTCGAAGTTATCAAGCCTATCGAGGCTGGCGAGCCCACCAAGCGGACCAAGCACGATAGCGGCGCCAAGCAGGCGCGTGTGCTGGTCAAGGATGAGGGGCTGGGTATCCCGCGAGTCGAGCAGCCGCAGCTCTGGGAACGCTTTCACCGCGTAGCGGGTGTCCAAGCTCGGCCAGGTACAGGCGAGAGCCTGGGGCTGGGGCTCTACATCAACCGTGAGATCGTCGAGCGACATGGGGGTACCATCGGGGTGGAGAGCACACCGGGTAAGGGGTCCACCTTCTGGTTTACCTTGCCCCTCCTCACACCCTAAGTGGGTAGCGACTAGAACCTGGACGAGGTGGGTATCAGAGGGCTAGAGACCAGAAGAATTCACGAGTGGTGAGGCCGGTGGGATTCGAACCCACGACACGAGGCTTAAAAGGCCCCTGCTCTGCCCCTGAGCTACGGCCCCAGCTGGTGCTGGATCACAAGCCGCTACCCCTGCAGTCAGAGATCCGCAGTTGCTGGCGCTTGGCTTGTTCTGTCCTCTGCCCCGCATACCTCGCACCAGGAGTATTGGGTCTACCTGGCAGCCTGCAGGCAGAAGGCCACACGCCATTGTACCACGCTGCGGGCGCTTCCTGCCAACCGTCTTCGCTTAGCGACGCGGTGTACTCACAAGCATACGGTTCATGCCTGTATAGCTGCCGCCTAGCACCGAGTCCTTCTTCTCGCACGCCGGGACGCAACTAGCAGCCACATACCACGTATCATATTGTAAGAGATATATACTATATGGGCCGGGCCAGAACACGCGACTCACGCCAGGTATTTTGGGCGCGTCGTGAGAGCCTGCTCGGCTGCGCGGTCAATCATCGAGATTCGAGACATGAGGATTGAGGAGGCAGGGTGACATGGCGTGGTTTGGACGCCCCAACAATGAGCAGCAACAGGCGGAAGGCGGTATTGATACGAGCGAGGCCGAGGCGCAGGATGCCTACTCGCGTACAATTATACAGATAGTCAAGCGCGTGGGGCCGGCGGTAGTGCAGGTCGGCGTGCAGAAAGCAGTCAACGAAGGCGTCTTCTATGGCGCTACGCCAAGGCTGGCGGAGGGCGCTGGTTCGGGTGTTATCTTTGCGCCCGATGGTTATATTTTGACCAACAGCCATGTAGTAGATGGAGCCAGGAAGATCATCGTCACTCTGGCCGACAGCCAGGCGATTCCTGGCGACCTTGTTGGCCAGGACCCGGAGACTGATGTGGCGGTCGTGCGCATCACCCCGCCGAGTGGAGCTCCGCTTCCGTCGGCTAGACTCGGGAATTCGGATAAGCTAGAGGTCGGACAGCTCGTGGTGGCTATTGGGAGTCCTATTGGGCTGCAGAGCACAGTCACCGCAGGAATCGTCAGCGCATTACATCGTACGTTGCCAGGCTATGGCAACCGCATGATCGAGGACATTATTCAGACCGATGCTCCTATCAACCCGGGAAACTCGGGAGGACCCCTGGTAAATGCCAAAGGCGAGGTTATCGGGATAAATGTGGCGATGTTGCGCGAGACACAGGGGCTCTCATTTGCCATACCCATCAACACCGTCAACTGGGTTGCCGCGATGTTGATGCGCGATGGTAAGGTGAAGCGCGCCGTTCTAGGCATAGTAGGCCAGACCGTTGCGGTTTCCCCCATTACCCGCCACACGCTCAAGCTCGAAAAGGCGGGAGCGGTCCTGGTAGTGGATGTCGCGCGTAATGGCCCGGCCGCACGTGCCGGGTTGCACTCCGAGGATATCATCTACAAGCTGGATGATCATACGGTGAGCTCGGTAGATGAGCTGCGCCGTTACCTTGAGCGCATGCCCGAAGGTAAGCAGGTGCGAGTTTCCTTCCTCCGCTCTACCTCCAGCGGAGTAAAGGCTACGGAAGTCAGCGTTCCGGTCACTATCCCCGGCCGATGATCCACCAATCGGGCCATCTCAGAGAGATGGCCCGATGCCTCTACTACGCAGGTGGAGACATGTCGATACGCCTGAAACTTCAGTTTGACCAGAATCTATCCGGTTTTCTATCTCCGTCGCACCGTCATGGAACCTTTGAACTGGCGCTGGAGGGCACACCATCTATCAAAGACGTCATCGAATCGCTTGGTGTGCCACATACTGAGCCGGGAATCATTCTCGTCAACCAGGTACCGGTGCCATTTAGAACTCGGCCTGTACAGCTTCGCCCGTCTCTGGTGGTGTCTCAAGCAGGTCGATGGGAGCGGGCTCCATGACTTCATCGAATTCGCCCGCGGCAGCACGCTCGGTCATTTCTTGCTGGTTCATCCAGCTGAAAAACAGGATACTGATGGTGATAAAGAGGGGGATGTCCATAGGCAGCCACATGGTCAGGCCGGCAAGCTGCTGGTCGCCGATCCGGGTGAATCCCCAGAGTAGCGGGGCGCTGTCGTAGCGGGTGTAGAGCACGCCGGAAGCGAAGGTGAGTAGAGCGCCGATGACCATCATCGGCATAATGCTCATCCACATGTACAGTATGCCAAAGAGCGGCGAGATACGCGGCACCTCTTTCACCGGGCTGAGAATGGGCCACCAGTAGATAATAGCCGTGCCCACGAACATAGCGTCCATGAGCATGTGTAGCGGGTTGTGGGGCTCAAAGTCGGTTCCCCAGGCCAGTGGATCGAGCGCTCCCAGGGCCGTGAATATAATGATGGCTATGACGGCAAAAATGGCCAGGCCAGAAGCGACCTGCGGGCGTGTAATCCAGCTGCCTCGATCATCCCTAGTGCCGTTGGTAGTATTCTTGAGAATTCCCGGCAGGAATAGTGCCGCAAAGATGAGCGCGCCAACGACTGAGACGCTTTCAAGTATCTGAACACCTATGACTGCGGCAGCTGGCGATGGGGCATCGAAGAGGGCGGGAATATGCCAGACCCACATGTTGAGATTGTAAATCCCAAACGCCACCGCCGGATGGGTTATGAGTCGCGCAACTCGCTGAACTCTAGGTCCACGGAAGAGTGGTTCAAGCATCCAGCCAGGAATACCAAGCAGTATGAGTGGTGGAGAGATAACTGAGAATACCATATGCTGTATCATATGGGCGGTGAGCAAATACTCCATCCCGATGATGTCCAGCGGCGAGAGCCAGGCCAGAGCCAGTAGAGCCATTCCAGTGACGAAGAAGGCTACTTTGCCACCATCCACCGTCTGCGTGGGGTAGTATCGACGGCGTAGCGGTCCTAGTGCATAGAAGTACGCAGCTGTCACCGCGGCAAGCGATAATATGGTGAGTGGCTCGAGATTCCAGCGGAGCCAGAGTGAAGTCGAAGCAAGCGTCATCACGTAATTGCCGCCCATTTCCCATTTACATATGTCTGCCATAAGTCTGCCGAAGTAGGCCAAGTCGCGTTCCGCACCGTTAGTCATTATAGCAAAGACGTGAGGGAGTGGCGAATCGGCTCCGCCACACTGAGATCTTGCCGGAGTGGGGCTGGCAAGCTTCGGAAGCGACTGTCTGTTGACGCTGCTTAGACAATGCTTAGACGCGGCAGGCGTAATTTCGCTAAGTTTACAGTGATTTTACCGTACAGCGTTTCGCTTTGCGGTGAGCAAGAGTAGTATTAATTGCAAAGGATATCACGTCCGCGGTCGTAGCGTGCTTGCCGGAGTACATCACCCGTCTAGGGCCAGAGCTGGCGGTAGCACCAGCCTACACAAATGTGTTGACCCGGTAATAAGATATCGGACATGCTGGTAGGCGTGAAGTATAGCGAGTCGATTCATTATCCTGGCCTGCGGACACTTGGGAGCCGAAGATTTTTATGAACAGTACCAGTTTGAACTTGCCCGAGCATGGTGACAAACCGCGCCATCATGGGCTTACTATGATCATCGATCCTGGTCTGCCTAGACGCTATTTTGAGGACGCAATTGACAGCGCCAGCGCCTACATTGATCTGGTGAAATTCGGTTGGGGCACCTCGATAGTCACGCAATACCTCGAAGACAAGATTGCCTGTCTCAGAGAGCATGATATCGAATTCTTCTTTGGCGGCACGCTGTTCGAAAAATTCTACCAGCAGCACAAGGTCGGCGCCTACTACGACTATTGCAAACGCTACAACTGTCGCTACGTCGAGATATCCAATGGCACCGTTGACCTGAGTAACGCGGACAAGTCACGCATCGTCAGCGACTTTGCCGGCGAATTCAAGGTGCTTAGTGAGGTCGGCTTTAAGGATAGCGAGCAATCGCAACTTCTCGCGCCCGCGGTGTGGATTACTTATATTAAGCAGGATCTTGCCGCCGGAGCAACCAAGGTGCTACTCGAGTCGCGAGAGAGTGGTACCAGCGGGATCTGCCGTCCCGACGGCACGCTGCGCTTGGGTTTGATCGAAGAAATTCTTGACTCGGATATTGCTCGCAACGACTTGATATTCGAGGCTCCAAACAAGTCCCTACAGACGACCTTTATTCGTCGGATAGGGCTGCAGGTGAATCTTGCCAATATACCGGTAACGGATGCCATTGCGCTGGAAACGCTACGTCTGGGCCTGCGATCCGACACTCTGTTTCTCGCTCCACAAGAGAACCAGACAGTAGACCAATAAGGACGCGAGCAAGGAGGATAGCTTATGCGTGACCCTAATAATGTGTTTCATCTGGCGATCCCTTGCCGAGATCTTGACGCGGCCTTCGATTTCTATGTGACCAAGCTTGGCTGCAAGTTGGCGCGTCGTTACCATGATCGTATTACCCTTGACTTCTTTGGCGACCAGGTGGTATGCCATCTCTCTGACAAGATCGATCTCGATCCACAGGCGTATCCACGCCATTTCGGGATCACTTTCAAAGAGCAGCGCGAGTTCGATGCTTTGCTTCACCTGGCGCGCCAGAGAGAGCTACCCTTCTTTTCCGAACCGGCGAAGCGATTCGAGGGGATGATTGAAGAGCATCTCACTTTCATGCTCATAGACCCGTCGAACAATATATTGGAGTTCAAGCACTACCTTGACCCGCGAATGATGTACTAGCGGGATTTCCGGTAGCAGTTCACCGTGACGGGGTTGGCCGTCTATATAGCTGGGTTGGGGGAGCGGCCAGATAGAGAGCCGGGGTAATTTATGGGCTTCGACAAATCAAACCCTTCACTATATCAAACGCTGGAGCACTGGGCAGCCGTGCAACCCGCCGCTCCATTTATCGTCGAGGTAGAAGAGAACCGGGTGATCACCTACTCCCAGTTTCTAGAGGCGGTATCGGAGTTGCGCGATATGCTCGGTAGCCAGCCACAGAGTATTGCGCTGGCGCTCTCCGGCGGTATTCCGGCGGCACTTGTCTGGATCGCCGCGCTCTCCGGCGGCCATCGCCTGATACCCTGCGCACCTGAGGCCACCCCGACTGAGCGTGCGTTACTGGGACGGGCCCATGCCCCCGAGATCCTCGTCGCGCCCTCGCGTAGCTCGGCGAGGGAGTTTGGAAGAAACACTGCTCGGGTAATTACCAGCCAGCAACTTTATGCGCTCTCTGAGTCCTCTCAGTTGCTGCCTCTGCCACGTCAAGATCGCCTGGGTAGGCGCTTAGCGGTGTCGGAAGGGAGTGTGAGGCTCTCGACGTCGGGGACTACCGGGGAGCCCAAGGGAGTCCTGCTGACCGCGGCCCAGATTGCCTGGACGGCTGAACAGGTACGCATCAGCCACCGGTTGACTCCGGCTGACCGCGGCCTCTGTGTACTGCCTTTCTTCCACATCAATGCGCCGGTAGTGAGTCTCTGTGGCTCGCTGATGGCGGGTAGCACACTGGTAATCGCCCCTCGCTTCAGTTTGCATCGCTTCTGGGACTGGGTGGAATCCGAGCGGATTACCTGGGCAAGTGTAGTGCCGACCATCGTAACTCTCTTGCTCACCGTCGAGAAACCGCTGGTTGTACCCGAATCGCTCCGGTTTGTACGAACCGCCTCGGCTCCTTTGCCGATTGCCCGGCATGTGGAGTTTGAGGAGCGCTTTGGCATTCCCATTGTGGAGACCTATGGTCTCTCCGAAGCCGCCAGCCAGGTAACCGCCAACCCAGTGCCTCCGCTGCGCGGTAAGGTCGGCTCAGTGGGCTTGCCGACCGGCGTCGATCTACGGATCTGTGTACCAGAGCCGGAGCCGGACCTAGCCAGCCCGGGGAGTGGGGGTACGCTCACCTCTGGCTCAGCTGTCCTGCGTGACGTCCCGGTGGGAGAAGAGGGTGAGATCTGCGTCAGGGGACCCAGCGTGATTTCCCACTATGAGGGACGGCAGGGCGAGAGGAGCTTCACAGACGGTTGGTTTAGAACCGGCGACCTTGGCTATCAGGATCACGACGGTTATGTCTACATAACTGGACGACTGCGCGACGTGATCAATCGTGGCGGAGAGAAGGTGTCTCCGCGAGAGATCGAAGAAGTCTTGCTTGCCCATCCCAGCGTCCAGGATGCCGCCGTGGCTAGCGAGCCTGATCCACTCTACGGCCAGCGTATCGTTGCTTACGTGGTGCTGGCGAATGATCATGCGGAAGAAAGCGGAGAGTCTCTTGGCAACTATTGCCGGGATCACCTTAGCGCGTACAAAGTTCCCGAGACCTTCTACTATGTGCCGGTATTGCCGCGTAATGGCAATGGTAAGCTGGCGCGTAAATCTCTCGAATCAATGGTGTCCCGGCAATCCGCCCAGGAACTTCCAGCACCGGCAGGCATTCGCGAGAGCGTCCAGGGAGTGATGTCGCATGGCTGAGGCGTCCCGGCGGGCTGCAACGACGCAGGCTGCCACGAGCGAACCCGCGGCGGCAATCGCACTAAGCACACTGAGCACGGCAACTCCAGTCAAATCCCCCAGCCGCACTCACATGTACGAGGTTGATGTCGTTCGATCGGTGACCGCGCTTAGCGTGGTGGGCGTGCATATGGTTGCCCTCACCATCATCCTGGCAACTACTCCAGCTGGGATATTGATTCAGAACGGCGTGGTAAGCGCGCTGCACTTTACGCGCGAGATCTTTGTGGCAATTACCTCGTTCGTCATGGTGTACGGGTATGCCAACCGGCCCTTCTCCGTGCGAACGTTCGCGAAGAAGCGAGCCATCGGCGTACTTTTGCCGTATGTCGTCTGGAGTATCTTCTATGAATTGGTGCAGGGAAAGCAGTTACCGCCGGTGCAGTGGATACTGCACCTACTGGGCGATCTGGCGACTGGTAGTGCCTCCTTCCAGCTCTACTACATCCTTCTGACTCTAGAATTCTACCTGATATTCCCCTGGTTCCTAGGTTGGATTCAGTGGGCTGGCCGACGTCCATGGCTACTAATCGGCATGAGTTTTGCTCTACAGCTCATCTTGATGATCGTTGAATACCAGTACATACAGGTAAAACCGTTTGCCGGCACTCCGATTGGAATCTACATCAACTTGAACCAGAGTCGTTACCTACCGCTCTACCAGTTCTACGTCGTACTTGGCGGCGTGGCGGCTTTATATATAAAGGACGTGCGCGCTTTTCTGCTGCGACACGGGGGCTGGACGATTGTGGCACTTCCGCTTACCCTGGCGCTTCTGGTGGGTAGTATGGTGTATGAGGTCAAGGTGGAGCACCAGACCATGGACTTTGCCACCTCGGTCTTCCAGCCAGTCATGCAGTTCTATGTCGTCGCGCTGGCCGCATTCCTCTACTGGATCGCCTATCGCTGGTCGATTAGTCGAGCGCCCCGTCCCCCCTCTGGGCACAGCTTCTGGCAGCTGCTCTCGAATGCTTCATTTGGCATGTATCTGATGCAAGGCTATTTCATAACTCTGGTCATGGCGGACCTGGTACCTAACTTGCCCGTCCAGTGGTATGAGCCGCTGCGCGTCGCGCTGGCATGGTTCGCGGTGGCAGGTCCGTGTGTATTGCTCTGCTCCATCATGCTCTACATTCCCGGCTTGAGTAGGCTCCTCGGCCACCCCTGTATGCTACAGCTGCGGCGCAAACGTAGCGAGGATGACGGCACACGTACGATCACCCGGCCTGCCTGGGCACAGTTGCTAGGTAGAGCGGTCACCGACGCCTCGCAGCTGGTAGGCATACGGGGTATTTTCTCCCAAACCGGGTTGACCTGGCGGGAGTCGCGAGGTAGAAACGCCAAGCCAGCCAAGGAAGACTCACCAGTGCCCAACCCTTCATCTGAGGGGCCTGAAGGGCCGGCCCTAGACACGAAACCGTCAGTGATTTAGCGAGGTACAGGGACGAAACCGTCGCAAGATCAGAATCGTTCTGTTTCTTGTGAAGTTGAACCCAAGGAGTTGCTTATCCCGTGAAGTCAGTACTTATCACATCCATTGGCGCCCGAAGAAAGCTAATTGTGCTCCTTGCCAGTCTGCTTGGTATGGCCATGCTTTTTGCCTCGTGTGGAACCCTGCCGATCAAGCCAGTTACCCGCCTGGAGGCTACGCCGGTACATCCCCACGGCCACAACGAACATGCGGCCATTGCCGAAAAAAAGGCTGCGGCCACCGCAACTCCCGCGTTACTACCGAATGTAGTGGGCAGCATCTCGTGTCCAGCGCTTTCTACCGCAAGCACCACCGGCTTTGACGGCTTCCTCACCTGCGAGTATGAGGGCGGCTACGACCACCAGATGACCTTCTATCTATATGTACCCAATGGGTATAATCCCAGCAAAACCTATCCCATGGTTCTCATACTTCACGGCGTCGACGAAGCTTATGATCCCACCCAGTCGCCGGCAGCAAACCAGGCTAATATACTAGAGCAGGACTACGTCGCGGTCTGGGGACCGGGATACCCGGCCGGCGGCCCCAGTGTGCAGACGAAGTTTCCCTGCTTTGTGATCGTGCCGCAACTGGTGGGCGCCAATCGCTGGGTCGACGCACCTGGGGGTGCCACTTCGTATCAGTTGACGCCGCAGCCCACGCTATCCCTACAGATGGCGATAGATTCAACTATGCTGATGGAGAAGGAATATAGTAGCATAGACACGCAGAGGCTCTACATTACCGGCATTTCCATGGGAGCGTATGGTGTTTGGGATTCCATACTCCGGTGGCCTTCCCTCTTTGCCGCGGCGGTGCCGGTTTCCGGGGGTGGCGACCCTGCGCTTGCCAAGCGGATCGTCGACTTGCCGATATGGGATTTCCATGGAGCCGACGACAACCTGGTTCCGGTCGCCGGCTCGCAGCTCATGATCCAGGCGCTGCAAGCTGCCGGTAGCCAGCCATGTTACACGCAGTATCCCGGTCAGCTTCACGTCATCTGGGATCTGGTCTACGATCTAGACAGCAATCCGAATAATCCATTGTATCCCTGGCTCTTTGCACAAGTAAAGAATGACCAAACGATTGCGTACTCGTGCCGATAAGCGCTAAACTACGTTGGCGGCGGGCTCGCCGCCAAACGCTGCCGGCCGAGGCAAGGCCGCCTGGGGGGCGCAAGCCCTGGCCATCTACCATTCCACCAGGGCGATCTGCCTCGCGGCGCGGTATCATCGTCTTGCTGTGAAGCGCGCCATCGTGCCGTTGGCTATCGCATTCTCCCCATGGCCTACGGCGGACCGTTCTGGCGCAGCATCCCAACGCCGAGTTGGAGCCCACCGGCTTCTATGAGCGCGACCGCGCGGCTTTCTGCAACGGTATAGGACGACGGCGTATCAGCAGGTAGTTGCCTCAGTACTCGGGACCTTAGGCCACAGAGGTTCATTCGAGCAGTCTTGTGCCGAGCTAACCAGCGACGATAGCCGACGGTACGGCGCATGCCGCCTGGTTCGAGTTTGCTGGCTCGTGATTTGTCACATAGAGCCGAATAGTGACAACTGCAGTGGAGGTCTGCGCCACAAAATGATAGCGGCAGTTTAGCCACGCTTCGACAGCTTTCGTTCGGGTCACGTCCTCAGCGCCGGTTAGCCGGCCGGCGATATAGAAGATGCGGGTGTGCTTCGAGCCAAATACGCTCAGAGCTTGGGGATCCAGGGCAGCTGTATAGTTGGCAAAGGGATCGCCATTGCCAAAGCGTGCGAGCTGCATTGCTCCTGGCGCATCAGCGAAAGTAGCGAGGCTGTGGTCCGTGACCAGATAGTAATTGACGGCGATCTCGCACCCCTGCACGTTGTTGTAACACACAAGTCCATCTCCCGGCTGGTACTCCTTTTCCAGCCAGTGGACCGGGCTGCGCCAGTCTTCTACTTGGGCATGAGCGTAATACGAGGGGACAAAGAGCACGGCTAGACTGGCAAGGATGCCTACGGCCACGATCTGCGCCGATCGAACCCGGATGAGTGACACTAAGAAACCCAGCAGCAGACAGACTGCTGGCACTACCACCACGAGATACCGGGTCGAAAAGATCCGAATCGGCCCCAGAGAAATGACATAGCTCACAACAACCGGCACAAGAAACCAGGCAAGGAGTGCTATAAGTATCGGAACTGCAGGTTGGGGACGCGCCTCGACAGAATGCCATATAGCGCTGAGCTTGGGTAGACGATCAAGCCGCCGCAATAGCAGGTAGGACGCTATGCCCAAGACAACCAGTGCCAGGAGCGCCACCAGTGCCAGGAGCACCACGTGTCCACCTCGGCTGGCCAATACTCCCTGGTAGTGCGATACCAGCGATGCAACGTTGGGCGAGGGGAGCCAGCCCGTCTTGGAGCCGGATCGGCTGACATAGAGCAGGGGCGCGGTCAAAAGAAGAATACTCACCAGGCTTATGCCCATAGCGCCCGCACTTGCTCGTGCCCGCTCACGCCATGGGGTGGAGAGGAACGACAGCAGCACAAAGGCCGCGACCTGCGCGAGCAGAATCAGGAGGGTAAATATGTGGGCGTAGACTGCGAGTACCGATACTACTGTGAAGAGCAACCACCAGCGGCGCTGTTGCGTCCTAAAGGTCAGCGCTGCGAGGAGAGCGTACCAAGCCACACAGATCAGAAGCACTTGCAATGCATAGGAGCGCGCCTGCTGAGCATAGGTTAACTCCAACGGGTTGAGGAGGAAGACCACTGCTGCGGCGAAACCAGCCGTTCGACCGAGCAGGCGTAGTCCCAGCAGATATACGACCAGCGCACTCAGTGTCGCAAATAGGGCCGAGGGAAGGCGGACAACTAGTTCATTTGCTGGGAGTCCAAGCCACCCCGTCAGCTGTAGCCAGAGGTGGAGCATGAGGTAGTAGAGAAACATGTTGGCTTCGGCGCCTTGGAAGGCCCCAATGATCACACTATAGGGTGCTCGGGCCAGAGCCACTGAGAAAGTCTCGTCCATCCACAGACTCGGTGCGCCCAGTCGAAACAGATTCAGCGCCAGAGCCACACCCGCACACAGGAGAGCCAGGATCGTGTCTGGGCTCTTCCACCTCACCAGACGGTGGCGTCGTCGTCGTCGTCGTCTCTGGGTTGCAGAGGATGCTGCCCGCTTCTCAGTTGCCACCTTCATCGGCTCTCTCCATCCATCTGTACCGTGTCCACTGCTTAGCACTAGCACTTCAACTTTACCGGTCGCTCGTAGGACGACCGGTATGTCGCTGCCTCTCCTCGTATGCGGAGAGATCTGCATGAGGTCAAGACTGCGCCCCATTGTATAGGAGGGAACAGCGATGGTCAACTCTTGCCCGCCTTGAGGCTATAGACCAGTCAGCATGCGTCGGAGACTCGATTCTCTCCGCATGAGTAAATCGCAAGCAATGGGGCAGGTTCAAGAGTAGCCTCCGTATACGTCACAGTGTCTTGCCGCTGTAGGCAAACGACTGAGCGGCCCAGGAGTGACAGGGGGTGAGGTGAATGTATACCGGTATCAGCTGGCCTACCAGACCAGATAGTGTGCCGCGAAGCAGCGGTGCGTCAAGTAGCCGGAGATGCGGAAGGGGCAATCGCCGGACTAGCTCTAATCACGCAGAGCGCCACACCCTCAACGCTGACGGTGTGAATCACGGGATAGGTCGGGAACAATTGGTCGTTGCCCACCGGCGCCTGTGCGATAAAGAAGTCGGGGTGGTTATCGTCTATCTTGAAGGACGAGGGCAGATACGGCGTGATCAGGAACTGGAACGCGCTACCAATGATGCTCACCGTCGGGGCTGACGAGCGAGTGTAGTGGGAATAATTCTGCACCAACCATTCCGCTGACTGTTTACTGCACGCCGCCCAGTAATCCGTGTCATACTTGCCTGCCGCGCCGGGCAGGCCACCGACTATCGGACTGAAGTAGATATACTCGTATGGGGAGAGCGCAGCCATGTCACGGATGACGACCGCGCAACTTGTGAGCGTCACGAGAATAAGTGCCGCGGCAGCGAGGCGCAGTACCAACTCGCGCCGTCCCACGAGAGCTGTCACCGCCTTCACGAGCCCCCAAGCCGCCAGGAGGATGAGCGGCGGAATCAGGAAGAGAAACTGTCTAAGCCCGTCGTAGAGCACTGGGTGCAACGCGATTAGTGCCGCAAACGGAACGACGAACGCCAGCACCACTGTGCCAACCTGTGGATCGATGCGCCGAGTGTGCAGGCTAAGTGTGCAGAAGAGGCTGAAGCCGAGCACGGCGAGGAGGATGAGCATCGGCGGTGAGCCAATGACGAGCCATACTGGGACGTAGCTTGGCGGAAGCTGCGTCGGCTTGAAGAGTGTCCCCTGATAGAGCACAAGGCCATTCCATGGATAATGGCTCATGACCTCGATAGCGGTGATCAGATGAGCTACCGGATCGATGAAGATATATGGCCACAAGGCCATCATCGAGAGCATTGACGAGATCCCAATGATGCTGACGAGAATACCTTGCTTGACGAGCTCTGCGCGCAATTTGCTCGCCCGCCGAACGTCCGCGCCATTGAACAGCCACCAAGCCGCGAGCAGGACGGTGAGGACCGCAAACCAGATCAGCGCAGTAACCCGTACGGCTGCGGCCAGCCCGAGGAAGAAACCCAGCAACAGGCTGACGCGCCGTGCGCGCTGCGGCTGATTCCAGACCCGGATAAGCAGAAGGGTTGCCCAAAGCACAAAGATGAGAGTAACCGCCGCGGGGACGTCTTTGGGATTGCTGTAGATCGCACCGTAATAGCGCGGATAGAGCCAGAGCCCGAGCGCCGCCACGAACGCCACCCAGGCCCCTGCGAGCTCGTAACCACACAGCGCGATCCCCACTAAGCCGGCAACTCCACAAAGGCCATTGAGAGTGTGGCGGATTAATACTGCGGTGTTGGAATTCGGATTAGACACGTGCAGTATATACTGCACGGCAGCAACCACGGTGTCGAAGATGCCCCCATGCTCAGGCATGTGCTCGTCGGCAGGAAACACGGTCAAGAAGCTGGTGTCTCTGCCCAGCGTGCCATACCACGCGAGCAAGTGGCGTCCTAGCCGTTCCTGCAGGTCCTCATCCAGCGTCACACCATAGTTGTGCGCCTGAACGAAGACAGTGATCACCGCTGAGACAAGTAGCCCCGCAATCAGTACCAGTGGCAAACGGTCGGAGGTGAGAAACGCTCTCGTCCTGCGTGGAGCGCGGAGCGACCTCAAGAGCGCGAGCAGCCGACCAATGCCGTCGCCTGGTCGCGAGCCTAGACGCGATAGAGCTTCCACTGCTTGGCTCTCTCCTCGTTGTGTCCCACATAAGTAGGTCTTTAAGTGGCATCTGATCTCATCCGTGTGCTTTTCGGTCTTTGCGAACGCTCTCGCCGGTGCGCGGGCCATCCGCACGTTCATAACAACCAGCAACGGTATGCACTGCATGATGTAACCCCAGTAGCCCAGTTAGGCTCTGCAGCATGTAGTTTTCACGTCGGAGTTGAGCACTTCTGCCTTCCTCAGCAGCTACCTGCTCTAAGACCGCGTCTTGAACGTCAAGTGAACTGTTTTCGTCCTTTGTACTCGTGACCCGATCGAGCGAAGCCGCTGGCAGTTTCTCTGGCTTCTCGGCCGCGGCGGTGCCGGTGCATTCCCGGCTATATGTATACGGTAAAAAAATAGCCAGGCGCTTGCACACTGCCTCAACTACGCGCTACACTTCTTTCTGGGCAAGCTATGGGCGTAGGTCATCCCAGTCCAGCAGGAGCAGAAGTAAGTCCACATGGGTTCAGCGAGATCAGGAAGCGTCTGGGGCTTGGGCAAACGCCTGCTGACCATTCTGCTCGTGATATTTGGCTGCTTGTCTCTGTTCACCTATACACATGCTCGGACTCCTACCGCTCGGGCAGAGGTCAAGGTAACCAGTCAAAAGGCGTCCAGTCGATATACCCATTCCCTGATAAATTTGCCGGTGGAAAGCAGTGGGTGCGGCAGCGTTCCGGCGCTGGCGGCGGGCAGCAGCGGTGAAGGCGCCCTGACAAGTGATGGCATTAGACGCACCTATTGGCTGCACCTACCGATTGACTATCAACCCCTGCAACCTTACCCCCTGGTCCTTAATTTTCATGGATATGCGGACACCGACCGGATGCAAGAGCTCTACACCGGCTTCTCTCGACTGGCCGACGAAATGGGTTTCATTGTGGTTTATCCACAGGGCGCCATAGGCCCTGGAGGGAAAACTGGTTGGGCGAGTGGCGCCCCGGCCCGGCCCGACACCAATGACGTGCTATTCGTCGGGAATCTCCTGGATGCACTGGAGAAAGGACTCTGCATCGATACGCAACGCATCTATGCCACCGGCTTTTCTAATGGAGGCGGCCTGACTGCCTTGCTGGCTTGCCGTATGGCCACTCGTATTGCCGCCTTTGCCTCGGTCTCTGGGTCGTACTATCCCCTGGTTCCGGCCTGTAATCCGGGGCGTGCGGTACCTATTCTAGAAATTCACGGCACCGATGATTCGACTGTCCCCTATTATGGTACGCCGAAAGTGTATGAGCTCCCCGTGCCCGCTTGGCTAGGCGGCTGGGTTGAGCTGGACGACTGCCAGGCCCAGGCCCAGCAATTCTTTAGTTCTCCCGACGTGATTGGTCTGGAGTGGACAGGCTGCCAGGGTGACGGGATAGTGGTCCACTATCGCCTCATTGGCGGTATTCATGCCTGGCCCGGCGGAGTAACCCGCAAGCCAGTTCCGAGCGTTGATCAGACCTTCGATGCCACCCAGGTGATCTGGGATTTTTTTGCGTTACATCCGCTGACTTCGGAAGCATGAACAGCGGACTCGGCGCTGCGGATCAGCTCGTTATTATCTGCCTCTTTTGACCTATTGGCTGGTACCTTTGGGCACAGCGGCCAAGAGTACCCGGAAATTACATGTTATACTCCTGTCAGTGAGCGGGCAGGCATAGGCGCATCGTGCAAAGGGACAAAGCGGCGTGATGACCTCTGGGCAACGAATAGCGGAGCTCTCACGTGCGGCTGAGGCGTTAATCGCCGGGCCGCCTGAGTATCTACGTGCGTTCGTAGGTGAGGAGGGGGGCGCCCGACAACAGCGGCGTGCCATCGTCATTGCGTCGTTGCGTGAACAGGAGACCGAGGGACGCGTAGGTGTATCGGTAGATGAGATAGCCGCCGATCTAGATGCGGTATTACGGTGGCGTGGGCAGGATATACCTGGTGATCTCCGGAGCGAAGTGGTAGAGGTGCTTCGCCAGCTGGAAGGCTGGCAGGCGGTGGATGGCGGTCTGGCACCTGAACGAGCCGAAAGGGACGGTCTGCGACGCCGGGTCGAGCGTGACTATGCTCTGGCGCGTTCGCTCCGCGTCTTCCTGCCGCACTGGGACGAGGTACAGCGCGCGCTGCGCCGCCGTTATGTAAGCTTAAGCGCCAATTACTTTGCTCAGGCAATTACCGCGCTGGACACGCTACTTGAAGAGCTTCAGTACGAGGATACCGATCCTCTTCGCTGCCATACTGCCTGGCACTCGCTGCGACAGGCACTTCATGGCATCATCACTGAATCACGCGACTTTGCACGTGAGTTGCGCTCGCTCCGGGTTGACGGAAACCATCCAGAAGTCCTTGCCGACATAGCCGACCGCCTCGGCATTCTCCACGAGAAGTTCTTCCGAGTGGCGGCTGAAGGCGCCGCCCAGGTGCGCGAGCGACTTGAGAAGCTACGCGATGAGCGTCACGACGGCGAAAATGTGCATCGTTTGCAGGAAGCGCTCCGCGTACGTGAGGAAGAGTGGAGCGTGGGGCTCGGCGAGACACCCGAAGAGCAGCGAGATCGGCTTCAAAGCGTCCAGTTTGAGGTACTGCGTGAGCTGGTTATTTTCGAGCGATTAATGGCTGAGAGTGGTCCGGGATCGTGGCGTGAAGGTGCCAAAGCCATTAGTCTAGCGCTGGTAGACCTCACCGAACGGATCCATTCGGCGATTTCGCTGCGACTGCAACAGACACAGGCCATCACGGCACTGCTCAGGCGGGCCGGAGATCTAGCTGAGGGCGGCGAGAACGCCACGCAGCGCGCCCGCCAGTATCTATGGAACGCCTCCGGCTCTATGCATGCCGCAATCTGGGTGCAGGCGCGACCTCCGAGTGACGATCAGGTACGGCTGGACCGCTGGTTGGCGCTACGAGGAGGCTCGCCGCTGCCGCTGGTGGATGAGGATATCTGGAAAAAGTCGTTGCGCCCGCGCCACCGCCCTGCGCTGCCGCCGCCGCCATCCTCGCTTGAGTTACCCGAGGACTGGGATCCCGGAGAGGATCCACGGGTGCGCCAGCTGGAAGAAGCGCGCGCTCACCTGGTTGAGCGGTTGATTGCCACCGGCTCGGCCAGCGCTCTCGGCTATCTCGAATCATTGGATGAGCTACGCCTGCTGGCATCTTTCCTTTGGCTTCCGCGGGATAGCGCTCCGCTGCGCCGTCTTGGTCTGCGCATACAGTCGCCTGGAGCCGGCGTGAGTGCGCGCACGACCCTTCATGGGCCTGGATTCGTGGTAGAGCTGGACAATTATCGGTTCCTGGCAACCACCCGCAGCCGGCAGGCTGAAGTCGATGCCGCCCGTGCGGCGCGTGAGTCGGAGACCAGGCATTGGACCAGAACAGAGCGGGAGATACCATGGCCGGTGGCGTCAGTGGTCTCGAGGCCGGTTTCGGGTGCTCCGCCGACGCCTCCATTGCTTGCCCCGGCAATGGTAACTTCAAATTTGCCGCCAGTGGAGAGCGGACTAGCATTTACCAAGCGCTCACTCGGACCGATACAGTTCGATGTTGGACGCCCGACGATACCGCTGGAAGGCACGACCCAGGCGCCGGAAGAAGCTCATCCTTCCAGTTTAATGTCTACGAGGGGCCCGCAACCGGCGCAGGCGGCTTCGGATATCCCTAGGCCGGCCAACGAAGAGGAGCCACAACAGCCGGGCCGCCGCTTCTGGCCCTTCCAGCTGGGTCGGCGTAACGTGCCGAACGCCCAGTCTTAGGCAAGCCGTTGGATTCCTAGGGTTCCTTCGCTTCCGTCCATTCACTCTGGCTAATTCAATTCTCGGGGGCAAGTCTATGGCAACGTATATGGGGCAGCGAGAGCAAGACCTTGCCCGGCGTGTAAGGCGTATGCTTATCGAACAGAGCGCCGTACTCCAGGAGGAAGCGCCTGATGAGTTCATCTGGCTCACCAAGCACTTTGCAGAGGAGCAGCGCTTCTTTGAAGACGAGTTAGGCGCCTATCTTGAGTTACGCTTGGGCCGGTGGGCGCGAGCTTACTGGCCGGCTCCCCCGCGCCAGCGCGAATTCTGCATCTCCGACATCTTTGAGCTGACCGCACGTAAGCAGACCGCCTACGCCTGTCTTATACGGGCCTACCGTAGTGTGCGTCTACTCGAGTCGGGGGAGTCGGCCAATACGTTTCGCTTTGCTGAACTCTTTCGCTATGTGGCGCAGGAGGGGCAGCGGCAGTCTCCGTGGCTCAGTTTTGATGAAGGCGTCGTCAATGAGGCGCTGGCTACTCGAGGCGAGGCCGATGCCGAGGATGATGATGAAATCCTCGAGACTACCGCCGCTACTTCTAGTAACCGTGGGCGCAGGCGAAGCACCCCCTCCACCGGCACTACTAGTACTGTCGCTTCTAGCACACGGAGAAGTGCATCTACAGTGGCGGCACCAAAGTTAGGGGCAGCCCAGCGGGTACGGGCCAACCAACGCGCCTTTTACCAGGCTTTTGCCGCCTTCGAGCGTTACCGGCTGCTTAGACGCATTGGGGCGGATGACCGTCAGCGGCCGGATGAGCGCTATAAACTAGACGAGCGCGATTACAGCGGCATCTACGAGTTCACCGATCTGATCGACCGCTTTCTGCCGCCAGCGGGGCTGGTCATGTATGATGACCTGGATCCCGAGCGGCCAGGGGGGAGCCATTAGATCATGCACTTTGCCGAACCGACTTCGAATGGCCGGCTAACTCAGCCGAATCTAACCAAGCGATCAGTACGAGCCTGGATTCGCCGGATACGGCTGATAAACTGGCATGGGCACGAGAATGCCGTCCTGGATGTCATGGGTGACATGCTAGCTATTATTGGTGAAAACGGCTCCGGCAAATCACTCGTTCTGGATGCCATTGACTGGGCACTTTTCCCGACATCCAATAAACAGTTCAACGCCGCGGCGCGAGAAGGTGGCCGGACGAGTAAGCGTACTCTTAGCAACACTATACTCTTCTTTGATCCGCACGGTATCGATCGCCCAGATAAAGGTTGGCGACGTCAGCGCACGGTAGGCTACTGCGCCGTGGAGATCGAACACGAAGGCGAGGGCCGCTGGGTATACGGCTCTGCCGCTGCTGCGACTCCGCATGCAGCGCATCCTTTCTACTACGCGCTACCCGGCTCTCTCGATCAAGTCTCATTCTTAGATATTACCCCGCGCGGCCAGGTACCGCTGCAGATGCCGGAATTCCGTTCCATCAATGACGCCCTTGTGAGCAAGGGCGGCGCCGTATTCAATTCCTCACAGTGCGAGGATTATAACCGGCTGGTAGCGCGGCGACTGCTCAACATTGAAGGAGCCGACTGGCAGCGACGCTATGAAGCGCTCTATGATGTCCTTCACCGCATGCTGGGCTTACGAGTAGATGACGCTCTGGTATCCGACCCCAGTGGTGTAGTCCGGCAGTTTCTACCCATCGTAGATCGTCCCCACCTGGAACGTCTGGTGGAGGGTCTCGAAAGTATCCAGCGCATACATCATGACATCGACGAATACGCGAAGCTGCGCGCAACCCTGGCCGGAGTAGTGGAGGCCCGCAAGAAGTATCACGAGGCAGTGCTCCATCACGCGGGGCTGGCCTGGTTACGCTCTGCCTGGACGAGCGAAGACGCCAGTCGAGAGCTGGCGCAGGCTGAAGAAACTCTACGCGAAGCCCAGTCAGGCGCACGCCAGGCAGAAGCCGAGGAAGAGGCAGCTTATGCCGAAGAGACCGCAGCTCGTCGCGAGTTGGAATCGTTGCAGCAGTTACACCAAGGAGAGGTCGTACAGGCGGTGGCACGGGCCAATGAGAGTCTTTCAAGCGCTCAGCATGCCCAGGACCGTGCCGCTCGTGAACTTCGTCAGGCTACTGAGCGGCTCCAGCGGTCTGAGGAAGCGGTCTCCGCAGCCCGTCACTCACTCGATACCGAGCATGAGGCAGCAACACAACGCCTGAGCGAACTCTGCGAACGTGCCAAGAGTTCGCTGGGTACACTGCCGGACGAGCTGCACGCTGCCTGGAGAACATTGATTGCCGAGCCAGGCAATCAGACGTTGGCGGACGGTCTGCATGCTAGCTGGATTGGTAGTGACGAAGTGCTCTCGCGCTTGGAGGCGCATGTCAAACGCATACAGCAGGCTGGAGTAGCCACCAATGCTGCCAGACAGTTGGAGCGCGATGCTCTCGCGCAGCATGAGGCTACCGCGCGTGCCGTGCAGACCGCGCGTCAGGCGCTCTGGACTCGCTGGGACCGTATGATCAAGCGCTGGCCCGAGAGTTTTGGCCCAGCGCCGGAACAGGAACCGAGCACCATGCTGCTGCCGCCGCTGGCCGAGAACTGCCAGTCCGACATAGATGAGGCGCAGCGTCAGTCGCGAGAAGCTACTGCCCGTGCCGCGCGTGTCCAGATCCGCATTGCCGAGATTGAGGAGCGCCTGATCGCCATACGTTCAGAGTCGGAACAGACCCAAACCGAGCCACTGCCGCTCCTCTCGCCTGAGCGCGAGCGGGCGCTGGTTCGGCTACAGCAGGTGGACCGTGGAGTTGCGCCAGTATATCGTCATCTGGATCTGGCTCGTGAGGGTATCGCCTGGGGTGAGGCCATTGAAGGGCTACTGGATCACCTGGATCTTTTGACACTCCTGATCGTCACGGTTCCCCTGGAACAGGTTCGTGCGACGATGGGCGGCGAGGCCGATTGGCACGTGCTTCTGGCTAACCCGGAGGGCGGTAAGGAGCAACGAGGCTCGCTGGCAGCTGCGCTGGTTACTAGCCAGCCTGATCTGCGCCGCTATCTCGACGCTAGGTTCGGTGGGCTGTTGCTGTCACAGGAGCCGACGAGAAGCGGAGACTACCTGTGCCCGGATGGTCGCTATCGTGTGGGTAGCCTGGCCGGCACCGTACGCAAGGCCAAGCGCTCGGAGTCGCTCATCGGAGTGGTGCGCCGTCAGGCGGCCGCGGCGGCCCGTCGGGACGAGCTCACTCGTGAGCAGACCGGCCTCTACGGCGAGATACAGGAGCTGCAAGCTGCCTACGAGACCGAGAAAGAAGCCTCAGCTGCCGCCGAGGCACAGGTTCGAGCTCTCGGCGAGCTAGCGCACATGCTGGATGAGATAGAGCAGCGCCGGCTTGAAATGCGCACTTTGCGCGAGGCCGATGAAGCAGTTGCGGTCCGGCTGGCTGCTGCCTCGCGCGAGGCGGAGGATGCCAGTGCCGACGAAGCGGATGAACGCGCTCGATGGGCCGAAGCCACACGTAGCTATCCTGCTCTCGCCGATCCGGCCCAATTGGGGCGCTCGCGCGCGACCCTCGGACAAGCGGTGGCCGACGCCGTAACCCGTGCCGGCGAGACGCGCAGCCGCTTGGCTCAGCTGCGTACACGTCTGCGATCCGCCGAGGACTCTCATGGTGCTGAGAGTGAAGTGTTTGGTATGGCACGTTCTCATATGGACCAGGTAGATACCGACGTGCAGGAAGCTCAGCGTATTCTGAATCAAGCTCGTAGTGCGCTCCAGGCGGCGGGTTTGCAGAATGTGGAGGCTCGTATCACCCAGCTGCAGCGCCGGCTCAAGACTGCCGAGACCCTAGCACGTCAGACCGGAGTGGCCAAAGGCATTGCGCTTCATCGGGTTGATGCGGCTAAAGAGACATGCAACATAGCGTCGGCCCAGGCTGAAAATGCCGGCAGGCATCTGCAGGCGCGCAATACCGCATTCGGCGCCCTGCTCAGCGCGGTAGCTGATAGTCTTGATCTCCCCGAGCAGCAGGTGGATGATCCGGTCCGCTATGCCCGCCAGATCACCAGGGGACGCGACAGCCGCCAGCGCCTGGAAGATGATCTGCCTCGCGCCTACAGTTCAGCTGAGCGCGAGCAAGAGTCATTCCTGGTAGTGGTTGCTGATTATCAGGCGCTGGTTGGCTCAGATGATCGCTTTGGTCTGCGCCAACCGGTGAAGCGCGAGCTGGCACTGGCACCGCAGGGCTGGCTGCTAGATGTCGTTCCTCGCCTGGAAGGAACAAGCGATATTCGCTTACTGCTCAACTTTCTGGATTCCTCGATCGAGCAGCTGCAACAGACGCTTTCAGAGCGTGTCACGCGCGTGGTACGCGATATCATCCTGGGCGAGGTAGTGAGCCATCTGGTGGAACAGCTGCTACGCGCCCAGAAGATCATAGAGGGACTTAACGAGCGACTGGTGACAGCCCGATTCTTTGCCCGCAATACCCGGTTTTCCCTGAAGATCTCGGTGCTGCTTTCTAGGCTACCGGACGTGCCTTTCGATCATGTGACGATTGCCACCGCTCTACTTGAGCACGGACGTGCCATGCCAGCCGGTGTTCAGGCTCAGCTGACGGCTATCTTTGCTGGTTGGCTTGACGAGCAAATGAAGGGTGAGGCACAGCCTTCGGTTGAAGCGCTGGTTGACGAGTTGGATTACCGGCGATGGGTAGATATATCTCTTTTGCATAGTGATGATGTGGACGCGCGGGTGCGGCCGTGGGATAGCGCGGTATCTGGTTTTGGCAGCGGGGGTGAGCAACGGGTGCCGGTCTATGTGCTCCTCTTGACCGCGGCGGCCATGCAGTTTGCCGTATCGGAGGCGCCGTTGCGCCTCTTGATGCACGATGAGGCGTTCGCTCGGATGGACCAGCGCAACGCGGACCTGGTAGTGCGCTTTGCTCAACAGCTGGGCGTAGGACTGGTCATCGCCAGCCCCAATCTGGACTTGTTTGCCGAAGGGGTTAGCTACGCTACTGCCTACCGGTTGCGCCAGATGCCTAACGGCCACATTGCTCGCGAGGCGTTACACCTTAAAGCGGCGCCAGAGCCGGATGTAGAGATGGCCGACAACTCCAACCGATAGGCCGGTACGGCTCGCTGGTCCGCATGATCGCAACGCCGGTCTCGCCGGCAGCGGAGTCCACCGGCGGGCTCAGTTCGACGGCAGAGCTGACGATGGAATGATCCCAGGCGAAGATCACATAGCTATAGTTGGGGTACTTGCCCAGATGATAGGTGTGGTCAGGAGGTCCAAACGTCTTGATCAAAGCCTCTTGAAAGGGCGCCATCGGTACACTGCCGTCGACCACGACAAATCGGACTGCACCGAGTTGCTGGTTGTTAAACCAGCTGGCTTCGGCATGCCAGCGGAAGTCAAGAACATGCCCGTCTTGCAGGAGCACGGGCAGTATCCGCACTTGCCCATCGCTCTCCAGCGTCGTGATGTTGGCCGCCCAGTAGGTGCCGAGGCCATAGGTGAGATGGTGGCTCTTGAGGAAGGTGATAAGTGGCTTCTGCGGCACCGTCGCGCCGGGAGCCTCCGCAAGCAGTACACCAAAGGTCAGCCCGCTCACGGCGAGGAAGGCCAGAATAACCCTCGCGAGGTGGGCCCGGGCGATGATCCGCGCCAATGCCGAATAGCAGAGTATGCCGGCATACACCAACGCTGGAAAGAGGTAGCGAATCCCAATGATATCCACGGCGAAGGTGGTGAACAGGAAGGCCGCGATACTGCTCACAATGGCCCAGCTGAGTACGTTGGTCAGGCTATGCTGCATGTCCGTAGGGATGAGAGAGTGGCGAAAGAGCTTGATGAATCCTACAGTACAGACGACGAGGAAGCCTGCGTTCAGTACCAGGAAGGCCACCTGTTGGTCGAATCCTATGCTGGGCACGGTGTAAATATTAAAGAGCTTGAGCCCTACGCTAGGCTGTAAGTTGATATGAAAGAGCAGGTAAATACCTACCAATAGGTACTGAGTATGCACCCAGATGTGATATAGCGAGGCGAGTCTGAGGTTCGCCGGATTTATAAAGGTGCCGCTGGTCACGAGTGCCTGCCGCAGACCGATGCCCAGCAGCAGGGCGAGCAGCGCAGCCCCCAGGGTAGCAAGCGCCGTGCTCTCGCGGCCACGAGTGCGCCACAACATGGCAGAGCTTACAATACCAACCGGCATGACAATAAGCAATTCTGCCATTGGGTCGCCGATAATGGCGAGTGTCGTCACCAGCACGAAGAGGCCCAGCGGGCCATACGACGCTGGGCGCTTAACGAAGTGATCGTAGGCTAGCCAAGCAAGCAGGCTTGCCACGATAGTGCCGATATGCATCGGACTCTGCATGACGATGGTAAACAGCAAGCCAACGGGGAACGCGGTGAGGGCCAGGCAGGCGGCAGCGCTCAGCCACCGAGATGCCGGATCGGAGACGCGCCGGCTGGCAAGGTACGTGGCTCCTAGTACCGTGGCGGCATACAGCAGTGCGGGAGTGATCTTCAGCAGCTGCTGGGCGGTGAAGAAGACGCTGCCCAACGCATCCAACGGCATGTCGGTCGTGAGGAAGTTGTCGGAGGGCAGATACCAGCCGTGCAGGAGAAGGTTGCCGTGAAGCATGGCCTGGCCTTCAAGAATGATACTGGCGTCGTCGGAGTTCGCGCCTACCCGCTGACCGCCGTACAGGTACCCGGCGAACAGTACCAGGAAACCGAGCAGCCAGATGAATGCCTCCAGCTTTCGCATCGCGAGCTGACGGCGTGTCTCACCAGTTGCCATATCCCCCCCTTGTCGGATGCTGCCCCATTACCAATGACGTAGTACCAGCTGGATGGGAAGAACTACGACCAAAAATACCACTTTAGTCCACTGTTTTTGGGCACGATGCGCAGTATCCTAGAAAGGTAAAGAGCGTATCGTGAGCGAGAGAGCGGCAAAGATGCGGCTACACGAGAGAAAGGGCATTGATTATGGCGACGACTCTTGGCTCCCGCCTGGAGCACCAGCAAGGCCTGGCCAGAGAATCTTCTACTCTGCGCAGGGTACTGGCCAGCGACAACGCGCCCATTGCCGGTATAGCGCTTATCAGCTTTCTCGTGCACATGCTTGTTGCTGGAAACTATGGCTACTTTCGCGACGAGCTCTATTACATCGCCGCGGGACATCATCTGGCTCTCGGCTACGTGGACTTCCCACCGATGATTGCCTTCTTGGCTGCCTTGCTGCAGCCTTTTGGCGACAACCTGGTCATCATCCATATCGTACCGGCTATTGCCAATAGCTGCATCATCTTCATGACCGGATTGATCGCGCGTGAGTTCGGCGGCAAGCGCACCGCCCAGGTAATAGCGGCGCTTAGTGCTGCCGTCTGTTTGGGCTTCATGGCCACCGGCTCAATCTTCTCCATGGATGCTCTCGACCAGCTCTGGTGGACTCTGGCCGCGTATGTGCTCATCCTCATCATCAAGCGCCAATCGCCCCGGCTCTGGCTACTCTTTGGGTTGGTGGCCGGCATAGGTCTTACCACCAAGCTCACCATGCTTTTCTGGGGGCTTGCCCTCGTGATCGGCCTTCTTCTCACCGTGAGTAGGAAGCTGCTGTGGAGTCGTTGGGTACTGGCGGGCGGCGCCATCGCATTCGCCTTCCTGCTACCCTACATACTCTGGAATATCGCCAACGGTCTACCCACTGTGGCGTTCTGGCATAACTACGGCGGCATTACCGGCGACGGCCCACTCGCCTATCTGGTTAACCAGATATTCCTGATCAATCCATTTACCGTACCGGTGGCGATCATGGGTTTGATATTTTTCTTCCGCTGGCCGGACGGTAAGCCCTATCGAGTCTTTGGCTGGGCCTACGTCTTGCTGTATGTGTTGTTCACCCTCATCCACACCAAATCCTACTTTCTGGGTCCGGCCTATCCACCACTCTTCGCCGGCGGCGCTCTGGTCCTGGAGCGAGTGGCGGAAAGTCGAGCCTGGGTCCGGCCGGTGGCGGTCGTGGTGCTGGCCTTGAGCGGCATCCTACTGGCGCCGGAAGCTATGCCGGTGCTGCCGCCGGCGACCTTCGTGAGCCACTATGGCTTCCTAACCGGGCAGGCTAACGCCTCGGCCGGCCAGCAGAACAATGTACTGCCGCAATACCTCGCCGATCGTTTCGGGTGGCCGCATATGGCAGCGACGGTAGCTCGTGCCTTCGAAAGCCTGCCGGCAGATGAACGCGCACAGGCCTGCATCTTCACCAGCAACTACGGCGAGGCGGGCGCGCTTCAGCTCTACAGTTCTCAGTATCACCTGCCGCCGGTCATCAGCGGGCACAACAACTACTACCTCTGGGGACCGGGCTCCTGTACGGGATCGGTATTGATCACCGTGGGTATCTCGGACTCCGACCTCGAGAAGTCTTATAATCACATTGCGCTGGCGACAACCCTGACCTGCACCTATTGTGAGCCGAGCGAGGACAATCTCCCTATCTATATCGCCCGACAGCCCAAGTATTCGGAAAAAAACCTCTGGCCATCCGTCAAGCACTTCGACTAAATCAGATTGAGCTCGCGAGCGCGTGCCAGAAGTTGAGTGCGGCTGGTGACCCCGACCTTGGCAAAGATGGTGGTGATATGTTTCTTGACAGTGCCGAGTGCGATCATAAGGGTCTCAGCAATCTCCTGATTCGAGGCTCCCTTGGCAATCAAGCGAAATACTTCTAGCTCGCGCCGGCTCAATGGCTCTATAAGCACTGTGGCCGGCCGGCCCAGAGTCGTTGCCGCAGCCGATGCGGGGAGATCGGCCAGCAAGGCACGAGTATATCCAGTCTCCACACCCTCGGCTACCAGCACTTCAAGCAGGCAAGCCATCGCTGTGCCCTCGTCCAGAAAGATGCGCCGGTACCCTTCCGGCTCAGCCAGAGCCAGCGCCCGCCGGAGCGCGTGCAGTGCCTCACTGCTCCGGTGCGCGGCGTGGTGGGCTCGCGCGAGCAGAATGCTAATGGCGATTTTGTCCTCTCCCAGTCCCACCCGTTCGACAATAATCAGTAACTGATCCAGCAGATCGCAGGCAGAGTCAGGAGCGCCTTGCGCCAGCCGGAGCCGTGCCAGGGTGAGAATGCCGGGTCTGAGCAGCCGCGCGTCACCCTCCATGCGGGCATCAAAGCTATCTGCCCAGCGCTCTGCGTCACCCCAGCGGCCAAGGAGAATGCACCGCGAAGCCTGGTACGAGGTGAAGCGCGCCACCGCTTCAGGGTGGGCACTCGGCTGCAGAACCAGCGGCTCAGCCTCTGCCAGTGTCGCCAGCGCACCGGTGATATCACCCTCCGCCCACTGAATATGGGCGAGACAGAGGTATCCATCCACCAGATGCTCCTGATGTCCCCATCGCCGGGCGCAGTCGATGCCTTGCTGAGTCTGGTCGCGCGCCGCAGCCAGATTATTCCGCTCGTACAGCACTCGCGCCAGCCCAATGTGCGCCTTACTAGAGAAGTGAGAAAGGCCACCGTTCTCGTCGGCGATTCGTAGGGCATGCTCATAGGTCGCGGCAGCCTGGTGGAGTTTTCCCTGCCGCTCGTATAATTGCCCAAGGTTGCTCAAAGCATTCAGCGTGACGGGTATCATGCCGGTGGCCAGACTGGCCTGGTAGGCTTCGGTAAATGCCCGAGCCGCTGCAGCGAGATCATTCTCTCCATCGAGAGCATCGGCCAGACTGAGCGCGGCGACGGCACGTGGTAGAGTCTCTTCTTTGGGCAAGACCGCCAGCGCCTGTAGCGAAAGCTCTTTTGCCTGCGCCTTGTGGCCGGAGTTGATCGCCACGGTGGCGCGTATCGCCGCTACATGTCCGCGCATGATCTGTGCCTGAGTAGCCGCTTCCGGTGAGGGGATGAAGTCCATCACCAGCGCGCGCTCGACGTCGCCGAGGTAGGGATCAACAGCGCTGAAGTAACCGGTCGCTAGCAGAGTCCACGCATAGATCAACGATAGATACGCACGAGATTTCAGCAGTTGGCGAGGGAGCGAATCCAACCACCGGCGCATAGTGGCCCTCTCGCTGCGTTCCAGCATCTTACGGAAGTATTCCTCGATGAAGCCTGCCGCCAAAGCATGATCTTTGCCTGCCAGCGCGTGCTCGATGGCGCTACTGAGTAGGCCATGCTGCTGGTGCCACTCGGCGGCGCGGTGGTGCAGCTGCGGGATGGCCGCCGGCAGAGTCCGTTTCAGCCGCTGGCGCAGAAGACTGGCGAAGAGGTGGTGATAGCGATACCAGTGCTGCTCGCCGTCAAGTGGTATGAGAAAGAGGTTCTCACGCTCTAATTTCTCAAGCATGTACTGGCCATCGAGAGCCCCGGTAACGGCGTTACAAAGTGACGCCGAAAACTGGTCAAGTATAGCGGTATGCAGCAAAAATCGCTGGACAGCGGCCGGCTGGCGGTGAAGTACCTCTTCGGTGACATAGTCGAGCACCAACCGATTCGAGCCGCCAAAAGCCGCAATGCGCGCCGGAATATCTTCTGATCCCCGCAGTGAGAGCGCGGCAAGCTTCAAGCCGGCCGCCCACCCCTCGGTCTGCTTTGCCAACGTAGCGAGACTGGCCTCCGGAAGTGATTCACCGAGCACCGTACGTACCAGTTCAGTCGCCTCCCTCCGGGTAAAGCGCAGGTCGACAGCACGGACCTCACTCAGCTGCCCGCGTGCCCGCAGCCGGGCCAGCGGCAGAGGTGGCGTGATGCGGCTAGCGATGATGATGTGGATATTGGGCGGAAGGTGTTCGACCAGAAAAGCGATGCCGGTGTGGATGTCCGGCGCGTAGATGGTGTGGTAGTCGTCGAGCGCCAGGAAGATCTCTCTATCCTGAGGAGCTGCGGCCAGCGCGTTAATGAACGTGGTGAGGAGGAATTCAACAGGCAGCGGTTGCGGTGACTCGAGCAGGGGTAGTATGCACTGGCCGGTGCCGGGCTCCACGTTTTCACAGGCGCTGGCGACATAGCGCCAGAAGCGTACCGGGTCGTTGTCCCCGTCGTCCAGCGCAACCCAAGCGAGGCGACACTCTGGTGCTGTGCCGGCGGCGGTGTACCATTCGCCAAGCAAGGTTGTCTTGCCGAAGCCAGCGGGAGCGCAGATCAGGGTCAGGGAGCGTTGTAACCCCTCGTGTAACTGGCCCACCAGACGTGGACGCCGCACCAGATCGGCGCGCATGCGCGGAATGTAACACTTGGTTGCGAGCAGCGGAGCTGGCAGTGTGGTAGTTGATCTCTCCTCTAGCATGATGGTTGCGTCACCCTAGTCGAATAGATCATCATGATCACCTCATTTGCCACGCATGGGTTCAAAAGCTACCTAACGTGAGTTACGACTTCTCACCAACCAGTACGTGGTATTGTGACACGCCACGGCTCTAAAGACCAGAGGCTTCTCGTTTACAAGCCTAGTTTACCGGCTTTAAGCCGGCGTGGTAGGCCGTCGGTCTCGGAACCGTGGTTATCCAGGGCGTCAGCTGATGTGGATTCGGGAGTGGCCTGGTGCTCGCGACTGGGTGCGAACTGCGCAGTATACAACTGCTGATATAGACCCGACAGGCGCAGCAGTTCCGCATGTGTGCCGCGTTCCACGATCTGGCCGTCCTGTACGACGAGTATCTGGTCAGCGCGCTGGATAGTTGAGAGTCGATGAGCGATGGCGATCACGGTACGTCCCTGTACGAGCTTCTCCAGAGCTGCCTGGATGCGCTGCTCAGCCTGCGAATCAAGCGAGCTGGTCGCTTCATCCAGTAGTAAGAACGGAGCTTGGAGCAGAAGGGCTCGTGCGATGGCAACGCGCTGCTTCTCGCCACCGGAGAGCCGGTAGCCTCGTTCGCCGACGATGGTCGCCAGTCCGTCGGGCAGACGCTCGATCACGTCCTGAAGCTGTGCCGCCTGCACAACGGAGTCCAGTTCCGCAATGGTCGCGTCCGGTTTGCCGTAGCAGATGTTCTCGCGTAAAGTGGCGTGGAACAAAAATGTCTCTTGCGTCACGACGGCGATTCGCTTTCGCAGGTCAGCGCCGGCGATGCGTGTCAGCGGCACTCCGTCTAGCAATACCCTACCCTGGGTGGGATCATAGAAGCGCGCGGACAACGAGAGTATGGTCGACTTGCCGGCTCCGCTGGGTCCGACCAGCGCAGTAAGCTGGCCGAGCTCTGCGGTGAGCGAGATATCGTGCAGTACGTCCTTCTCACGCGCCGTGGCCGGGTAGCGGAAGTTGACATGCTCGAACTCGATACCCTGAGTGGGTGTCGCGGGCAAGACCTCCGGAGCCACAGGCTCAGGCACGCTCACCGGCAGGTCCAGATACTGGAAGACACGGTCGAAGAGGGCAAGGCCGCCGAGCAGTGTGGCGTTGGCACCAGCCAGCGAGGACGCCGGGGCATAGAGCTGGGCCAGGTAGGTTGCGAACGCCACAATGGTGCCGATCGCGACCTGGTGGTTGATAACCAGATAGGCGCCATATGTGTAGAGTAGGGCTGGCCCCAGCGCCGCCAGCCCCTGCACGATCACTGAGAGCCATTGTCCTTCCAGCAATTGTTCGACCTGAGCGCCGCGCACGTGCTCGTTGGTGGCAGCGAAGCGCTCGGCTTCTTGCCGCTCGGTGCCGAAGCTCTTGATAACGATAGCGCCGGAAAGGCTGAGCGTCTCTTCCAGCACCACTGAAAGATCGCCCAGTGCCGCTTGAGCGCGCTCCATCGCCGTATAGCGGCGCCGGCCAAAGTGGAGCACGGGAAAGGCGAAGGCCGGCAACGCGACGGCGGCGAGCACCGCCAGCTGCCAGTTGATGGTTGCCATGACGGCAAGCGTGGCTACCAGAGTTATGAGATTGGCGAAGGTGCCCAAGAATGATTGCGTAAGAACGTTTTGCAGGCCACCGGCATCGTTTAGAAAGCGGGTGTGGATCTCACCGGCGCGCGTCCAGGTAAAGAACTCCAATCCAAGCTGCTGGGTATGCTGGTAGAGGTCCCTGCGCAGATCGGCAATCAGCCCTTGAGCTATGACGATGCTGAGATAATTCTGTCCCATGCCCAGCACTGCGCTGCCTACGGGCAGAAGAAAGATACCGCTGCCCAGTAAGAGAGCCAATCGCAGATTGTGGTGGGGAATAGCCACATCGATAAGCGCGCGAATGAGTAGTGGTGGAATCAATCCAATTCCGACGCCCAGCAGCATCACGAATGTGCCGAGCGCTACTTGTGCCCGATAGGGTTGCAGAGTCGACCAGACTCGTCTCAGCGTGCGGCGGATGTCGGGAGTTCCATCCTGCAGATACCCCAGGCTGCGCTGCTGTTGCCAGAATCCGCCGCCTAGTCCAGATGCTCCCCCCATCCCGCCCCCCATGCCGCGCAGACCCACGCGACTCATTCCCATGCCGGTATCTCCCCTAGTCGGGCTGGAGCCCGTTTTCCGATTGTCGTTTTAACGAGCTGGTTGCCGAACAGTCTGTTCGGCAACCAGCTCGTTATTCCGCCGGAGCGCTCATTCCGTTGCAGCTTTGCCGCTTAGGACATGGAATAACCGTGCAAGCTCGCTGCGCTCAGATGGGCGGAGGCGCTGCACAATCTCGGCTACCCGCCCGAGATACACTATGTCTGCCAGGCGCAAAGCCTCTTCGCCGGAGGGTGTGAGCTTCACGTATACCTGCCGCTGATCCGTTTGCGGCATACGTGTCCGACTGACATAACCCTGCGATTCCAAGGTATCGAGCATGCGCGTGGAACCTGCGGTGGTCAGCCCCAGCCGCTCTGCGAGGTCGCTTACTCGCACCTGTTCCCGGGAGACGAGCAGGTGCAGCATACGACGCTGAGGTCGGGAGAGGGGGCCGAACTGGCGCCCAAGGTGGGTATACCAATCGTCGAGCCCACGGGCAATGGCGGAGATCTCATTTGATTCCACGGCGGAAAGTGCATTAACCTTCGGTACCAAGTCGCTCGACGAGGCATTGCCCAGAGGCTTGTCCATTGAGCCGCCCTCCCCAACCGGCAACACTATTGACTAACTTAATCAATTATATCTGGCGAATCTGGCATCGTGCAACGTAGTCCGGCACTGGTACGCAAGTTGCTTGTCTCTTGGCGGCGAGGTTGTGGTCGGCGGTGCTGGAGCTGTCGCCGCAAGGACACTCGCCTGGGCTAGCCCTCCAGAATTTGGCGCAGCGCCGCCAGGAGACGATCCACTTCGGTCGTGGTATTATAATGAGCCAGGCCGACGCGTAACGCTCCACCAGCCGCTTCCAGATTCAGTCGCTCCATTAGGTTAAGGGCATAGAAGTTTCCATCCCAGCAGAAGATACCGCGGCTGGCCAACGCTTCAGCCAGTTCGCGTGGCGTATGGCCGTCCATCGTCAGCATGACGGTCGGCACACGCCGAGGCAGATCCTCCTCACTGGTCAGACCGTAGACATGTATGCCGGGCAGATCAGAGAGTCCAGAGAGCAAGCGCCTCACTAACCCCCGCTCGTACTCCGCGATCGCGGCCATTGCTAGGTGTAGGTCAAGTCGCTGCCCGCTCATCCCAAGAAACTGGCTCGAGAAGCGTCCAGTATAGTCGCTGCCTAACTCGGCTAGGTATTCAAGCGTTGCCACGAGTCCAGCCAGGCACTCGTGATTTTGCGTGCCAGTCTCCCATTTGTCCGGAGGCTCGTTGCCCGCCGGACGCACCTTATAGGAGGCGAGTCGTTCAAGCAACGGAAAGCGCCCGTAGAGGATGCCCAGATGGGTTGAAAAAAACTTGTAGGCCGAACAGACCAGGAAATCGCAGCCGAGCTCCTGCACATCAATTGGGGCGTGCGGCGCGAAGTGGACGGCATCGATAAAGGACAGTGCACCGGCATCGCGCGCCCACTCTACTATAGTAGCCACATCATTGATGGTGCCTACTGCATTGGAGGCGTAGCCGGCGGCTACGACTCTGGTGCGTTCGTTGATCTTGCTGCGTAGATCGGCCATATCGAGGGTACAGGTAGCTGGGTCGATTTCAACAATATGTATGACGGCGCCGCGTTCTTCGGCAAGCGCCTGCCAGGGAGAGACATTGGCGTCATGATCAAGCGCGGTCACGACAATCTCATCACCCACCGTAAGGGTACGACCAATCGCTCGCGAAATCGCAAAGGTGAGTGTCGTCATGTTAGCGCCAAAGATAATCTCGCGTGGATCGTTGCCGCCCAGGAAGTCGGCCATGGCTGCGTGCGCCTCGCGGAGCAGAGCGTCGGTTCGCTGGCTGGTGACGAATGCCCCATGGGTGTTGGCGTTGGAGGCGCTAAGATAGGCGCTAATGGCATCGATGCAGATCTGTGGGACCTGAGTGCCGCCCGGATTATCCAAATATATCACTGGCTGGCCGTTCTGCTCGAGCGCTAGCGACGGAAAGTGCGCACGTCGGGCCGAGAGGTCAATCTTGCCGTCAGGCGGCGTGGTCGTAGTAGAGTCTGGTTTGGTTGATCGATCTGACATTGCTGCTCCAACCTTTCGAGCTGGACGTATGGCGACGATACGTTCCTGTCGGTGGCGTTTCTCCTATTATGGCACGACATCTGTGTTGGCAGCTTTGAAGAAAGCTCTGATACGATCTTAGTACACGTGCGAGTGTGCACACTCGGGTGTGCATATTTTTAGCTCATCAGATGGCGGATGCAGGACCAAAAGGAGGCAGCACGCATGGAGTTCCCACGACGCCTGAGCTTTGGTATCAAGACAGCGCCGCAACATACTACCTACGAAGCAATGCTACGCATCTGGCGCGAAGCCGATCACGAGCCGGTTTTTGAGCATGCCTGGCTCTTCGATCACTTTATGCCGCTGAGCGGAGACGAAGATGGCCCGTGCTTGGAAGGCTGGACGCTGCTTTCGGCATTTGCCGCGCAGACTGAACGACTACGGGTCGGGATTATGGTCACCGGCAATACCTACCGCCACCCTGCGGTTCTGGCCAACATGGGGGCGACGGTCGATATCATTTCAGGTGGAAGGTTGGATTTCGGCATTGGAGCTGGCTGGAACGAGATGGAGCACAGCTCCTATGGTATTCCATTGTATCCCGCCGGTGAGCGTATTGGTCGGCTGGCTGAAGCCTGTGAGGCCATACGGCTACTTTGGACCGAGCCCAAAGTGGATTTTGCCGGCCAGTACTATCAGCTAAAAGAAGCGCGTTGCGAGCCGAAGCCCTTGCAGAAGGCGCATCCGCCGTTCGTGATTGGCGGGAGTGGTGAGCGACTCACTCTGCGGGTGGTAGCGCAGTATGCGACTATATGGAATTTTGCCGGCGGTCCGGTTGAGGAGTTCTCACGCTTGAATGGTGTACTGGACAATCATTGCGCCGCAGTTGGTCGAGATCCGGCCAGTATACAGCGCTCGGTACAGGTTCCCATTGATCCTCTGCATCTACATGACACACGGGACTCGCTGGGTCGCTTCATTGAAGCAGGCGCGACCCACCTTATACTCAACCTAAGAAGTTCCTCACATCAGCCGGAAGGAAATGATTTATACCCGGCAGGCATAATTCAGAGGTTGGCATCCGAAGTGGTAGCGCCGCTGCAGAACTTCTGAGTAGCTGGTAGACAGCCGCGCTGTAGGCGTGCGTCTTGTAGGCGTCTTGCAACTGCGCGGCTCACCCACAGCACTTAATCGTCCTCATCGTCCTCATCGTCCTCATCGTCCTCATCGTCCTCCTCATCGTCGTCTATCTCTACCGCTTCCACTTCCACCTCTACATCGTCGTCGTCATCGTCGTCGTCATCGTCGTCATCGTCGTCATCATCATCATCATCATCATCCACACCGTCGTCAAACTCATCCTCTTCCTCATCGTGCGCAAACACATCCTCATCGAGGTCATCTAGATCGCCTATGAGAGCCTCGTCCTGTAGATCATCTTCACCGTTTAACAGCGAGACAGACTTCATGAGCTGCGGTAGCTCGCTAGTGGCGTCAATTGTCATTCTGCGCAGCCTCCACTTTGAAAGCAATAGGAACTCAAAAGCAACCGCCATCAAACGGCGCTTGGTCGCAAAGATACCGCAAGGATCTTGGCGCCGGCTGTATTGTATGCTGTGGCATGTCTAGCGGTCAATGTTTATCCCGTCTCAGAGGGCACCTTGCAGCAGTTCTGACACAGCTATGACACCGACACAGGCTATACTACTACCAAAGAAGAATCAGAGTAAAGAGAGTAGCGGCAAACTTGACTTCAGTCTCCACCGTCCTTGCTGGTATCTTCGGGCAGCATGGGTGAGTGTCCAAATTGGGTACGCAGAGTATCCCTCCAGCCTCCGACAGGTGGCGAGTCCACATCATGTGGAGCACTGCTCCACTTCACTATGCTCGAAGGCGCATACGGTTGGTATGGTTGATGTGGTTGGTAGGCGTTTGGCGGGCGCGAGACGGCGGGCCGGACGCTGGAGAGCTGCTCCAATGCCAGTGTCGCCGCCTGACGGACCTCCTGGACGGCATCTCCAAGCAACGGACGAATCAGCTCGACAGCCGTCGTGTCGTGGAGCCGGCCTAGGCCGCGTACCGCACTCTGCCGCTCCTCAGAGGCAGGTGAGTCCAGGTAAGGATACAGATCGGGAGCTAGCCGCGTCAGGTCTAGATCAGTGATAATCCGGATAGCTCTTGCGCGCTGCGGTGGGTGGCGAATTATTGCCAGCGCTTGTCGCAACGCCGCCTCCTGTGCCGCAATATTGCTCGAGATACCTGCCTCGGTGAGGGCCAGCGCGACATGCCGCGGCCGAGAGCCGTCAAGATACGGTAGAATCCAATCAGCCACCGCTGGTGCCGGCTCTTGGGCTGGGATATGGTGCCAGTTCGTCGCCCAGGCATAATTATCATTCAGCCAGTAGTAGAGCATCAATGTCATCTCTGCGTCCTGTGCGGCATATGCCAGCATTCCAGGCGACAGGGGCCGGTGCGACCAGTCGGCCCGCTGAAAGGTCTTGTCAAGCCAGACATTACAGGCCCGAAGTAGCATAGATCGCAGACCAGACTCACGCTGCCCAAAGAGCGAGCGGCTGACCGCCTCTAGATCCAGCGTATTGCTGGCTACTAGTCCACGGGCCGAGAGCACCTTGGCGTCAGAGCCTATGCTGTGAAACAGCTTGAGTGTTGCTGGGTTCTCGAGAACAGCCTTTAACGGCCAGAGATCAGCAATACGCTGAGCATCCACTACGTAGGATGCTCGGTAGTCCTGATCTATGGCTAACTGCAGTAATGACAGCTGATGAGACGGTTTTTCCGGAAGACGTTCGGGAGACTGTGAGAACTCGGCGTCCAGCGCCAAAACGTCTACATCCATCAAGTCGCGACCAAGCGCCACCAGATCAGCAGGGCGCTCGATGTACCTACGCTGCCTCCAGCGAGGTACCAAAATGGGGGGTGCGCTGGTCCCGAGGTATCCGAGCTCACTTTGCCTACCGGCCGGGTCAGTTGGAGTGGGACTCAACTGCGTCTCCGAAGAAGATGCGCCCTGAGCTTGATCTGCCGTATCGACAGGATCTATCTCTACCTTTGCCTGTGTCTCGGCCGGCCGAGACACAGGCTTCCCGGCAGTAACGGCGTTAGCGCTGCCCTGATTTTCTGCTTTTTTGCGTGCACGCCTCACCGGACGACTCACCGCTTTGCGCTTCCCTCCTCGCTCAGTTGTACACATACGCTACTGCGACCCCTTTCCGGAGCGGTCAGGGGCAGCAAAATGTGATACGAACAGTGTCATGAGAATGTATACGTATAAGGGTCGCCACAGGGATGATAGAAGGGCAGGTCATGAGCGGCGACGGTTCAAAGTCCAGGGTATTAGCACTACCGCCGCTACCGCCACCCAGGCGGCAGTAGCGGTTCCAAAGAAGCGACCATAGATCAGCGTTCCGAGCCAGCCGCCTGCTAGTCCCGCAAGCGCACCCAACAAGACGAGGATAGCCCAGCCATAGCGTTCCGGTTTAGCCAGACGCAATTGTCCTGCCAGTGCCAGCGATCCAATCAGCCCTCCAAGCACAATCCAGAGCAATGACAAGGCCAGCATAGCGTTCCCTTCCGTGAGCTAAACACACCGTACTTGGGTAGTCTGCTTCCCTCCCACTTACGATGCCGGCTGCAGCATAGCGGTCAACAGCTGGTAGAGGGTAGCGCCATCTCGAAGCAAAGGTCCGATTCCCAGTGCGGTCTTCACTTCAACATGTGCGAAGATGCTGAACTCGGCAAAGCGATATTGGTGTCCTATCTGAGCTAGCTTTGCTGCAAAGGCTTCGGACTGCGTGACTGGAACAAATGTGTCGTTGCGATCGTGCAGCAAGTAGATCGGCGCCCGGATCTCCGCTAGCACCGAGCTTGGTGAAAGAGTGGTCAGCAACGTCATCATTTCAGGAGGCAACAGCGCGAGGTTGGCCTGAACCCGACTTGGCTGATCACCGGCCAGCAAGTGGTAAGCTGCCTGAGCCGGCGGTGAGAGGGATGCCACGGCGGCAGGGCTGAGTGAGATGCCGGTGCTGGAGTTGATTCCCCCTCGCAGCACGGCGCCGTCGCTGTTGGAAAGAGTGTTAGCGATAGTGTTGGTGAGGACCTGTACTGGAACCGAATTCGGCGTCCATGGCACCCATTTCCCGTCCTCCTCCTGAGCCCGTCTCCCGAAGTCTTCCAGGAGGGTACGGGCATCATAGTAGCTACCGAACAGGGTGATGAAAGCCAGGCTGCGTTGGATACGCGGATCTGTCGCGGCCAGTGCGGCCAGAGAGCCGCCGGCGCTGAAACCAAGAATGCCCACGCTGTGAGGATTAACGCCAGGGTAGCGCTGCAGTGCCAGTACTGTCTGGACGAGGGCATCGCTGGTGGCAGGAGCAAGCTCGTAATCTATTAGTGTCTGTGTGGTAACCAACATAACCACCAGGCCGGCACGAGCCATCGAGTCTAAGAGATTGACCAGCTGGCCGACCTTGCGGTTATCTCCTACTCCAGCGATGACGACTACACCCTCCCGTGCGCCGGGAATGAGCGGCGGCGGCGTGGTCGGCGCATAAATGTCTAAGAAGACAGTACCGTCCTTGGACTCGATGGTGGACTGAGTATGGCGTATCGGATCTCCTGCCAGCACCAATGGCGCGGGCTGGGACTGCGTGATCAGCGCGGGCAGCAACAGCGTCGACCTGGCCGCTGCACGTCCCAGCGGCAGCAGGGAAAAGAAGACGCCACCGACAAACACCAGTGCCAGCAGCCCACGTGCGACCAAGCTGCCCGCATTGACTCGACTCGGTGACCTCTTAGCTTTCCGGTCGTCCATCTGTCCTCACTGGCGCTAGACTCATAGCGGCATGGTTGGTCACATTGTGCCTCATGAGAAATTACGTCGCCAGCGGGTAGCATATCACCGAACCGATATCAGCAGGCTACTCGAGTCTCTGGTCTAACACCTGCATACGGTATTCAAGGGGCATTCTACTCTACCGATGGAGAGATGGAGCCGTGACAATGCACGGCCGTAGACCAGCGCCGCAAGGGAAACCAGCCCCATCCGCTATATGCGGATGGGGCAAGAGATCGCCACCCAGACCTTTCGCTGGTCATCACGCCTCGGGCTCGGTCTTGGAGTAGCTCTGTTACTGAGTGGTCTGGTGCTTGCCACTTACCTGCTGCTCACAGGATAGGTACCGATCGACGACTTCACATAGACGGTCGTTTGGCCCCGTTCGTCGGCTATTGACCACTGCTACAGCACAAAGCGCAGCCGTTTGATGAGCTGCTCGCTCACCTTGACGTACAACGGACGGCTCCCCCAGTCGTCGAGGGTCAATTCGAAGGCGTTGGTCTTATCGGCGGCAAATATCTTCTCCATCTCCTGGGCGAGGTCCTTACTGTAGATAGCGACATTGACCTCGTAGTTACCCACCGAGCTCAATCGGTCAAGATTGGCGGTCCCAATCGTGGTTATGCAGCCGTCCGCCGTACAGGTCTTGGCGTGAATCATGGCATTCTGGTAGCCAAAGATGCGAATACCCGCCTCGAGACACTCCGTGAAGTACGCGTGAGATGCCCAGTCGGCAATTATGTGGTTGGAGGTCCACGGCACCAGCACCTGTACGTCTACTCCGCGAGCGGCCGCCGCCTTGAGAGCTGCTAGAAGAGAAGTATCAGGTATGAAATACGCGCTGGTGAGCAGTATGTGGTGCTCGGCATTGTCGATGCCGTTGAGATACATATCCCGAATGGGAAACGTCAAACGCAGCGCGTCGTTGCCACGAACT
>JBKQTH010000439.1:0-9332 GCA_052143275.1 Ktedonobacterales bacterium | reverse complement strand
AGGAGCACCTCTGGGAACGCTTTCATCGGGTCGAAGGGATCGAAGCCCAGGGTGGCAGCGGGGTCGGACTGGGCCTGGGGTTGCATATTAGCCGGACCATCATCGAACGACATGATGGGCAGGTTGGACTCCAGAGTACACCAGGACAGGGATCGACGTTTTGGTTCATCCTGCCGCTGGCGACTCCAGAGCTGGCCCAGGAGGGGAGCGAAGCGGTTGCTCCAGAGTGCTAGCTCCGGAACGACGGCCAAACATTCTCTCTAATTCTTGCCATGAGATGTCAGGAATCATTGTCTATGATGACGTCAGGTATCCCTTTGCTTGCGTCGGAACGTTTGGAGAGACACAGGAGGTAGGGTTCATGAGATCTTCACAAGCTAGCAACCAGCACGGGCGTGTCGTCAAGGCACGCCAACCGGAGAATCCCGATCCGCTCAGCGTAAAAGCGGGAGAGAAGATCGCGGTAAGCGAGAGAGAAGATGCCTGGGAGGGTAATCCAGAATGGATCTGGGTCTGGTGCACTGATCCGCGCGGAAAGAGTGCCTGGGCGCCAGCTGACTTGCTGGAAGCCGTTAAGGGTCATGGACGTAGTCGAGCTCGCGCACGCTATGACTACGACGCCGTCGAGCTCGCAGTGGCAGCCGGGGACGAAGTCCTTGTCGACAGCGAGAAGAATGGCTGGTATTGGTCTGCGAACGCTCAGGGAGAGTGCGGTTGGGTGCCCATAGATCATATATCGCTGGCTGGATGTCCCGGGTGATTTTCGCCCGTAGCACAAACTGCCAGCACTGCCTGTCACACGATTGAAGCTGCCACTCAGCCTACGACAGGCACTATTGACACCGTCCTGGAGAGACACGTATTTGCAGTTCGTTTGGTGATCGGCTGGCCGCTGCGCCGCGAGCTCGGCCGGCCGACAAGCTTCATCCTGATCGGCGCGCGATTCAGAACACGTAGGGGATGAAGCGCTTGGTCCGGCGCATGTAGTCCACATAGGGCTGGCCCAGCGCTTTTTTGAGCGCGCGCTCTTCCACTCGGACGCGGTAGAGATGCCCGATCAGGCCGCAGGCGAGAAGCGCGACGATGCTCGCCCAGTTAGCCAACGCCAGTCCCACACCTGGCAAGGAGAGCAGCATTCCGCTGTATGCGGGATGCCGCACGAAGCGCTACGGTCCGGATTCTACGACCGATTGCGTGGACCGTACCGCCACATCGCGGGTGAAGTAGCGGCCGAGAACGGCTATGGCCCACCAGCGCAGCGCGGCGCCGAGGACAATGAGGACGATACCGGCAATCGTCACCTGGGGCCGGAACCAGGCAATCGCGGCACCCGTCCAGACGGCGGCGAGGCCGAAGCCGACAACCAGGCCCACGACTATCGCCACGTTGAGCAGCAAGTACGACCCGCGATCCTCCTGGAGGGCAGCGGGATCGCGTGAGGAGCGCTGCCAGATGGAGCCAATACTCGCGGGGATAATCCGGATGACAAGCGCAATTGCGAAGGCAACGGTATAGAGACGAGCCACCTGACTCGACGTTAGTGGTACCGTTCAGCAGAGAAGTGCACCACAGAGGTTCGAACGCCTTCCAGAAATTCTAAGAGCTTGTTTTGCATGGCAGGTACCACGAGCCAGCCTGCTGTCCGCTCGGAGTGCCAGCACTCCGAGCGACTTCGTGTAGTCTTTACCGGATTTGGTGTAACTGGCTAGAATTGCTCTCGGAGAACCTGTTGGCTTCTCGGTGGAAAGCGACTTTGAAAGCACAGGAGTAAACATGATTCAATATCCGGTAGGAGAAGGCACGGCACCGGGCTATTTCGCGCTGCCCACAGGCGGCGAAGGATCAGGGGTCGTCGTGCTGCATGCGTGGTGGGGACTGACGGAGCCGTTTCGGCAGGTCTGCGACCGGCTCGCGGAGGCGGGCTTCGTGGCCCTCGCCCCTGACCTCTACCGCGGCAGGACGGCCACCACGGTCGATGAGGCGAAGGCATTGGGCACGGCGCTGGATGAGCAGTCGGAGCGGGTGCGCGGCGACATCACGGGCGCGCTGCAGTTCTTGCGACAAAACGGCGCCACCAGCCCAGCAGACGGTCGCGGCGCGTTCGCCATCGTCGGCTTCTCGCTGGGAGGCGCCTACGCGCTCGATATGTCGGTCAATCTAGCCGATGAGATCGCCGCTGTCGTGACCTTTTATGCTACGTATCCTGATCTGGACTATCGCGGCGCGAAGGCGGCCTACCTGTGCCACTTCGCCGAGGATGACCCCTACGAGCCAGCGGAGTCGGTGGCGCAGATGGAGCAGGCGCTTCAGGCGGGGGGAAAGCAGGCTACCTTCTATACGTATCCAGGGACCAAACACTGGTTCTTCGAGCCAAATCGCCCGGAGTCTTACGATGCCGCGGCGGCTGCGCTGTCGTGGGAGAGAACCATTGCCTTCCTCAAGCAAGGCTGATTACCACCATTACGAGTACCTCTACCTGGTGCTTCCACCAGCAGCACAAAGAAAGCAAGATGCCGCGTGCTCAGAAGAAAAACAGTAGGAGCAGCAGAGTGACACTCTCCATCCCGTCAACGGGGTGAGCTTCTTGGCAGCATCGCACCGGTAGCCTGCCTCCAGGGAGACCCGCTCGGCCGAGCGGCGGTTGCGGGTAGCGACTCACCAAGACAACGCCAGCTCGCTGCTGGTGGCCCGTGTCCGGGTCCGCGGCGCGCCACCACTGCACGACCTCTACCTCATCGTCCACAACGTCGAACGGTTGACCGACGGCATCTACCTGCACCATCCCGAGTTCCACGCGGTTGAGTTACTGCGTGCTAGCACGTTCCGCGACCAGGCCACTCGTATTGCTCTAGAGCAGGAGTATGCAGGTGCCGCACACGTCAACTGCTACTACCTTACCGATCTCACGCCCGTCCTCGAGTGCTACGGGAATCGCGGTTATCGCGTCGCCCAGCTCGAATGTGCCATCCACGCCGGCAAGCTGCAACTGGCAACGCATGCTCTCGGCCTGGGCACAGTCGGCTCAACTGCATTCGACGATGAGGTTGTCGAGCTCTTCTCCCCCCATGCGAGCGGCAAGAGCTACATGTTCGTCGCCGTTTTCGGCGCCAAGCGGCCCCGCGCATAGGTCATCGTTCCATCATTGAGAGGGTCAAATCGCAGGTTCAGGAGGTCACGGAGATAGTTCTGGTACGTCCGCCAGGGCTTATTGGCCCCTTGGCGTGGAAACGTGTCAACTGCGCGCTGCACATAACCCGAAGTGAGATTTACGACCGGTTCCTCAGCCCCAGCTCGCTCCGGCCGCTGCGACACACACTGGGCGTAGCCGTGCTGATCCATATAGTTCAGCAGCCTGCAGACGTACCGTGCAATAAGCTCGCTCTTGAGCGTCCACGACGCATTAGTGTAGCCGAACGCCGATGCTAGGTTGGGCACACCACTATACATCATGCCCCGGTAGCTCAGCGTCTTTCCTAAATCTACCGGTCTGCCGTCGACCTCGAGCTGCACTCCACTCATCAGTCTCATGGTGAGTCCTGTGGCCGTTACTATCACGTCCGCGGCAAGCTCGTCACCTGAGCGCAAGCGGACGCCCGTCTCGGTAAAGGCGTCTATCTGATCGGTGACCACCGAGACTGTCCCGACCTTGATGGCCGCAAAGAGGTCCGCATCGGGCGCCAAACACAGCCGCTGATCCCAGGGATTGTAGCGCGGTGCGAAGTGGGTGTCGACGTCGTAGTCGGGGCCTAGCTGTTCGCGCACCATCCGCATAATGGCCTGCTTGGTGAAATCAGGCCGGCGTCGCGCGAGCGAGTAGAAGTAAATCATGAAGAGAATGGACCTCCAGCGGGTGAGCTGATACGCGAGCTTCCCGGGAAGGTGGTGTCCCAGCCAGTTGGCCATCGCATCCTCAGATGGACGCGCCACGATGTAGGTCGGTGAGCGCTGCAGCATCGTGACGTGTTCCGCTTGCTGGGCGAGCGCGGGCACCAGCGTGACCGCCGTCGCGCCGCTGCCAATTACCACCACTCGCTTGCCCGCGTAGTCCAGATTCTCCGGCCACTGCTGCGGGTGGAGAATGCGGCCCCTAAAGCGCTCCATACCGGGCCATTGCGGCGTGTAGCCGTGGTCATAGTCATAGTAACCGGTGCACATAAAGAGGAAGGCGCACGTCAATTCTCGAGTTTCTTCGTCCGGTGCCGAGGTGAACTCAACTGTCCACAGCGCGTCGGCAGAGGACCAGGTTGCACGCCGCACCCGGTGGTTAAACCGAATCCTCTGGTCAATGCCGTAAGACGCTGCGGTCTCGCGGACATACTGCAGGATAGCGGCACCGCCAGCGATGGCTTTCGCATTCGGCCAGGGCCGAAAGGAATAACCAAGCGTAAACATGTCGGAATCCGAGCGTACGCCAGGATACCGGAACAGATCCCAGGTGCCACCTATCGCGCTCCGACCTTCGAAAATGGCATAGCTCTTCTTGGGACAACGGGTCTGAAGGTAATAGCCGGCGGCGATACCGGAAAGCCCCGCGCCAACAACCAGGACGTCCACGTATTCGGCGGTCATTTGATCTCTTCCTCTCGCTAGAGGCTCTCTTCTGCGTCTCTACAGTGTAGTGAAGCAGCCAAGAAAGTGCGGGTATATGGCATCATTATAACTCTAGGTGCTGGCAATCTGATCGGTATGTCGCAGACGCCCCGATGCACGCCCGACGACAGCGCCGGTGGACGCCAATGGACGTCAATGGACGTCAATGGACGTGTCTCGTTTTGGCTCCGCTGTGTGAACTCCACTGACGGGCGCCGTAACGGCCGTCGTAACGCTGGCAAGACGGAGGCATGATATGCTGGAACCACAACGAGGTCTGACTAAGCGAGGGAGGAACCACGTGACGAATCAGCCGTCCCCGGAAGCGGGCATGTCTGCAGGAATCGAGCAGGGCAGCGCTTCTGTGGCGCGCCTGCCGGAGCGCTGGCTGGCGCTGGTGCGGGTGGCCTGCGTTGGTGTGTCGCTGGTCGCGCTGGTCATCTGGGTCTGGGGACTGCCATTGCGCTATGCCCAACTTGGGACAATTTGCACCGTCGCTCCCGCGAACTGTGGCGACCAACAGATCACGCCCGCTCTCTTCCAGCTCTTCAAGGTCGCTGGGGTACCGCTCAGCTTCTATGCCGCCTTTATCGGCACCGTCGAAGTCCTCTATGCGCTGACCTTTCTGGTGATGGGTGCGCTACTCATCCTGCGTAAGTCAGACACGCGCATTGGGCTACTCACCGCAGTCTTGCTCATCACCTATGGAGTGGCCCAGACCGACGGAGACGCCGTGGCGGCGGCGGTCCCGGCGCTGGCTATTCCAGCGAACCTGCTGACGCCATTCAGCTTTATCTGCCTCGCGCTGTTTCTCTATCTCTTCCCAGATGGACGCTTCGTCCCTCGCTGGATTCGCTGGGTAGTGGCGGCCTGGATACTGCTGTTCTTGGTGGTTGCGTCAATTTCAGTGAATGACGTCCTACCGATCCTCTTTGGCTTTCTGTTTGTCTCGCTCGGTGTGCAAATCTATCGGTACCGGCGTGTCTCCAACGTGGTAGAGCGGCAGCAGACGAAGTGGGTCGTCTTTGGCGTGCTGCTTGGTATTCTCGGCTCCGGCAGCATCATCGTTGCTGGCTTACTTCTCGACGACGGGGGAAATCCTGCCGGTTACAGTAATCTGGGGACTACAATTGGGCTGTGGGGACTCTTCACGGCGAGTACGTTGATCTACGTGTTCTCCGCATGTATTCCGCTCTCCATAGGCTTGGCCATTCTGCGCTCGCGGCTGTGGGATATTGACACCCTCATCAACAAGGCACTGGTCTATGGCTCGCTCACCGCTCTGCTGGCCGCGCTCTACGCGGGCCTCATCATCGGTTTAGAGCGCCTGACCGGGCTCTTCGCCGGGCAAGCCGCTACGAATCCGGTCATTTTGGTGGTCTCGACACTGGCGATTGCGGCGCTCTTCCAGCCTCTGCGCACGCGTCTGCAATCCCTCATTGACCGAGGGTTCTACCGCAAGAAGTATGACGCAGAGAAGACGCTGGCAGCCTTTAGCGCGACGCTCGGCCAGGAGGTGGATCTGGAACAGATACGTGAGGAATTATTGGCGGTGGTGACGGAAACGATGCAGCCCACCCACGTCTCGCTCTGGCTGCGTCTACCAAAACGGCATGCTGACGAGCAGGCCCATCAACTGCAGCTGGATGGGTAGAAGCAATTGATGTCAAGTCCCTAGCAGGCACTACTCTCGTGGTTCTATTTTACGACGAACAACACGGGATCGCGTGGGCAAAGACGAGATTTGATTAGCTGGCGACGATACCGTATCATGAAAGCAACCCTTTATACATCAGCGGCAAAGGACACGATACGAAATGGCCTCAGTTCGCATCGCCATCTTGGGAAGCGGCATTTTTGCCCGTGAGGCTCATGCTCCAGCGCTCCATGCGCTGGAGGATAGATATGAGGTCGTCGCGATTTTCAGCAGGAGAATTGAGAATGCAGCCGCACTGGCTGCAACCTTCCCGCATCCGATTGCTTTATATACGGATGCGACCGCACTGCTTGCTCGTGACGACATCGAAGCCGTCGATATCCTTCTCCCTATATCTCTACAGCCCGAAATGATCGAAGCCGCTTTACACGCTGGGAAGCATATCATCAGCGAGAAACCCGCTGCACCGGATGTTGCATCCGGCAGACATCTATTGGAGCTTTCGGAAGAGTGTAGACGGGACTCTGGACGAATCTGGATGGTTGCAGAAAACTTCCGCTATGCCGAAGTTTATCAAGTTGCCCAAAGAAGCATCCTAGATGACGAAATTGGCAAGCCGATCCAGATGTCCTGGTCGAATTACGTCGCCATGGATCCGGAGAACAAGTACTATCACACCGCATGGCGAAGAGACAATAGCTTTCCCGGTGGATTTCTTCTAGATGGCGGTGTCCACAATATCGCCGCGATACGTACCGTCATGGGTGAAATCGACTATGTATCAGCGCTCGTCACCCAAACACGTAGGGATCTCCCTCCAGCTGACACTTTGGCGGCAACGCTACGTTTCGCGAGTGGAGCCATTGGAACGTTCAGTATGACTTTTGTTCAGGGGATACCGTGGGAGAGCCCTATGTATGTCGTAGGGGAGACTGGAGCACTTCGGCTTCATTCACATGCTCTTGAAATTATGAGCAATGACTACATGCGCTCAGAATCTTTCCAGGAAGACACGGTAACCGCGGAACTAGCCGATTTTGCTGATGCGATACAGCAAGGTAGAAGTGTCCTCAGTACGTCTCTAAAGGCGGTGCAAGATGTCGCCGTCATTGCGGCAATCCTCGAATCAGCCAAGTCAGGGCATGCCGCAAAACCAGCAATGCCCGCGTGAAAGCTTAGAGACCAGAAATCTGCGAGAGGATAGATGAAATTGCCCTGCAGGAATAGGGTACTCAGACGAGAAAAGTGGGGCGCCCGATAACGGAACGCAGTGATGCGGCTAGCATGGAGTAGAATGGACAGACAGAGAGCGACTAGCCTAGACAGGCGGAGGAGCATCATGGAGGCGGAAGGTGCGCGGGAAGACATGTGGTGCGAGTACCCGATTCTTGAGTTCGATAGCACGCCCGAGGCGATGCTTGAGCCAAAGCGGCTGATCAAGCCGCGCGACGTGCCGGAGCACGCTGTCGCTTGCTTCTTCCAGGACGTCATCTCGAAGCTCGTCCAGGATCACGGCGCGCGGGTCGTCAAGCACCTGCGCAGCGAGATCGGCACACACCCAGTCTATGAACTGGAGGTGGACGGCCGGAGGCTCGCAGTTTTTCATCCCGGCGTCGGCGCGCCGCTGTGCGCTGCGATGCTCGAGGAAGTAATCGCGCTCGGCTGCCAGAGGTTCGTCGCCTGTGGCGGTGCGGGCGTGCTCGAGCCGAACATCGCCATCGGACACGTTCTGGTGCCGGTGAGCGCCGTGCGCGATGAGGGCACCTCGTACCACTACCTGCCGCCCGGCCGCGAGGTGACGGCCGCACCTGAAGCGGTGGCCGCAATCGAGGATGCGCTGCGCTCCGACGGCGCACCCTACCTGCTGACGAAGACTTGGACCACCGATGCTATCTATCGGGAGACGCCGGAGAAGATTCGCCGCCGCAAGGAGGAGGGCTGCGTCACGGTCGAGATGGAGGCCGCCGCCTTCTTCGCCGTCGCCCAGTTCCGTGGTGTGCCGTTCGGCCAGATCCTCTATAGCGGAGATGATCTCAGCGGCGCCGAGTGGGATTCGCGCCACTGGAACAGCCATACAAGCGTTCGCGAAAAGCTCTTCTGGCTCGCCGCCGAAGCCTGCCTGCGCATATAGTACAAGGAACCTGTGATGATTTTTGCGTATTTTTTCGGGCGCGCTTGAAGCCAGGCATGCGCGATGCCTTTACTCGACGCTGCCAGGAGTCAAGCATTCCACTCATGCGAGCAGCGCCTGGAGTAGTCAGGATAGCAAAAGAGGAGAACAGCAGCATGCCAGTCTCTCCCCATTCATATGGGAGATCGCCGCAGTTGCGCTTTGGTCCTAGCGGGATCTGTTCCGGCGGCAAGTGCACTTCCAGGTCAGGATGGATGCGCGGCGGATTACCCCAGCAGGTCATACGCAGTGCGGTGGCGCGGCTGGTAGATCGACAGATCAGAGCCGCTCGGGAGACGTATCGAGGCTAGCAGGCCCCAGCTTGCGTCGCTCACCGGTTGGGAGACCATGACTCCCCTGGCGGTCAGCTCCGCCAGAGTCTTGTGGATGTCCTCACACATCAAATACACCTCGTGCTTCGCCGGCCCTTCAGTGGGATGTACGGCGATCTCAGCTGGGGGCAACTTGAAGATCAGCCAGCCACCACCAACGTCGACGCCGGCGAAGCCGAGCACGTCCCGTATGAAGGCCCGGTCAGCCTCCACGTCGGTGCTGTAGAGAATGACATGTGCTCCGTTGATCATGTGTTCGTGCTCCAATCTGTTTTCCGCAACAATCTCGTCTATTCCTGACTTTTCGCCGGATAGGCCGTATGGAGTGCAGGTCTTGTCGATTCAGTATTGGAAGGTGGCACAGGCATGTGCAGCGATTGCCTGGACGAGTTCATCGCTTGGCCACCACCATTCAGTACCGTTTGGCGATTGTTCTGAGATCAGGGCATATCTATATCTCCAGCAGGCGAAGACCAGGGACGAATGCGCATGACGTCGGCGAGACGTAGCAGCTCATTCTCCGCAAGACGAATATGGGAACGATAACCGGCAACGACCGCATCGACGCGGCGAGGCGACCAAC
>JBKQTH010000438.1:0-3109 GCA_052143275.1 Ktedonobacterales bacterium | reverse complement strand
GCTGGCTCACACATGCACCGATCGGTGAACATAGACTTGCTCCGGCGTCCACCGAAACTTTGGTGTGTGCACGGGAAAGGATCGCACTACGGGAACTCGCTGCACTGCGCAGCTCTGTGGCCAAGGTATCAATATCGAAGGGCTTGAGCACTATCCGCACGTTGTACGCGAGTAGACCCGCTCTACAGTCCTTCACTATCGCGGCCAATGCCGGGTCCGAGAGCGCGGTGCAGATCACAATGGGAGGCAGCTGCAGTGCAGGATCTGCCTGTGCCACAGTGAACACCTCAGTACCCAGGTGCCCCGCACGCAGGTGTATATCGAGAAGCAACACATCAAAGGGTAGTCGGGGGAGTCGCTCGTGACTGGTCATATGGTCACTCCACTCGCTCTTCGGCCGCAGGCACTCACGCACATCTCGACCTCCGACACGCATGCCACCTCGAACCCCTCTTCGGGGGCCAAGAGGAGCGAGAAGACTTCCTGCGTCGCCGGATCATCCTCCAGAATGAGGACGCGGATAGCCGGTGAGCCTGTCTCTCTGCAAGATTGGGGTCCTCCAGGGGGCGCAAGCCGCTCCGTATAGGTGAGAGAGTTGAGGAGCTTGAGACGCTCAATCCGCTCTGCAATGAGATCGGAGAGATCCGGATCGTCATCGTCAGTATCGCGTAATAGGTCATCTACACAGTCGCGCATTGCAGCACCTCCCAAGGAATCTCTCCACACAGCCCAGATCACTCTGTCCACTGTGTACGCTCCGCGACCAGACGTTACCTGGCTACTGTGAGGGATGCAAGCTGGATGAAAGTAGGACAGTATCCGCTGCGGTAGCGTGCGCGGGTTCCCAATCCCTATGGCACAAGCTAATGCTTCCTAAGGAGAGGAAAGCACAAGAGCAGTTTGCTCCACACCACGAGCATAGTACGCTCGCTGCACCACCGCAAGCGTAACTCTGGACAAAAGCCTGGACAGTTCTAGCTGTATGCGCACTCCTGGAGGCGAGTGACGACCTGAGAGTGACTCTGGTGATGGCAGCATGCGGCCTGCCTATCGGCGTCAGAAGCTGATCATCCTCGAATAGCGCCTTCTTCAGACGGCAATTCTACTCATTGGGCATGGCTGACTACAACCTCCTCAGGGCGCTCGGACTCGGTCTGGGCCGTTGTGGCGACCGCGACTGACGCGTCCGCTCGTTCGGCGACCACCGTTTTCGCTATCCCCGACCGCCGCGGCATGAAGACCAGGGCTAGAATGAGGCCCACCATCGCGATCGCAGTGGCTACCACGAGCGCGACATCCATGCCATCCACAAAGGCACTGCGCACTATGGCCAGCAGTGTGACCGACCGGAGCTGCGTGGCCACGGCGATTCCGGCGAAGAGGCTCTCCCGAACGACCTGCGCCGTGGCCACCGGCAGGCTAGCCAGCGGCAGCTTGGCCTGGTAGACTGTGCTGAGAACGCTTCCCAGGATGGCTGCCCCGAGCGGCCCTCCCAGCTTCTGCAGCGCCTGCAGCACCGCCGATCCTACCCCGCTTCGCTCCGGCGAAAGCTCAGAGAGCGCCGCCGAGGCGGCGGTGGCCATGGTGAGCCCCATACCCATTCCCACAATGGCCATCCAGACGGCGACAAAGCCCCCACTGGAGACGACACCGGTAGTGGCTCCCAGGATGAGCCCAACCGCGAGCAGAGTGAATCCGAGCGCGATAGTGATTTTGGTTCCCATCAGATGGGCGACGCGATCCGCTGGGATGGCTCCCAGGACGAGCCCACCGATCAGCGGCAAGAGCCTGAAGCCGGAGCCCATGGCATTGACGCCAAGTACTCCCTGGAAGTACTGCGGCATCGTGAACAGCACCCCCAGCATGGCCAGGGCTGCGACCGCCGCCAGGATCGCGCCCCAGGTGAAGCTCGCCGATTCAAATAGCGCCAGATCAACCAGCGGCTGCCCACCCGGACGTAGGCTGAGCCGGCGTTCCCAGAGGAAGAAGCCAACCAGAAGCAGGAGGCCCGCGACCAGGGGAACCAGCGCGCTGGCGCTTCCCCAGCCGCTCTGGCCCGCTTCGATCAGCCCATAGACGACTCCGACCAGTCCGGCAGTCGACGCCCCTATCCCCACCAGATCCAATCCGGGGCGCACGGGTGCACGGGACTCCGGTACCAGCGCCAGGGTTGCCAGCAGTCCCACCAGGGCAACCGGCACATTCAATAGGAAGACCCAGCCCCACCAGTAGTGCGTCAGCAGCCAGCCGCCCAGGATCGGGCCAATCGGCAGCGCCAGGAAGTTGGCGGCTGCCCAGATCCCCACTGCCCGCGGCCGTTCCTCCTTGGTGAAGAGCACGGTCAGCGCCGCCAGGGCCATCACGATAATGCCTGCGCCCGCCAGACCCAATACAAGCCGAGCCGCGATGAAGGCGCCAGCCGAAGGCGCGTAGGCGCAGGCCGCTGAGCCTGCTCCAAACAGCACTAGAGATGCAACCATCACCATCTTGCGGCCGTAACGATCCCCCAGCAATCCCATGGGCAGCATCGCCGCTGCCAGCACCAAGAGGTACCCAGAGGAGAACCACTGCAGATCCGACTCCGAGGCATGCAGCGCGGTAGCCAGTGTGGGCAACGCCACGCTCAGGACGGTGCCGTCCAGACCGACCGCGAGTACGGCTAGAGTGAGCGCGCCAAGCGCCCACCATTTGCGTGTGCCGAGAGCATTCATGATAGCTACATCCTTTTAAATGTCTCACTCTAGGAGTAGTAGGGATCGTGCACCAATTCAAGCGAAAATCTGAACCAAAAGGAGGATGGTCGCTAGAATACACGAAGCGATAGTCATAGGCTGCGCTACCCATCATGGGCGAGTCTGCCGCCGTTCGAGTTCACCGACCGAGCCGGCTCGGTCGCACTCGCATGAACGTGAGACCCTGGACTGATGAGCGTGGGAAGGTAAGCTACTTACCCTCCACTCCCTTGACGACATCCTGTTCGAGATCCTTGGCGCCGCGCAGAACTTCGCGCACCAGGGTGGTCAAGCCAACCGTATAGCCAGCCAGTACGGCAATGACCGCGGCTACTACCAGAGCGAGAGAGCTTGGCGGCCAGTGAGGGTTAGTAGCG
>JBKQTH010000437.1:0-17156 GCA_052143275.1 Ktedonobacterales bacterium | reverse complement strand
CTGAAGCCATCGGCGAACGTGACTGCGATCAAGTGCTCGTCGATGATCTTCACCTCTACAACATCCCAAGGGATCACGATTCAAGCCTCACGGCCGATTCTGCAATATACTGTATTCGCCTGGAGGTGGGTGCGGCACGGATTCGTGCCAGGAATCTGGTAGGGTCCTTTGCGTGACAAGATGGGCGAGTAGATCAACAATACGAGTAGATCAACAATACCAGAATAGGCGATCAAACATGGCACATGGAGCACATGGCAAGCAGCAAAGCCAGCCCAAGCTGGAGAAAACCCCTCATTGGCTCGGGAGTAGAAACGAGGGTTGGGTCGAGGCGACCATAGAGATTCCGCGCGGTAGCCGGAACAAGTATGAGTATGATCACCAGCGTGGTATCTTCCGGCTGGACCGTGTACTGTATTCATCCATGCACTATCCCACCGATTATGGGTTTATTGATGGGACGCTTAGTGAAGATGGGGATCCGCTTGATGTTCTTGTAGCCGTTGAGGAGCCCACTTTTCCCGGCTGCCACGTGCGAGTTCGTCCAATAGCGGCGCTTTGGATGTCCGACGAAAAGGGCATAGATGAAAAATTACTGGCAGTGCCTGTGGATGATCCCCGGTTCAAAGAAATCACCGATTTGCCCCATCTTCCCGAACACTGGCCACTTGAAATTGCCGCTTTCTTCCGAACCTATAAGGATCTGCAAGGTGAACAGACTGACGTTCGAGATTGGATGGGTATGGATGAAGCCTGGCGCTTGATCGAGGCATGTCGTCAACGCTTCGAGGCGCAGGCTGGAGCCAGGTAACCCAATCCAGCCGGTAGATACTCGTCACATGCAGGCGAACTTCTAAGGCCTTGGTGCGTATACTAGTGGTACTGTGGCAGTAAGATTGTCCTCTCTATTGATTCACCAATAGTGTAGCGGGATGTGCGCCGCACCACAGTTTGGGGGGGCCGGATCATGGTAATCGCCTCGTTGTTAGCGCATCTAACCAGTCCTGAGGCACTGAGTGTGCAGGCTATCCTGGCGTTGCTTACCTCGCTTGGTTTAAGTTCAACCGCCGGTATTCGGGCATATCTGCCTCTGTTGGCGCTGGCTATCGGCAGCAATGTCGACAGTAGTGCCTTACCACTGCAGCCGAACTTCCAGGCTCTGAAGTCGCCTACACTGATCATTATCCTGGCAATCTTGACGATCCTCGAATTTGTGATCGATAAGGTGCCGGTGATAGACCATCTCAGCGATGCGGTTCATACCGTCATACGCCCGCTTGCCGGCGCCATCATCATGGCAGGTACCCAAAACAGTCTGAGCGATGTCAGCCCCTGGCTGGCGGCAGGAGTCGGCGCAGCGCTAGCACTGTCTTTCCACACTGTGAAGGCCTCTTCCCGTCCTGTGGTCAGCGCTACCACAGCCGGTGTCGGTAACCCTGTTGTTAGTACTATCGAGGATATACTCGCGGTAGCGGTAGCGATATTATCAATAGTGGCTCCAATAATTGCAATCATCGTGATTGTGATACTTGTGTTGCTCTTCGTGCGCCTGATGATTGGACTGGTGCGTAAGGTACGCGGCCGAAGGTCTGCTGGACCGGTCACCGCTGCCTACCAGCCCCCATCTGGGCCGGACCCCACTCTGTGGGCGTCTCCGGTTCTGCAGATGCCGAATACCCAAACACATGTGCCGACCAATGCCTATCCTCCGGTGGATGGATATTCCGGTGATCCGCCCACTATGCCGGGGCAGATGCGCTAGGGGCAGCCACAGACCGGGTTGTCTTAACTACCCGATTACCGCTGGCGTCCGTTTGGTATTGGGTATGGAGAGGATGTCCTAGTGTCTTCTGTCGGTCGCTCACGCACATGGCTCTGGGCGCTTGGCTCGATTCTGGTCGTGGTGGTGCTGGTGGGTAGCGCCTATATCGCGCATCATGTGGTGGTCGGCGGTCGTAGCACTCCGCCAGTTTCAGCCCCAGCGGCTCCTCCGCTGGAGGTGGTCGCTGTCACTGCGCCCGGTCCAAGCTATGAACTTCTGGCGGATGACGGGGTAGCCGGCCATGTCGTGGCGTTGGCCAGCGCCTCAGAGCCTATCTGCCCTCCGGTCGGCCTCTGCCCACCGGCTCCACCACTTACTAGCTTTGTCGTCTTCAATGCAGCAAGTGGCACCATTCTGAGCCGGACGCCACTCGGCAACAACGCCGCTATACATAGCGATGTGCTGCTGGTGAATGATCAGTTGCATATCGCTTATGCGGTCGCTCCAAGGAGTATTTCTCTCTTCTCAACTATTACCGGCGCAGCACTCGGCGGATATACTCTACCGCTCCCTATTTCTTGGCGCAGCGAGACTGGAGGCGTCTACGATCCGGGGGCTCAAGCGCTGATCCTGGTCGGCGGGGATCAATTGGCTGTGCTAGATGCCGCCACCGGCCAAGTTCGCCAGGAAACGCAGATAACTGCCTCTCATCCCGGCACTCTTCTGGATGGCCCAATACTGGACTCGAGCACGGGCACCATTTATCTTCTGGCTCATGGCACGGCAACCACCGAGCCCAGGTTGCTCGCTTACGACGCGGTAACGCTTGAGCTGCTCTCGCAGCTGCCAGTACCTGAAGCAACTGGGCTTGGACCTCTCACACCTGATGGACAGTACGTGACCCTTTACGAACGGAGCGGCATGGTTTCTATGCAGCTGGCTCTGCGTAATCTCAGTGCAGAGGCTGGGCAGCACGACATGCCGGCTGCTAGAGGGGCGACGGCGCTCGGGTGGAACGATACGGCCGGGCTTACGGGCGACCTCTATGTAGCGACAGCAACCGGCATCGATCTACGAAATACCGGCACGGGGAAGGTGCTGGCTTCGCTGCCTATGCAGATAGCCTGGTCCGGATCGGCAGCGTTACTAGTGGACGGAGAGACCGGTTTGATCTATCTGCCGGGCGCGCACGGACAGGTGGTGATTGCCCGTGAGAATGATCCTGGTGATGGCCCTCAGGTCCCTGGTGCCGCGACTGCGGTTGTGCTGGCGCACTCAGCACTAGCCAGCTTCCTGCCGTTTACCAATCAAGATCCACCTTTCATTACGCCGGACACTTTTCTCTTGAGTGCCACTGCAGACGGCCAGAGTATCCCCATGACCTACTGGATCCACTATGTTGATTTCCAGTGGAGTCTGGGACCATATCCTGGGACTACGAGCGCCGCTGTGATACCCAACAACGAACAAGGTGAAGATGGTGGGTATCTGGTGACATTTACGATCAGATGGAATGAGACGTACTTGCGGACTCATTCGTGGGTCTGTGCGGTAGCGCCGGATGGCTCGGTCTCGTTACTATCTGATACCGGAGACTTAGTGCCGTAGGTCCATAAGCTGCATAATCGCCGGCTCTTGTCGCGATATATGACGGGAGACATTTATGCCCCGGATTGATGGGCGGACTGCCAGCCAGCTGCGCCCGGTGCATATGGTGGTAGATTATCTACGCTACGCCGAAGGCTCGGCGCTGGTCGAATTCGGCGATACCCGTGTGTTGTGTGTCGCCAGCATTGAAGATCGCGTGCCTAGCTTTCTGGAGGGCCGTGGTCAGGGCTGGCTGACTGCAGAGTATTCAATGTTACCTCGTTCGGGGAAGAGCCGCTCGGCGCGTGAGTCGGCTTTGGGTAAGACATCGGGCCGCACTCATGAAATTCAGAGGTTGATAGGCCGGTCATTGCGGTCCTGTCTAAATTTGCCGGACCTTGGTACACACACGATCATTCTTGACTGCGATGTCATACAGGCGGATGGTGGTACTCGGACGGCTGCGATAACTGGGGCCTGGGTAGCATTAAAGCGCGCCTGCTCCGTCTTTTGCAAGCGAGGTGTGTTGGCAGTTGATCCGGTACAGAGACAGGTGGCGGCAGTTAGCGTTGGCCTTGTAGAGGGAGCGCCGCTACTCGACTTGAACTATGCTGAGGACTCACATGCCGAGGTCGATGCCAATATCGTGATGAACGATGCTGGCGAGTTTATCGAGGTGCAGAGCACTTCCGAAGGCAAACCATTTTCGCGTGACCAGCTGGACCAGCTGCTTCGACTGGCCGAGGGCGGCATTCAGGAATTGATGGTCCGGCAACGCGAATGGGCGGCAAGTTGAGCGAGGAGAATCCCGTGTCGAAGCCCGCCGCGCTTTTCCACGCGGTTTTGCCGCCGCTTAGTCTAGTAGCGAGTATGGCAACCTATACCTTCCTCTTCAACTGGCAGCTAGGTCTCGGAATCATGTTTCTGCTCTTTGTCCACGAGATCGGACATTATCTGGTGATTCGCGCCAAAGGACTACCTGCCGGCCTACCTGTCTTTGTTCCCTTGCTGGGAGCATACGTGGTAATGCTTCGTATGCCTGCCTCGGTACGTGATGAGGCAGAGATTGCAATTGCCGGCCCTGCTCTCGGAGCACTCTCCGGAATCGCCTGTTTCCTGCTCTTCCAATGGACACAGGTGTCAGGCCTTCTCTTACTGGCTCAGCTTGCTTTCCTTCTTAACCTCATCAACCTGCTTCCAGTTGCGCCTCTGGATGGTGGCCGTATTGTGGGAGCTATTTCCCGCTGGCTCTGGCTGATCGGTCTGGTGCTCATCGCTCTAGGAATTGTCTATATCGACAATCCACTTTCCCGGCTCGCCTTGCTGGTCCTTGGTGGCATTGGCTTTATACAGCTTCGCAGTCGCTTTAGCGGGGTTAATGAAGCGGGTCTCGGCGTAGCTTACTATCGCATTCCGCTGGCCCTACGCGGCTACATAACTCTGCTCTACGTTGGGCTGGCTACCTCACTGGTGCTGGGCTTCCTTGCGACCGAGCAAACCATATACAGTACGGATGTTTTACTGCACGTCCTCATGGTCCACTAGTTCAGCTTGAGCGTGGCGTCTGCGCTGGTGCAGCCAAACATCACCCCAGCTCAAGAATCCTGCGGTCATGAAGCCATGAAGGATAGTTGACAGGAGCAGAGAGTGCCGCTTGCCGGTGGCCAGGTAGGCAGCTCCAAAGAGACCACCAGCCACGGTGACCCCGCCGACGGCACGCCAGCTCCAGTTACCGAGCCGGTGGTATGCCCCAAAGACGGCAGTGGTCAGTGCCCAGCCCAACAAGGGCGCATTGATCTTGCGCATAGGAAGCTTGCGCAAGCCGGAGATGGCCAGGGTCTGGACCATGCCTCGCCAAAAGAGTTCTTCCGCTGGTGCATTTATTCCCAGGTAGAATACTGTTTGGAGCACTTGATCTGCGGGCGTGGGTAGCCGGTATCCAGGTGCAACAATCCTACGATAGATAGCGGCGATCCCAGCGAGTGGAATACCCGCGGCCACCCCCAGAACCAAGTCACGTGCCCAGCCGTCGCGGGTAAAGCCAATACCTTGTGCTCCCTTCCCGCTGGCCCTGGCATAGATCGCCGTTGCCGCGACAAAGGGTACTATGCGACCTAGCGTATCCTTCCAAAGCCACTTCCAGGTATCCGCTACCCGGTTATATTGCGCGCCATTCTCGGCCAAAGTCCCTCACCTCCTGATGATATGTGTATCATTTCTATTATCGTCACGGCTACCATTGATGGCTACCTTTTAGCACGAAGTGGTATGTGGTGAGATACTGGGATTGACCACCCACGTTACAATGGGCTTAGCAATCAATGAAGTAGCGCTCTCGAACGCATGAGTGGCGTGCTCTACCTGCCCTGGGAGTTTGCCGATGCAATGTCCGCGTTGTGGCTACCTTAATGACGACACAGCAAAGACATGCGCTGGTTGTGGTTTGCCGCTGCCGCCCTATGCGTCCGAGCCAACTAGCCGCCCTCATCAACCTTATACTGGTTTCGAGACGAGCCAGACCGTCGACGGAATCTGGCGCGAAGATGAAACCAGCCAGGGAGATACCGCTCAGGACATCGGTAGGGATGGCCCCCCTTCCTGGTTGATGAGAGCATTGCGCGAATCAGATCAGCGAGGTCAGTTTGAGGCCAGAGAGACCATGCCGCCTCAGCCCCACTCGCCTCCGAGCGGTTTTGCGGCGCCTCCTACGTTCCAGCGCGACGTTTCTCCAGACTCGGGTATCAGCCGGCAGCCGTCGTTTCCAGCCTACGGCGGGGATTTGCCGGTGCCCCACTCCGCTGGTGGCTCGCCGGCTCCATTCTCAGCTGGCGGTGGACATAACTCTTTTGAGCTGATGACTCCAGCGCCAAGCCAAATGGGCACATCTCTAGAGCCACTCAGTGTAGCTGCGCCAAGTGGGCAGCTGGTACCGGGTGCCAGCCTCAAAGGAGGGCGTTACCGCGTATTGCAGCCCTTTTATAGCGGACCTATCCAACCTCCGAGGAACGAACCGCCTTTGATGATTGCAAGTGACGCGGAGCTGCCTGCTGGACGCGTCCTGATACAAGAGGTGCTTCTGAATGCTCTCCGGCCAGAGGACGGCGAGAATGCTCGCCGCCTCATTGCCCAGCGGCTGCTTTCACTCAGGTCTCACCCGGCCATGCCCAGGCTTATCGACCATTTCGGCCAACAATGGCGCCAGTTTCTGGTGTTCGAGTTTCCATCGGGTGATCTGTTGGCGGATCGGCTACAACGTGCTCATGGGCCTTTGCCGGAGGCGGCGGCAGTACGTGTGGCTCTGCAGGTCACTGAAGTGCTGGAGATCTTTGAGCAACAGTCACCTGCCTTCATACATGGTAATCTTTCTCCGGCCAGCCTCATTCTGCGTCCCAGCGGACAAGTAGTAGTAATTGGATGCTCTCCCCATCTCTTACTTTATCCAGATGGAACAGTAGACAATCCGCCGGCCGGCGGTATCTCCGGGTATGTGGCACCGGAGCAGTTACGAGGCCACGCTACAACTCGCTCGGATATCTTTGGTCTCTGCGCGATATTGCTTCATGCGGTAACCGGTATCGCGCCGTCTCCTCGTGCGAATGCGCCGCATCCACCAGCTCGTCACCAGAACCCAGGCGTTTCGCTGGAACTCGAAGAAATATTGGGGCAGGGGCTGCGCCCTTCGTGGACGCAGCGCTATCAAACGGCAGCTGATTTGCGGAATGCTCTTGAGCGTTTGGTCTCCGGCCAGGTAACGCATGTTCCGGAAGAGCTACGTGACCAGGACCGACGTGGCACAGGGTTGGTAGCGGTGCGTGACGCGAAGGGTCGACTTGTTTTGCCGCATCAACGCCGGCTCCAGAGTCCTCTCTTCCTCTTTGGTATTATTCTCTCTCTCATAGTTTTGATTGCTGGGGCAGTGCTTTTTGCTGCCTCGCCCCATCGCTCCACTTCCATTGCTCTGCCGACGCCAAATGATCAGGCGCAGATGGTCCAGCAACAGAACATTGGTTTAAGTGGCGGCGAATTTACTTTTGATAGCGAGCTCCCCGACAGTAGCTTGAAGACGCAGGGTGCCCGCTATCTGGCTTCGGGAGAGGTGGCACAGGCCCACACATCCTTTCTCAATGCTATGAGCGCTGATCCCTCTGATGCCGAGGCAGCAATCTATGCCGAAGACTTGGAGGTATCGCTGGATCAAGCGCCCTTTATTACGATTGTTGTTGGCACCGCCTTCGATCCCACTGCGAGTCCTGTGGACGTGGCGGCATCGCGTTCAGAGCTTGAGGGCATATATCTGGCTCAGCATCACATCAACAGCGAGAATTTGTTGCCAGACGGCATCAAGGTTCGCGTACTAGTACTGAATTCCGGGTTAACGGCGAATGGCGCCAGTACCGCTGCCAATGTGCTGGTACAGCAAATCGACAAGGGGAACCCGGAGCACATCGTGGGCATTATTGGCTGGCCTGAGACGACCCAAACTGAGCGGGCGCACTCGAAGCTACTGTCCTCGGGGCTACCTCTCATCACGCCAACCGGCAGCGATGACAGCATGACGAATATTGGGGCCTCGCTGTTTCGTATGGTACCGCTGGACTCAGAGCAGGCGCAGGACATGGCTGATGTCGCGGTAAATCAAATGGGGGCAACTAGCGTGGCCGTGCTTTTTGATCCCAAAGACCAGCTCAGTTACTCAATGGCCAACAGCTTCATTACCAGGCTGACGAGCGACGAGTTATCCACCTCTATAAGCGAGCATTCGATTACCTATACTTCAGATGTCAAGACGAATTTCGCAGCGATGGCAATGCAGGCGGTAGTTCACGATCAGGCAAACCTGATTTATCTTTCCACCGGAGAGCAGGGTGGCGACACAGATAGTATCGATCTTGCCAGGGCGGTTGTGGCCGCAAGCCATGATGCTGGCGTGCAGACACCTCCCATACTGGTGGATAGTCGCGCCTATACCCCGGGATTACTTGGCCTAGGCGACAGTTCGGCGGCCAGTGTGGCCCTGGCCGAGGCTACTCCCGCCGTTTACTCCGATCTCTATGTGGAGACGCTGGCCAATCTACAGGAATGGGCGGCGCTTAATCTATCGGCCTCGGAGGCAAACGCCTTTGGCTCGGAGTTCAGCACTCAATATGGCACCAATGTTTCACCGGATGAATTGCAGGGCCCAAACTCGACCGTGATTTTAACCTATGACGCGCTTGATTTGCTGGCCGCGGCAAGCTCCTCTGCCATTGGAGGTACCAGTGGTGCCATTGTCTATCCGACCATTACCAAGATGCATCAAGCTCTCTTGGACTTCAGCACCATACATCCTTTCATCGGTGTGAGTGGAGCTATCTCCTATGATCAGGTCGGCAATGTGAATGGTGACTTACCTAGCACTGATGTCGGGCATGGCCGGGCGTTTGGTATCCTGAAATTTGACCCGTTTCCTTCTCCGCTCGCCGACGGGCAGCTCGCCAGCGCTCAGATAGCGTTTGTGGCCGGTGGGGTCGCCTCCTTCTGTAGCGGGCCTACGACCTGCAGCATGTCATCAGTCTAGCGCTGCCCCCTCACGGAGCCACTGCTTTAGTTGCGGTGTGTATGGCGACGGCTCCGCCCAAGCGATAGTAATAGCGAACATCTCTCCAACCGGCCTCTTCCATGATGCGCTTCAACTGTGGTGCATCGGGAAAGCTACTAACTGACGTCGGCAAATAGGTGTAGGCGTCAAAAGCCTTGCCGACCAGTTTGCCGAGTAACGGCACCACATGATCGAAGTAGAGATGGAAAGCTGCGCTAAAGATGGGATTGTAGGGATGGCTCATCTCCAGACAGGCGATACGTCCACCAGGCTTGGTGACTCGTAACATCTCGGCAAGGCCGGTCCGAAGGTCTGCGAGATTACGAACAACAAAAGCCGAGCAGCAGGCGTCGAACGTGTTATCGGGAAAGGCCAATTGCTCTCCGTCGCCTTCGGTGAGACGAATGCGGTGAGCCAGATTCAGGCGTTCAATCTTTGCGCGGCCGATGGCTAACATTTCTGGCGTAAAGTCGACTCCGACGACTTGGCTACCGGGTGCGCTAGCCTGTGCCAGCGCAATGGCGAGATCGCCAGTGCCGGTGCCGATGTCGAGTCCGATTTGACCTGGCTTGAGTGCCACTTGTGTGACGGTAAAAGCTCGCCAGCGGGCATCCAATCCAGCAGTCATCAAGCGGTTCATCGGATCATACACGCCCGCGATGCGGCCGAACATTCGGCGCACATATATGGGCTTGCCGCCAGCGTCTTCGAACTGGGCGCGTAGCTTCGGAGCGGGAGTCATTGCTCTTGTAGGCATTGGTGAAGCAACATGTCCTTTCTTCAGTCTCGGAAACGTCCGGAACGGAGAATGAAGGCGGTTCCTGGTACGTGCAGCCTAGCTGCTGCGGGCAAGGACAAAGTCTACCAGTTCCTCCAGGACATGGCGCTCGGGTGTAGAAGGAAATTCCGACAGGACCGCGCGAGCGCGAGCGGCATAATGCCGTGCCAGGTCGAGGCTGGTGCGAATCGCTCCACCGCTCATAACCCAGGTAATGATGTCACCGGCTTCACTACTATGCTCTTCCGGTTTCTGAATAACCCGCTGCACCTTATCCAGGTGACCATTTTGCTCGTTCTCCAGCGCGTAGATCAGAGGCAAAGTAATCAGCCCTTGGCGCAGGTCGTTACCAGACGGCTTACCAATGGTGTTTTCGCTCCCAGAGTAATCCAGGACATCGTCTATGATTTGGAAGGCCATGCCCAGGTTATGACCGTACTGCGCAAGTAAAGCAATCTGGGCATCGGTCCCGCCGCCGACGGTAGCGCCGCCTTTACAGCATGCTGACATAAGGCAGGCAGTTTTTCGGCTGATGCGTTCCAGGTAGGCGTCAATTGAGAAATCTAGCGTATGGGTAGAAAGCAGTTCGATGATTGTGCCCTCGCAGACGCTAGCCACGGTTTCCGAGAAGAGATGATCGATGCGGAAATCTTCCACATCAGCAATCAATCCCGCCGTTTTGGCGAAAAGGTAGTCGCCAAGAAGTATGGCAACCCGGTGGCCGTAGCGTGCGTTGACGGTTGGGATGCCGCGCCGTGTAGAGGCGTCGTCCACTATATCATCGTGCACGAGAGTTGCCAGATGAACCATCTCAAACGCAACGCTCAGCGGCAAAAGCTTTTCAAAACGGTATTCGGTCAACCGTCCAGAGAGCAGGGTAAGTGCAGTTCGTATGCGTTTACCTGATGAACTGAGAACGTGTGCTGCGGCGGAGTTTAGTAGGTCGAGCCCAGATGTCGCGCGTTCCTGGAAGGTGCGATCCACAACCTCCAGATCGACTTCAATGCTGGAGAATAGCCGGCTCAACGTGGCCGTGTCGCTCATGCTGCCTCCCCCTAATTGTCTAGGTGCACGGGGCCAGTGTCGTGGACACATGTCCAAGGCTACGGTATCAAGCGCTATTCCTGATTATAACAGCACCTGCCCAAAAAGTCACAAGTCTTGTGACCTTGATGAAGGAATAGCAATGCGTTGAGTGTAGCAATTTTGGCACTCAAGTGCAAACGGCGGTGATGGGCTAGCTAATTTCCTCGGAGTTAGATGGCGTCCGACATGTCAATTTCGGTGAGGTCTTCCTGCAAGAAAAGGTTCTCGAACGGCAGCTCCTCAACGATATCCAGGGCTTCTCGATACTCTTTCCAGGTCAGCCGTCGGTTCAGCAGAGGATCATTTAGGGCCTTATACGCTGGGAAGTACTGATCCATTACGCTGAGTCCGATATCAGTACCTACCTCCTCGGCGATCCACGCCAGCACCGCTCCTGTGCCAGCATGGCCGCCTGGCATTACCAGGTGACGCACTATCAGTCCCCGCAGAGCTATTCCCTCTTCGTCAACCTTCAAGCCACCTACCTGACGATACATCTCCTTGAGGGCGGCGCGATTGAATTCAACGTAATGATGCATTTTCGAAGTGCGCATTGCTTCCTGATTGCTGGCATATTTTGCGTCGGGTAGGTAGATGTCAACCACTCCATCAAGTAAACGTAGTGTATGGAGATGCTCGTAGCCGGCGCAGTTGTAGACCAGAGGTATATGAAGTCCCTTGTCGGCAGCAATCACGAGCGCCTTCAAGATCTGCGGTACGAAGTGAGTCGGCGTCACCAAATCCAGGTTGTGGCAACCTTTGCGCTGTAGGGACAGCATCATATCGGCCAGGCGCTGATAGCTGACCCGCAGACCATTGCCCATCTGGCTCAGCCAAAAGTTCTGGCAGTACGAGCAGCGTGCCTGGCAGCCGCCGAAAAAGATGGTGCCAGCGCCGCGTGTCCCGCTGATGGGCGGCTCCTCCCTTCGGTGCACGTTCCATGAGCCGATGATCACCTCGGTACCTGAATGGCATGCTCCCGTCTTGCCTTGGGTACGGTCTACCGGACAGTTTTGTGGGCATACCCCGCAACCCCGAAGCAGCTCCCAGGCTTCTTCGGCCCGGCGGCTAAGCTCGCCGGTCTCGTGTAGCGCCAGGTAACTGGGATAGTTAGGTGCCATGGCTCTCTTCCTTCGTGATTAGTCTAATACTGCCCGGCGCAGTGCGATTATCTGGTCACGCAGAGCCGCTGCCTTCTCGAATTCAAGCTCTTTGGCAGCTCTGCGCATCTGCGCCTCCAGATCTTTAATCAGCCGAATTGCCTCATCACGGGGCAGCTCGAGCGAGGCCGCGGCCGGGCCCTGCGCGGCCTCGCTCGAGCCCTCGCCGCCGCGAATACGCTCAGATAGCATACGCACTTCACGCTTGATACCTACCGGAATGAGGCCATGGTCAGTGTTGTAGACTGACTGCACGCCACGGCGCCGGTTAGTTTCATGTATAGCCCGCTGCATCGAATCGGTGACCCGGTCGGCATACATGATCACACTGCCTTCAGTGTGGCGAGCGGCGCGTCCAATGGTCTGGATCAACGAGCCTTCGGAGCGCAGAAAGCCTTCTTTGTCGGCATCAAGAATTGCTACCAGTGAGACCTCGGGCAGGTCTAAACCCTCACGTAGCAAATTGATTCCCACTACCACATCGTAGACTCCCAGACGCAGATCCCGTAGAATCTCAACCCGCTGGATGGTATCAATCTCTGAGTGTAGATACTGTACCTTTACGCCCATCTCTTGCATATAATCAGCCAGATCTTCGGCCATCTTCTTGGTGAGTGTGGTAATCAGCACTCGCTGCCGCTTCTCTACTCGGTAGCGAACCTCCGCCAGAAGATCATCGATCTGCCCCTCGGTTGGGCGGACGCTGATCTGTGGATCGAGGATACTAGTAGGCCGAATGAGTTGCTCGGCAATGGAAGTACTGTGCTCATACTCATAGGGACCCGGAGTCGCCGAAACGAAGATTGCTTGATGAATATGCTGCTCAAACTCTCTAAACGTCAGTGGACGATTGTCGAGAGCTGAGGGCAGCCGGAAACCGTAGTCAACCAGAGTCTGCTTGCGGGCTCGGTCGCCATTATACATGCCACGCACCTGTGGTAACGCAATATGCGACTCATCCACGACTAGGAGAAAGTCATCCGGCAGATAGTCTAGGAGAGTCCAAGGCTGCTCGCCAGGTTGCCGGTTCGCCAGATGACGTGAATAGTTCTCGATGCCGGAACAGAGGCCAGTCTCTGTGAGCATCTCAATATCGAAGTTGGTCCGCTGCCGGAGACGAGCCGCCTCCAGCAGCTTGCCCTCTGCCTCCAACTCTTTGAGCCTTACCGCCAGCTCCTCCTTGATTCCAATAATGGCATGATTTAGCCTCTCCTGAGTCGTGACCCAGTGCTTGGCGGGGTATATGTCGAGCCGGCTGCGCTGGCCCAGTATCTCACCAGTTAACGGATCGATCTCGACCATGCGCTCGATTTCGTCCCCAAAGAACTCCACCCGTACCGCCAGGTCCTCATAGGAGGGATAAATCTCCAGTACATCGCCGCGCACCCGGAATTTCCCGCGCGTGAAGTTTTGGTCGTTGCGCTCATACTGAATATCCGCCAGATGGCGCAGCACACGGTCACGGCGTCTGGTTTCACCGGCCTTCAGCGTTAGCACCACTTCGCCGTACTCTTCCGGTGAACCAAGACCATAGATGCACGATACCGAGGCCACGATCAGCACATCACGTCGCTCAAAGAGGCTTCGTGTGGCAGAGAGACGCAATTTCTCGATCTCTTCGTTGATCTGGCTATCCTTCTCCACATAGGTGTCGGTGCGCGGTATATAGGCTTCCGGCTGGTAATAGTCATAATAGCTGACGAAGTATTCAACCGCGTTGCCCGGGAAGAACTCCTTATACTCGGCGTAAAGCTGAGCTGCCAGTGTCTTATTCGGTGCCAGGACCAGCGTCGGCCTCTGCAGCCGTGCGACGGCCTGGGCTATGGTAAACGTTTTGCCGCTACCAGTCACGCCGAGTAAAGTTGAAAACTTGTGGCCGCTTTCAATGCTTTCGATCAACTGCCGTATAGCTACCGGTTGATCGCCGGTCGGCTCAAATGGTGCCACCAGCTCAAAGTTGGGCATAAGAGCCTCTTCCATTAGATTTGGTCTATTTGGTACCTAAAAGTATAAATCTTGCCTTTTTCTCATTTCTTCCGCACAACCCAGATACCGGTTATCAGATGGGGGAGTAAAGCGTGAGCGGCACCTTCACCGGCGGAGATGGACTGGCGCCAGCTGGTCCTATGAGGATTGGCCGTTGACTTTTTTTTGCAGAGCCTCCAGGTAGGTTTCTGCAGCTGTAACGTCCTCAACGGCATACTGACCCAACTTTTCGTTGGATTCATTTTCATGCCAGGTCCGCAGCAGAGCCTGAACATTGTTGAGTGCGGCAATGGCACTGCTAGGGACGAAAGGGATACCGCCAAGTATGCTCTGCGCAGAAGCCACTCCATTTGCCAGGATCAAGAAGATATCACCTTGTACGGTGCTATTGAGATCGAGAAGCGGCTTGACGATATACTGCACGGCAAACCTGGTGACCTTGGCGACTGCGACCGCAGTATCCAGGCCGACCCCTTCCAGACTCTTCAGCTCGGCCAGTAGATCCTTACGCCCTTGCGCAATGCCGTTCTGGATGGCCTGGTCGAGCTCCTGCTTGGTATAATAACCAGCTTTCTCCACGGCAATCGGCGCCAGCGCAACCGCTCCGGCGCACGCGCCGACACCCACCGCCCCAAGCAGAACTCGCCGGGTTACTTTGCCGCGATTCTGCTTACGTGCCACCTGCTCCATGGCTTTGGTCAATTGCTCGGTCTCAATATTCTGGGTATTGTCGGTTGCCCCCATCTTCTGCTGCCTCTCTACTCAAGTCGCTTTCGTTGCTGCCCTTTGGGTGCCGGAGCCGATCTACGGTGAAGACGTGATCAACGTAATGGTCTCACACATTACGCGCCAACCGCCAGGTGAGTTGTGCTAGTGCCGGAAATGACGCTTGCCGGTAACCAACATGGCGATGCCGTAGTGATTCGCCATACGAATTGATTCCTCATCTCGAATGGAGCCGCCAGGTTGGATGATCGCAGTGACGCCAGCCTTGGCTGCGGTCTCGACGCCATCGGCGAAAGGAAAGTAAGCATCGGACGCCAGCACGCTCCCAGGCGCCCGGCTGGCGGCTCGATCTACCGCAATCTGTACGCTGTAGACGCGGTTCATTTGCCCGGCGCCAACTCCTACCACCATAAGCTGCTTGGCGAGGACAATGGCATTGGACTTGACGTGTTGAACTGCTTTCCAGGCAAAGAGTAAATCGGTGACTTCTTCCAGGGTAGGGGTACGATCGGTCACTGGCGTGCACTGGATGTCCTGAGCCGTCACTACATCAGGGGTTTGCAGGAGCAGTCCGCCGCTGATCCGGCGCACATCCAGCCGGTATGGATCGTTGGTTTCTGGGGTGACGGTCGCCGGGCCGATGCGAGTGCCCGTAGCCAGCAGACGGAGATTCCTTCTCTTCGCCAGTATCTCCCTTGCTGAATTGCTATAGCCAGGAGCGACGACAGCCTCATAGAACATCGAGGACAACTCGGCAGCGGTCTCTTCATCGACTTCACGGTTAAAGCCCAGTATGCCTCCGTAGGCTGAGATGGGATCGCCGGCATGAGCACGGCGGTACGCCTCCAGCAACGAATCGGCGCAGGAGAGCCCACAGGGATTCGTGTGTTTGACGATCACGGTAGTTGGTGCGGTAAAGCTGGCCGCGCAGTTGAGCGCTGCATCCAGATCCAGAAGATTGTTGAAGCTAAGCTCTTTTCCCTGAAGCATCCGTGCGCCGGCCACGGTCGGCACCTGTTCTATTCGCCCCTCACCGGTCTCTGTGTAGTGTGCTTCAGGAAGGGACGGCACTTCATCTTCGTCGAGGCCCTGGCCCTGGCCGCCCCAGCCATACAGTGCCGCCTGCTGGTGCGGATTCTCCCCGTAACGCAGCCTACGTAGCCTGCGGAGCCCAATAGTAAATTCTTCGGGCATGGCGTCACCTGGCGTATGCTGGCGCAGAAAATCGGCGATGGTGGTGTCGTAGAGCGCGGTGTGTTGGAAGGCGATTGTCGCCAGTCGCCTGCGGGTTTCCATGCTGGTCGTCCCGGTCGTTTCCAGCTCGCCAAGCACGTTTGGATAATCTGCCGGTCGTGCCAGTACCGTTACCGAAGTAAAGTTCTTAGCGGCGGCGCGCAGCAGGGTCACCCCACCGACATCAATATGTTCCAGGGCAGCGTCCAGGGTTGTCTCGGGTAGAGCGGTGACGCTGCCGAAAGGATAGAGATTGCAGACGACAATGTCGATGGGCACGATCCCGTGTTCGGCCAGTTCCGCCATGTGCGCCTCGTCATCCCTTTTGGCGAGTATACCTCCGTGTACAGCGGGATGCAGCGTTTTTACGCGGCCGCCCAGAATCTCCGGGAATCCTGTAACATCCGCCACTGATTGGCATGCGATCCCCGCTTCATTCAATGCCGCTGCAGTTTGACCCGTTGAGATGATGTCGACGCCAAGCGCGCGTAGTCCACGCGCCAACGTCTCGATGCCAGTTTTGTCGGCTACGCTTAACAATGCACGCATAGTTAGCTCCTTTCATCCCGCCTGGAGTCAAGCACAGTTAGTGCCAACGTGCATGTATGCCCCGGTCTTGGTGGGCGAGTTCTCGAAGAAGTAGTTGCATAACCTCTAGGAGTGCTCCTGTTGCTACAGGCGGACCATAACTGATTTGCAAATAGCCCGCAGGGTAGGAAACACGCCGTCCCCCTTTACGGCGGCGGCTTCAAAGCTCTGCTTATGTCTGCGGTTCAGGTAACGTTCCAGCGTCTCTATTGGGACTGCACCCGGCACGTCTCGCTTGTTCCACTGAAACACCAACGGAAAGTTTCCCAGGTCATTCCCCAGTCGCCGCATATTGGTCTCGAGCTCGATAAGGCTCTGAAAGTTCTCCTCTAGCTTCTCCGGCAGAGAATCAACGACAAACACGATTCCGTCCACACCACCCAGTACCGCAAGACGAGTACGCTCGTACAGCACTTGTCCAGGAACAGTATAAAGGTGAAAGCGTACCCGAAAATCGTTGACTGAACCCAGGTCAAGCGGGAGGAAGTCAAAGAAAAGCGTGCGCTCGCTCTCAGTCGCAATAGTCAACAATTCGCCGTGCGACTGCTTGGGAGCATGCCCATGAATATATTGCAGGTTGGTTGTTTTGCCGCAGAAACCGGTACCGTAGTAGACAATCTTACAATCGATCTCGTGGCTCGCGACATTAATAAGCGCCATATATCATATCAG
>JBKQTH010000436.1:0-5404 GCA_052143275.1 Ktedonobacterales bacterium | reverse complement strand
ATGCTCAGCGTTGGGTTCCTGCTTCTTCGCCGTCAGTTGCACGCGCGGCCCAGACCTCGCGCCAGCGCTGACGGCTCGCACCGAGCGTTTTGACTGTCCGGCGAACTGCCGGCCAGGTGTTCCAGATTGATCGCGGCGTTCAGATCCCGATCCAGCACCAGACCACACTGCGCACAGTGATAGGTCCGATCCGAGAGGGTTAGGTCTACGTCTAGCCAGCCGCAGCCACTACACCGCTTGCTGGAGGGTTGCCAGCGATCGGCCAGGATCACCCGAGCACCATACCAGGCAGCTTTGTAGAACAATTGCCGCTTGAACTCGTAGAAGCCCACATCACCAATCGCTTGCGCCAGACGATGATTCTTCAGCATCCCGCTGACGTTCAGATCTTCGATCACCAGGACCGACTTGGTTTTCGCCAGCTTGGTGGTGACCTGATGCAACGTGTTGCGGCGTTGGTGCTTGATCTGCCGATGCAGCCGAGCGAGCTTTTTGGCTGCTTTCTTGCGGTTCTTTCCGCCTTTCTTACGTCGGCTCACCAACCGCTGGAGCCGTTTGAGCTTCTTCAGACGCCGCTTGAGGTGGCGGGGGTTGGGAATCACCGTCCCATCAGAGAGGGTGGCCAGCTGCTTCACCCCCAGATCGATCCCCACCACCGGGCCAGTGTTCTCGGACACCGCCTGCTCCTGCTCCACCTGCAGACTCACATACCAGCGTCCTGCCTGCTCGCTCACCGTGGCCGAGAGGATCTGGACCCCACCGGTGGGCAGATACCCCCGTTCTTTGAGCCGCAGGCGACCCAACCGGGGCAACACAATCGCCTCAGCCGAGACCACAATTCTGCCCGTCAGGCGAAAGCTGCCCAGTCCCGTCTTCTTGGTCTTGAATTGAGGATATCCGAGCTTGCCCTTCCACTTCCCCTGCTTCTTGAGCGCACACCGCCGGACGAAGTTGCTAAAGGCGGCATCCAGGTTCCACAGGGCTTCCTGCGGCGCACACTTGGAGACGGTGTACATCCAAGGGACCTGGGTCTTCTTCCGGGCATTGAGCTCACGGTGCAGCTCGATGGCGGTGGGGCTCCTCTTGCTCGCTGTATAGCGTTCCTGCTTGACCTGCAGTCCCCAGTTGTAAGCCCACCGTGCGGTGCCGGCATGCTGCCGGCAAGCGGTGACTTGCCGGTGGTTCAAGTCCAGTTCGGTTTTATAGGCCCGCTGCACCAGCATGCTGGATCATCCTTACCCCGCGAAATCATCCGCAGAGGACGATATGTTTACTGTCCAGTTGCTAGAACAAGTGTATCATGATCAGCTTCTGCTGTCAAGGGAGCACATGGGTACAAAAGTGCAGAAAAGTCCATATTCTGCAGAGCTGAAGTATTACCCCCTCGTGAAGCCGATATCGTCGGATACCACCGTTCGCGGTCCCACCGGCAACAGCTCGGCATGTTCGATATCGAGATGGGTGAAAGTGATCTTCTCGCGCCAGACCTTTCTCAGGAGATCCTTGAAGAACCCCATGTTGATAAACTCGCCCGCGCACCTTCGGTATCCGAAGCCATGTGGTGCATAGCCTGCATCGTCGCAGAGGGGATAGACCTGGTCGTCGACCCGCGGGTAGACGGCGCCAAACACGCTGTTCGTGATCGATGCGCGGCGGCCGTCCTTGACAGGAAAGTCTTCCCGGCTAAAGGGGCATTGGGCCAGTCCGACCTGCTTGCATCTGGCCTCATCGTTCTGCTCACTCGTCGGAGCCCGATTATAGCGATCCGGATCGAAGACATCTGGGTTGATCCAGTGAACAGGGTCCCTACTGGTTTCCAGGTGAGGCGTGGTAATGGTGTTGTAGCCCGTGTACCCTTCGCCAAACGCCTGCCGTTGAGCCGGCAACGCGCTGCCGCTTCCGGCGTTGGGGGAGATCGTCCGGAACAGTTCCATGACCAGACGGTCCAGCCGGGTGAACGAGGTGCCGTCCGTTTCGTCGGGGCCACTCTCCATCGTCCTGGCTAACCACGAGCGGACCGCTGGGTCCCCTGTGGTTGGCTCCAAACGGGCCATCACATTGTAGAGCATGTTGCCCCACTGGCTGAATGCCAGGAAGTTGTGGAAACATTCGAAGACGATGTCTTTCCGGCGGAAGTTCTCCCCTAATTGCCCGTTCTTGATCCAGTAGTAGACGAAGGTCGCCTCAGGATGAGCCACACGGCCGTCGATCAGATCTTGTACCCGTAGGTCAATCCAATCCTTGAGGAATGGGCGCAGGTGACGAACTCGCATGTAGTTGTCATGGACGACCTGCAAGGTGGGGAACCCGTAGCCAAGGACGGCCATGAAACTCTGGCCGATCTGTCGGACTTCGGACGGGATCGCGTCTGCCGTCACGCCCAGGTGCAGATCCCAGTACATGTCAAAGTAGCTTTGGAGGTACTGGTGCATCAACGGCGTGCCCGCGTTCTGCGCGTCGAAGAGTTGATCGAGGAAGCGGTTGACCTTCGCCGAGTACATCGCGGCATAAAGATCCGGCGTGACCGCCGAATAGTAAATCCGCTTGCGCTCGTTGTCTGGTCCACGGTGGTCGTACCCGGTGAGGAAGACGGTGGTGCCCTCCTCTTCTGGATTCGGCTTCCACTGGTCATAGAGCATCCCAAACAGATGCGCCGGCATCGCATTTTGCTTGCTAAAGGTGAGACCGATCATGGGGAGCATTGGCCGTTCGCTCACAAAGGTGCCGCCGAGTAAGAACGGCCTTACCGCCCCTTCAACATAGGCCGGATCGAATGTAGGCGGCAGCAGCTTGGTATCAAGCGGGTTGTCTTGCTGCTCAGTCGGTTGGTGCGTGACGATCATGGGATAGTCCTCCACATGCCGAATCCGGTAGTGTTGACGAGGTGAGGGTGAGGGCATCTTCTCACTCCCGACGCCGATGGTGTCGGACACGTCCCACGGACTGCAAGTCCTGTTCCACGATCGCAGTTCTCGGCTCGGAGGCCAACTTCTGTGGCGTCGGCGAGCAGCGGGCCAGGGCCTTTGCCGTGAGTGCGCGACGGTCCCATTCTGCCATGGAGACAGCGTACCGGGACTGTTGCAGGGAATGTCACCAATACCGGGCGCTTGGCTATCGCCCCGCCCATACCCTCGGGCCCTTGTGCTCTAGGTTGGGCAACGAGCGATGAAGACGAACTCCAAGCCAGGACGATCAGGTGCCTCGCGAATCGACTCAACTGGTAGGTGGGCATGTAGCAATGCGTCGCTGATCTCTGATCGACCGCGGAACCTTAGGATCGAATCAGACGTCATCGCTTTCCCGTCCCGCTGAAAGACGAATGTATGACGGAATGAAACCAGTGGCAGCTGTACGCTCAGGAGATCTACCCAAGACTCAATCGTTCCGATGACAGGTGCTTGAATTGTCCGATAGGACTGATCACGATTCCAGCTTTTCCACGCCTCCTGCGCCGGATCACGCACCTCAAATACCAGCCGTCCACCCGGACGAAGCGCATTACGACAGGCGTGGAGCGTTGAAATCCATTCGTCGTCGGTTACAAAGACTTGCGCCACGTTGCCAGTCATCAGAATGAGATCCGCCAGCAGTCCCTTAAGGCTCGTTGCAGTCCCCTCCACCCATCGTACGCGGTCAGCGTACATCTTACGCCGGGCGACGGCGAGCGAGGCGGCGGCCGGATCGACCCCGACGACTTCCTTTCCTAGCGCAGCCAATCGGCAGGCAAGGTTGCCGGTACCGCAGCCGAGATCGATTACCGACCGGGCGTTAAACTCTTCCGCCATCGCCACATACGGATCAAGATCTACCCGATCTGGATCGTCAAGCAAATCGTAGATTTCAGCCAGTTGTGGTTCCGCAAATATCGCGTCAGCCATAGCGTAACTCCTCGTGTACTGTAGATTATACTGTCCGTTAGTATACTGGCGGTTCCAGATGATTAGAAGAAGCCCGCATAGCAATTATGGCGGTGATATCCAAGACAGTGAGTCGCATCCCTGCACCGGAGCACGCCACATTACCGCCTGCCAGATCGGTAAAGAGGGGTGAGCTGACCGCGCAATCCAGGCTTTGCAGGGATCGGTGTCTGCTATGATTAGCATATGAAATCCTTTCAGAGATTGCCTAAACTCTCCCCAGGTGACCAAGTGGCGGTTATCTCGCCGTCCGCTGGACTACCTGGCAGGTTCCCATGGGTCCAAGACTTGGGCCTCGCACGACTGTGGAACATATTTGGCCTTGCACCCAAGGAATACCCCACCACGAGGCGGATGGGCTCATCACTGGCCGACAGAGCTACCGATGTCATGGCAGCCTTTGGTGATCCACAGAACAAAGCGGTGTTCAGCTCGATAGGCGGCTCCGACCAGATCAAGCTCATCAAGTACCTCGACCCGCAGGTGTTTCTGGACAACCCCAAGCCCTTCTTTGGGCTCAGCGACAATACCCACCTGCACAACTTTCTCTGGAACCTGAGCATCCCCTCGTATTACGGTGGCAGTATCATGACCCAGTTTGGCATGAACGTTCGTATGCACGACGTTACCGTACGCTCACTGCGACACGCCTTGTTTGATCACGACGAATATGAACTAGAGGTAGCAAGTGAATACAACGATGAGGGTCTGGATTGGTCAACCGAAGCAAACCTTGAACTGCCGCGTAAAATGGAACCGAACGACGGGCTGTACTGGGACGGTGCGGTCAATGTCGAGGGTGTCTTATGGGGCGGTTGCGGAGAGTCGCTAATCGTGCAGGCTACTACCGGAAAATACTTGCCCACAGACGAGGAACTCGACGGCACGGTCCTGTTCATCGAGACGGCCGAAGATATTCCAGAGCACTGGATCCTGGAGTACTTACTGACTGGCTTTGGTGAACGCGGCTGGTTTGACAGGTTTCAAGCCATTCTCGTTGGACGACCGAAAGCATGGGAGTTCGACAAGCAAAATACTACCGAACAGAAAGCAGCCTACCGTCAGGTGCAACGCGACACGGTGCTGTCAGTGGTGCGCGAGTATAACACCTCTATACCAGTGGTCCAGAATGTTGACTTTGGGCATACCGACCCTCAGCTCACGCTGCCCATGGGCGGCAGAGCACGCGTCAATAGTGATCAGCGGAAGATATTCTTCACTTACTAACGTTGGGTCGGTTCTGGACCAGTCGCGTAGATGAGCGGCAAACGTATGCCTAACACCGGTGACCCCATAGAGCATGTAGTGCACACCAGGCTAAAATCGGCTCGTGACTGAGACAAGGATTGACTGGCAACAGGTCATTGAAAACAGCTCTCACCACTGGAGACAGGTGCCGGCAGGGAACACTGATTACACCGGACAAAAACAACGCTGGAGGCCCGCCGGTAGGATGCCGGCGGGCCTCCACATTCCCAGGAAGAGGC
>JBKQTH010000435.1:0-11664 GCA_052143275.1 Ktedonobacterales bacterium | reverse complement strand
ATCTGGCCTATCTGACCTATAAAGCGAAATTGGCCCACATCGAGAGCTTCACCGGCTCTGAGCGGGGAACATCGAGCCGGTGTCCAGTATGTGGGTGGAAGCAGAAAGTACGGGGACGTGTCTGGCGCTGTCACGGTCCTCAGTGCTCGTTTGTGGGGCATCGGGATGTGGTGGGCAGCCTCAACATGCATCCTATCGCCTTTAGCCGCACCATCGACGTTCCCGCTCGCGTCACGTATCAACGGCCCGGTCCCATGCGGGTCCGTCTCCGGACTCAACAGCCGGGGATGGTGGAAGCCATGCAGCCGGAACGTTGTAGTCGCCCGGACACGGGCCACCAGCAGCGAGCTGGCGTTGTCTTGGTGAGTCGCACCCTCAACCGCCGCTCCGATGAGCGGGTCTCCCGGGAGGCAGGCTACCGGTGCGATGCTACCAAGAAGCTCATCCTGTTTACGGGATGGAGAGTGTCACTCTGGTCGCAATTGTGTATCCGCTGGGGACTCGCATCCGCCAGTCGCCCTGGCTCTCCGGATTTCTGGATGGAGTCAACGTAGCGGCGCTGGCTTTGATTGCGGGAGTGCTCATTCTGCTCGGCCGGGCGGCACTGGTCGATTGGTTTACCATAGCGATTGCGATAGCGGCGCTGGTCATACTGCTGCGCTTTACGTTCAATTCGGCGTGGCTGGTACTAGGAGGTGCAATCATCGGAGTTGCTGTCCATCTGATCCACCTACCCCTCTAGAGCGACGACGGACAGCGGCAAACCCGGTACCGAGTTAGCGTGAGCCATCCTGGCCCTTATTTTCGCCATCATTTGCTTCCTGTATTTGGATGGGAACATTGAGATTGGGCATCTCCGCTCCAGCTTGTGCACCTTCGGCTTTGCGGGCGCGAAAATCATACAGGTGGGTAAGTGACGCTCCTTGCATCTCCTTGCGTCGCCTTCAGTATGTCACCATACTAGGGGCACAGCGGGGGTCATAGCGAACGTTTTATGATTGTAGATGAAGGTTGTCACCACTACTGCTGTCTTCACGATCGTCCACCCGAAAGGAGCCACCTGTGCACCGCGATGACCCCACCTTGCCGAGTTTGCGCTCCCCCGAACCAGGAGAATCAGACGCTCTTTCAGGAAGAGCTGCGAGCGAGTCACCCACCTGGCCACTCATGACTGAACGTGACCGACGGCCCAGCGGGTACGTACAGACGCCTACCCTGCTGCTCGGCGCCAGTCTCGGCGCCAATATGGTCCTCCTCGTCGGCCTAGTCAGTCTTTTGCTCCTTGGTCATTCCGGTTTCTTCTCGCCGGGCACCTCTTCTGCCAGTTCTCCGCCCGGGGTATCGACTCCCAGCCAAGCGCTCAGAAGTCCAACCTCAACCCCCAGTCCGACCCCGACAGCAACCCCTGCTCCTGTCTCCGGGTGGCTGCAAGTGATGCCGGCCAGTGTGCATTTGGGCTGTAACAATGGGCAACAGATGCAGTTTGTCGTACTGATCAATAACGGATCCGCAGCGGTGCAGTGGCAGGTGAACAATGCTGCTCCCGCCAATCAGCCGGCACTCAACATCTCACCCAATCAGGGCACCCTCAACGCCGGCACCAGTATCGCCCTACAGGTCCAGAACCAGACGCATGCGAACGGCCCGCAAGGCGTCCCCAGCCAGCAGGGGGTCATTGACTTCGTGGTCGAGACGCCAGATGCAGGTGTTCCCCCACGTCTCAGTTACACGACCGTGGGCTGCCACTGACTAGAGATCCTTTTGCGGGCCTCCAGCTGTGTCAGCATTCCCCTTGGGGTCGGTTGCGGTCGAGACTGGAGAGAACTCGGCTCCACCAACTTTTTCTGCGTCACCTACGCATCCCGGAATGGAGTACCTTCATGCAGCGCCAGGCGGTAACGGGTGGGTCGCTTGGGCTGCTTTGGTGAGTTGATCGATGCGCAGAAACCCCTTGGCAGGAACCAGGCTCGCCTGCACCGCGGGGCTGGTGATCGACGTCAGGAAGGCCTGGGCAGCTGGGGATGGCGGCCCTTTGGTGTAGGCATGCTCGTAATTCCAGAAGAGATATGTCCCCGCATTGATGCTGGCCTCCGTTGGTGGATGGCCGTTGATGCACACCGGGAAGATGCTGCTGCTGTAGCTGGGATTGGTCACATACCCGGTTGCGAGATAGCCGATGCTTCCCGGCGTCGCAGCGATGGCCTGTGCGACCAGGCCGGAAGAATCCGTGGTGAGTTGCTTGACTTTTGCGGCCCCCTGTGGAAGGCGGGTAAGGACATACTCTTCGAGTGTCGCGCGGGTGCCGGAGGTCGTGGGCCGTTCAATGAGGGTGATTTCCTCGTTCGGTCCACCGAGCTGAGCCCAGTTATTGACGGTCCCATCAAAGATGGCCTGGATCTGACGAGTGGTGAGATTGTGAACAGTCGCCTGCAGATCCTTACTGACCGCCAGGGTGAAGGCCACCACGGCGACGCGGTGATCGACCAGGTCAGTATACCCCTTGGTGTTTGCGTTATCCTGATAAAATACGTCCGACATGCCGATCTGGACTTTGCCCGCCTCCACATTCTCGAGCCCCGTAATTGAGCCGCCTTGCCCGACGCTGGTCTTTGTCCCATTGGCCTGGTCGAAGGCGGGGGCGGCAGCCTGGAAGAGTGGAAAGAGGGCGGTCGAGCCATCCATCGTCAACGTCTGGCCGCTGAGGCCAGCAGTCGTGGGGAAGGCCGATGCGGGCTGCGCCGGCAGCATGAGATCACTGGCAGTCACCTGGCACGCGCCGAGTTGGTTGGCATCGATGGTAGAGACCGAGGTTGTGCCACAACCGGCTGAGAAGGTGAGAATCAGGGGAAAGACGATAAGACCAATACGCCAACCACGCATGGACCGTTCCTTTGCGATGAATGCACCTGCACGGTGCTATCACAACGACGCCACATCGCGGAGTCAGGGAGTGGCTTCGTCATCACTCCCTTCCACGATCAACTCCTGATAGAGTGCGCGAATGATCTGTTTCGCCTGATCGAGCGCTTCCAGACCACGCGGTGTCGCCCGGTAATACTTGCGCATCGTCCGGCCTTCGCGGCGATCCTCATGAACGAGTAACCCCGCCTGCTCCATCCGGTGCAAGGTCGGATAAAGGGTCCCATAGCTCACGGTATAACCATGATGCGCCAATTCGTCGACTATCCAGGTGCCATAAAACGGAGCCTGTACCGCGTGATACAAGATGTGCGCCTGAATGGCGCCCAGTTCCAACTCGCGCAACACCATCACGGATGCCTTTCCGATAGAGTATCGCTATCGGATACCTAGAGTGTAGATAACCTGTATTAAGGTCACATTAAGCTGTCCTACTGCTGTCATTCTGCTAGCATAGCAAGACAAGCATGCACCGTCAACAGCCAAGTCCTGCTCGGCATCGCACTACCGATGGAGCATGATGGAGAGTTGTGCGGCGTCGCAGTCACTACGTCCTTCTTGGGGTTGATAACGAGATGCACGGAATATACCCATTCATGCCCGTTTGTGCTCCTTTGTTCCCCTTGACGGCAACACATGAATATGATACACTTGTTCTAGCAACCAAGAAGTGAAAGTCTGCCTCCTCGGCAGGACTTCCCGGCAGGGTCGGAGAGATGCGGGATGCTGGTACAGCGGGCGTACAAAACGGAGCTGGCTCTGAACGACCGGCAGGTGACGGCTTGCCGCCAGCATGCCGGCGCGGCGCGCTGGGCCTACAACTGGGGGCTCCGGGTCAAGCAGGAACGCTACCAGGTGAGCAAGAGGAGCCCCACCGCCATCGAGCTGCACCGTGAGCTCAATGCCCGGAAAAAGACGGACGTTGCGTGGATGTATCAAGTCTCCAAGTGTGCCCCGCAGGAAGCCCTGTGGAACCTGGATGCGGCCTTCACCAACTTCTTCCGGCGGTGTGCGCTCAAGAAGCAGGGCAAGTGGAACGGGAAGCTGGGCTACCCCCGGTTCAAGACCAAGAAGAGGGGACTGGGAAGCTTCCGGCTCACCGGCCGCATTGTGGTGTCGGCAGAGGTGATCATCTTGCCCCGGTTGGGCCGGCTCCGTCTCAAAGAACGTGGCTATCTCCCAACAGGCGGAGCGAAGATCCTCTCGGCGACGGTGAGTGAGCAGGCCGGGCACTGGTATGTGAGTGTGCAGGTCGAGCAGGAGCAGATGGTGCCCACGAACACTGGTCCGGTGGTCGGCATTGATCTGGGGATCAAGAGCCTGGCCACTCTCTCCGATGGGACAGTGATCGAGAACCCGCGCCACCTCAAGCGACGTCTGAAGAAGCTCAAGCGCCTCCAGCGAATGGTGAGCCGCCGGAAGAAGGGCGGGAAGAACCGCAAGAAAGCCGTCCGTAAGCTGGCCAAGTTGCACCGGCAGATCAAGAACCAGCGGCACAACACGCTGCATCAGGTGACGACCAGGCTGGCGAAAACCAAGTCGGTCCTGGTGATCGAAGATCTGATTGTGTGTGGAATGCTGAAGAACCATCGTCTGGCGCAAGCGATTGGCGATGTGGGCTTCTATGCATTCAAGCGGCAGCTGCTCTACAAAGCCGCCTGGTATGGGGCGAGAGTGGTCCTGGCGGATCGCTGGGAACCCTCCAGCAAGCGGTGTAGTGGCTGCGGGTGGATGGATGCGGATCTGACCCTCTCAGATCGGATCTTTCATTGTGAGCAGTGCGGGCTGATGCTGGATCGGGATCTGAATGCCGCCATCAATTTAGCCAAACTGGCCGGCTCGTTCCTCGGACAGTCAAAACGCTCGGTGCGAGCTTCCGGCTCTGGCGCGACGCACAAGCCTCGCGTGAAACTGGCGGCGAAGAAGCAGGAACCCAACGCCAAGGGTGGCATGTCCATCCTTGGGTAAGTTTGGGAGAACGGTATGCCTACAGGAGTAGGAGGCCGGTCGCACCGAGTGGGCACCGCTACGGCTGCTGTGCTGTACCTACGCGAACTGCCTTCTGAAGGCTCCCGGTTGTCCCAGCAAGGAGAGTTTGACGAGCCGGCAAGTCTATGGTAGGTTTTGAACGGATGTTTCAGATTACCTAGATGGGGAGTGTTTCAAAAGCGATGAAAGGTGAGACTAGCCATGGCAACCGTTCAGGTCCGCTATATCGTCTATGATGTTGATACTGCCATTGAGTTCTATACGAAGCTTCTTGACTTCAAGCTGGAGATGCACCTAGCTCCTCCCTTTGCGATGCTCTCCCGCAACGGTCTCCGTCTCGTACTCAGCGCTCCCAGTCCTGCAGGCGGCGGTGGACAAGCAATGCCCGACGGCACCAAGCCCGAGCCTGGCGGGTGGAACCGATTTGCGATTGAAGTTGACGATCTCGCTGCCACCGTAGAAAGGTTACGTGGGGCAGGAGCCCACTTCCGCAATGAGATTGTCACGGGCATCGGCGGCAAACAGATCCTCCTCGAAGATCCCTCCGGCAATCTTGTCGAGCTGTTCCAGCCCATCGTCTCTGAAGCTCGGATAGGTTCAAGTTCGTAACTAGTCTCCACGAGAGTGTTTCGCAATGTTGCGAGGCGATAGTGCTCGATATACTGTTCTGCATGAGTACCTACACTCCCACGAGGGCCGGCAGCCCTGCGAACTCTATCCAGGTTAAAACTGAACGGCGAGTGGGCCGCAGCTTTAGCTGCCACCTCGCTTTGGTCGAGGGCGGTATCCCCTCTCTGATCCGATTATACCGAGGCGCCCGGCAGGGGGTCTTGCGTCCGCGTCGGCTCCGACGCAGTGTCGCCTGGGTTTTCTTTGCGTCCTTGACCCAGTCCACCGTTGATGATTGGACATTGAGGTAGGTATGGGCGGCGCTGACAACACTGTACCCTTCTCCGGTGGCTGCCGGATTCCGGACTGAATGCCCTGACGCATTCGTACTGGGGAGATAGCCTTACGCTGGTGTACTTTGTCGGCTACGGGGTCTATTGCCTGCAAAACTACCTGCACTGCCGCGAAATTCATTGCGCAATCACGGGCCTAGGGTTCCTGCTGGCTGCCGGAGTGCTGCTCCTGCGAGACGCTGGACTCTTCGATCATGGCCTGGGACTACCCTACCTGGTCTTTGGCATCTCCGCTTGTCTCGGTTGCCTGCTCGAATGGCGCTATTGGAAACAGACGGGGAGTCACTTTCGGGTGGCGTGACCGCAAGACGAGCGACGTGAGTGCACGCCCCGTCCGGCAAGGCTTGACAGTCCCGTGATGAAGCGGCTATATTCGGAACGAGCCCGTGCGCTCATAGGATCTCATATGGAAAGAGTTAGGCCATTCACCATGACCATGATGTGCTAGACGACTGTTGACTACACCCACTGACTGGCAGTTCTTCTCTACCGAGCTACCAGGGAGTACGTCTGTGCCCTGTTCGGCTCTACCTCCTCATCTGTTCGTGCTCGTGCACCTCCACCTCTGCACCTCACTATCGGCGCGCCTTCGTGGCACATGCACTCTGGCTCTTGTGTCACGCGAAGACGGGTAACAATGACGAGCTGCATGACTGACACGATTCCCCACAGGAGGAATGTATGACCACTCTTACCCCGCGTCCATTTGTCTCGCCAACCGATCTGCCGGCGATACTGACTCTGGTACAGCAAAGTGCCACGGCAGAGACGCTTTTTGATGTTCCTCGGTACTCGGACCTCGCCTCTTGGCTTGCGCCTGTTGGTGTGGTAGCCAACGCTAGCCGGGAGGACGAGGGCTACCGCCATCAGATGATCCAACAGGCCACCACGCTGTGGGAGACTGAAAGCGGAGAAGCCGTGGCATATGCGGTGATCCCGTTCACGACCTCGCTGAATTTTGCCATCCTACCGCAGTGGCGCAGCACTGAGCTGATGCAATCTATCCTAACCTGGGGCCTGGCACGGCTACGTGAGCAGTGCCGCGCGCCTTTCCTCATGACGCGGTGCCATGAAGACGACGTCGACCTTCAGGCCGCCCTCACCCAGAAAGGGTTCGAGCCCGAACCGTACCAGGATGTGTATTTGGCTCGTCCACTGGATACGGTCCCAGCTGCGCCGGCGTTGCCCAAAGGGTTCCGTCTTCAAGCTGGCGTCACCGTGGCGGAGTATGCTGCCTATCAAGGGCTGCATCAGGCCATATACGGGCATGGTATGGGGATGGATGAGCACTTCTCGTCCACCTATCAACCGGAGTTGGATCTGATCGCGATCGCACCGGATGACACCTGGGCTGCCGTCTGTTTCTGTACCATGGATCAGGTGGCCGACGCTGACCACATCGAGCGGGTCGGCGATGTCGGACTGCTTGGAGTGCATCCTGGGTTTCGCCGCCTGGGGCTCGGGCGGGCATTGCTGTTGACTGCGATGCAGCGGGCACATGAGCAGGGTGCAGCGTACGTGGTGCTGGAAACGGAAAACGTTGCCTTACCTGCCATGCGGTTGTACCGATCAGTGGCATTCCAGCCGGGATCTCCCTGGCGCTGGTGGAAACACGACGTGTAAGGTCGAGTCTGCTCTACAGACAGTCAATGTCTATGGAGCAGACGCTAGGTGGTAGAAAGAGTCCGATGTTGCCCAGTTACACACTGTTAATTGACTCCACGCTTATGTTATGTGCGAGGCAGTTCCTGGCTGTGCCCGACGACATTGTTGACGTCATCCAAGTCGCCACCTATCGACTTAACCGTTGCCAATCAAGCCCTCGGTGAGGGAACGCCCATATTCTCCGCCGGCAACGATGTACTTCTGTAGACCTGCCATAAGTTGACTTTCTAAGAGAGACGGCACAGTAGCACACCAGTCATATCCTACCGCATATGCTTTCCGCTCCTTTGATCAGTCCGGGTACTTACCGCAGTAGACAAAGCTGGTGGAAACTTTGTTCTTGCAGTCAACAGTCATGGCTTCGGTACGAATGCCTGTACCGGCAAGCACGACGGACTCAGTCTCAACTAAGTGGTCCATCCGGCAAGAGTGTGTTAGACTGAGGCATCTCGCAGAGGAGGTGCCGCATGAGCATGGGCAAACGGCTACAAATCCAGACACACTCGGGGGAGGAACGGGCCGCTGTGGAGCGGATCGCGCGCTCGCGGACGGCGCAGGCGCGGCAAGTGGAGCGGGCCAAAGTGGTACTGGCGGCGTTGGCAGGCGAGGGCGTGGGCGCGATTGCGCAGCGCTTCCACCTCGCGCCGGCCACGGTCTACCTGTGGCTGCACCGTTTCGACGTGCAGGGGCTCGCCGGACTGGCCGACCAGCCGCGGGGCGGGCGGCCCCCGACCTACACGCGTGAGCAGGTGGGCACCATCGTGGCCACGGCGCTGAGCGACCCCCAGACGCTGGGCCAGGTCTACAGCTCGTGGACCCTCGACCGGTTAGCCGCCTATTTGGCCGAACACGAGGGGATCGCCATGAAGCGCAGCCGCCTCGATGAGCTCTTGCTGGCCGAAGGGCTGCGCTGGCGCAAACAGGAGAGTTGGTTCGGCGAGCGGGTCGATCCCGAGTTCGCGCAGAAAAGGGGGCGATAGAAACGCTGTACACGTACCCGCCGGATGGCAGCGTCGTCGTCTGCTTGGATGAGATGGGTCCCGAGGCCGCCAAGAGTTGGCCGGGGCAGCGCCTCCTGGTGGCCGCACCCAGCGAGCAGCCACGGCGTCCTGCCGGTCGGGCGCGCCAGGAGATCGACTACGGGCGGCGGGAGTCGGGGTACATCTTTGGTGCCTTTGAACCGGCAACCGGCGACGGGCTCACCCTGTCCTATGCGCGGCGGACGGCCATCAATTGGGCCGATTTCCTCGACCACGTCGAGGCCTGGATCGATCCGCGCGTCGTGCGGGTGTACGCGATCATGGACAACCTGAGCGCCCACCGCGCGACCGACGTCTTGCTCTTCGCGTTGGCCCATCCCCGCTGGGAGTTCGTCTTTCAGCCCACGTACGCTGCCTACCTCAACCTGATCGAACCGTGGTGGAAGATCCTGCGGTCACTGACGCTCAAGGGCTGCCGCTTCGCGTGTTGGCAGGAGATCTGCCAGGCGGTCGACGCCGCCACCGCCGACTGGAACGCACACAAACATCCCGTCATCTGGGGCCATCGCCGACGCCATCGGCCGCGACGACCACCAGGCATTGCCCTCACGCCTGCTGTCGCATGAACTTGGCATGGGCACGCCCTCAGTCGCTAGACTCGCCCGCACGAGACGTGTCGTCGAGTGTGTCCAGGCGGGCGCAGATCACACCTTCGAGCGCAGCTGGGTACGTGATGCCGTGCGCCTGGGCCAGTGGCGGGGCCACCTCTCGGTAGAAGCCGACGATGGCATGCGCGGCCCGGAGCAGGGCGACACGCTCCGGTGGGCAGAATGTTGCCGCCAAGGCCGCCAGATGTTCTGCCGCGATGGCGCCTTCCACCTTCTCGTAGCCCTCGGCCGCTGTGGTGAAATCTGCCGCGAGACGGGCCAGATCCACACACGTGCGCCGCAGGTCCTCCAACGCGCCAACCGCCGTCCAGAGTTGTCCGCGCGCCACGGGCGTGAGGAAGTGGTGGGACAGGTCATGCCAGAACCACTGCACCAGGCCGCGTAGCCGTTCTACCTGCTCAGCAGATACCGGGCGCTGCTCGGGAAACGCGGTTCCCGCCAGGATCCCCATCTTGTCCAGCAGGACCACGTGGGGACCGCCGTGGATGTGCTGGAAGCCCCCCTCGCGCCCGAGCGCCAGCTCGCCCTCCGTCCCATCCGAGAAGATGAACAGCAGCAGATCGAAGCCGTACTCGTCAAAATCCTCCAGGAACACCGGCTCGCCCAATTGGCGGACGAAGACCACTCGTTCGGCAAAGAAGTCCGTGTAGGTCCCATCGGCCGTGATCACATAGAGGTCGAGATCGGAGTAGGCATCGGCCGCACCCCGGGCATAGGAGCCTCCGAGGAATGCGGCGACCACTCGCTCATCTGCCCGGCAGGCCGCGACAAAGCGGTCTACGATCGTCCGGTGTCGCTCCGACACCTGCAGTTCTTGCCCATCCACGTGACCGTCTCCTTCTGACCTTGAAACACACCCCATGCCGTGGTGGCAACACGGCAGCTACACTCTAGCATACGCCTGCGGAGAGGTTGGGACTGATAATCTGTAACTGAAGATCTCTAGAGGAATCACATGGACTTGCCGGATGGACCACTAAGTAGGTAGCCAATTGAACTTGGAAGACGTGACGCCCGCTCGGCGCAAGCGATCCAGCGGTGCAATCGCGTCCAACCAAGCGAGAGCCCGCTGGCCAACGGCGACATGGCACACGGTCCAGACGACTGTCGTCTGCAGGGTGCAATCGATACCGTCCGTCCCGCGGGTGTGACTCTGACTCAATTGTGTGCGCCCTGTTCACTGCACAATCAGCTCAGCACTGTGCAGCGGTGCGTTCGTTATGTGCTCCAGGGCGAATGTTCTCCCGCCAGTGAGTGCGCGGCTCTGACCGCCACGCTCGTCTCTCTTGCTGCAGCGTCACTGGAAAATGAAGAGAGAGAACCCAGAGGAGCCGTACCATCCGACACAGCTGAGCATGCAGAAGCCATCTGTCGGGCAAGAGCTGCGTGGACAATCTTTCTGCCAGCCCAGCGCGTTCACCGCGGAGCGGCCTACTCGCCCCAACTAAAGGTGGCTCGATGTGACGCGCGTTCTAAGCTTTCATTTTAACCATTCGCTTGTGGTTAAGCTGAACCCCGCGGTGCCACACGGCGCGAATGGAGAGCGTATCAGCGATGTTGGTCAGTGGGTCACCGTCGACCCAGAGCAAATCAGCGAGTGCTCCTGAGACAATCCGTCCTCGGTCGGTGAGTCCGAACCGGCGTGCGGGGGTGGAGGTCGCTGCACGCAGTGCCTCAATAGGCTGAAATCCCGCGGCGACCAACAGTTACAGTTCGTGGTGCAAGCTGGCACCGTGAGCGAGTCCGCCAAGGATTGGTAACGGTTCTGACACATCAGAGCCGGCTAAAATATCCACCCCTGCCGTGTGGAGCGCCCTGGTCGTCGCATACGCATCTTCGAGCTTGCCTTGGGGATAGGCATTCATGCTGCGCGAGAGGGAGTCGAGCCACCTCTTGCTCAGTCTGGCGCGAACTCGTTCGTCGGCAGCCAGTGTGGCGGCACTATTTCCAAAAGCCGTGGAGAGTGTTACCAACGTCGGTGTCACAAATGCCCCAGACGAGGCAATAGCAGCAATCAGCTCTGGGGTAGGCGTGCGGTCAAAGAATAAATGCGCCAACCCATCTACTCGGGCATTGATCGCTTGCTGTGCCGCTGCGGCAGTCGTGGCGTGGACGATCGCAAGCTTTTCATGGCGATGCGCTTCGTTCACCGCCGCTTTGAGGATCTCATCATCGAGTACCGGAAGTCCGGGGAAACCGATACAGGACCCGTCCTCAAGAAAGATTTTGATATAGTCGGCTCCTTCGGCGATTTGCTTGTCGACGAATCTGACTGCCTCAGCAGGGGTCTGGACAGAGGGAAAATGGAAGAAGAAACGGATCAGCAAATTCGAGCTCGAACGCATATATTCCGTTGGGTGACCCCCCTTCGGGGTAACGCCCATTCCAGAGGAACGTAGATCAGCAATATCGTTGCGTTTAGCTATGGCTCTGCGCTGTTTGGCCGACCATCGACCCATCATCTCCAGCTCGGTGGTCACC
>JBKQTH010000434.1:0-3378 GCA_052143275.1 Ktedonobacterales bacterium | reverse complement strand
GCGCTTCACCTCGCGCCCCAATCAGAGACAGCGTTGATAAAGTCCTGATCCTCCTTGGCGTGAGGACTGTTGGCGACCGCGAGAGACTGCCGGCGTGCCTCTCTCTCAAACGCAGGCGACCGCATGTAGCTACGCTTTTTGGACTCTGGGGAAATCGACCACTACCCCGGCAACGGTATGCTGGCGCTCGAGGAGACGCTCCGAACACGCAGGAAGGAGGCCGTCGCTCTGGCACGGGGCTATGCCAAGGGCACCATCTTCGCCATCAATAATCCGGAGGCTGCTGTCCGCATCTTGTACGAGGTGTTTCCACAGGCCAGGCCCACCGGAAAAGATGAGGCCACCGCAATCAGGGATGACATCAGGGTGCTGCAGGCGCGCATCGCCAATTGGAAACTTGAGAACGCCGGTGTGAAGCGCTGGGGTGAGAGCTCCGAGGCCAGGTGCGCCCAGTACCTGGATTTTCTGCTCAAGTGGGGTGTGATAAAGGAGAAGGTCGGCGCCCAAGATCTCATCACCAACGAACTCATCGACGAGATCAATAGGTTTGACTCCAACAGAGTCGTGGCCGACGCGAAGGTCTACAGGTTTAAGTAGAAAAGTTGCAACCACCCACGATGGACCTATCTATTTACGAATTCGAGCTCGCCCTTGGAGGGTAGTCGCCGACTCGGGAGTAATCGCGGAGCAACTTTCGCGAGTGTGCGAGCCCCGGCAATCGTCCTCGCAGACAGCAGCCTGCCGGATGCCAGAATAATCACGCCGGTGAGGATGCCCGTCAGGATCCAGGGTAACGGAGCCGTGCCCGTTACCACCGCCAAGAAGTTTCCCGCCACAGCCATCAGGACGCCAATCATTAGCCCTTTGGCGGCATAAACCAGCCAGAAAGAGCGTTTGGCCGCGCCGGTCCCGGAAGCGGCCATTCTTCTTGTTGCGGGCGAGGAACCAGAGGCAGACGGGGATTTGGGTTGAGTAAAAGAGCTGACCCGGCAGGGCGACCATACTTTGCCAGTAGCCACTTGAGACCTTCGGCACGCTCCAGCCGGCCTGATCGGGTGCGAGGTTTGCGCTGCACCACTGCCGAATGCCGCAGCCGCTCTGCAAGGTCTTGGTGGCGCTTCTGGGCGGTGCCAGCAGACTGGTAGTGTTGCCAGCGCCCAGGGTCTCGCGTATTATCGGCGGAATCCTGCACGTCGCCTGAACTCAACGAGCTGATTTGATTTCCTAAGCGGCGCCTTTCAGGCGAAGGGAGAAGCATCTGGTCGAGGTCACTCCATGGGAGGGACCACACAATCGCTGGCTGCCGGAGAGCGCATCGGCAACTACCAAATCACCGGCCTAATCGGGGCTGGTGGCATGGGCGTGGTGTACAAGGCGCTCGACTTGAAGCTGGAACGCACCGTTGCCCTCAAGTTCCTGCCGCATGATCTAAGCTTCGACGAAAAAGAGAAGAAGCGGTTTCTGCAGGAAGCCCGGTCGGCGTCCGCCCTGGACCACAGCAACATAGGCGTCATTCACGGCGTGGAGGAGAGTGCAGACGGCCGCCTCTACATCGTGATGGCCTACTACGAAGGCGGGACGCTCACCCAACGCATTCTGCGCGGCGCTCTTCCGCCGAGCCAGGCGGTGGACATCGTCATCCAAGTGGCGCGCGGCCTGGCGGAAGCTCACGCCCGCAACATCGTCCATCGCGACATCAAGCCGTCCAACGTCATCATTACCCGCCAGAACCAGGTGAAGATCGTGGACTTCGGGCTGGCGCGCGTTCTCACGGCCAGCGCCACGCAGAGCCTGACCAGCACCGGCACCGCCGCTTACATGGCACCCGAGCAAGTAATGGGCAAGCCGCTGGATCCGCGCACCGACCTCTGGGCGCTGGGGGTGATCCTGGCGGAGACGCTCACCGGCCGCCATCCCTTCCAGCGTGACAGCGTCCCCGCGATGATGTTCGCTATCGTCAACCAGCCGCCGGAGCACATGGACGAGGTGCCGGCGGAGCTGCAGCCCATCGTCTTTCGGGCGCTCTCCAAGGACGCCGCCCATCGTTACCCGAGCGCGAAGGAATTTGTTTCCGACCTGGAACGGGTCCGCCCACACATCTCGACCACGCCCTGGGACGCGCCCAGCACCGCCCCCTCCGGTCCAGTGGACCATGCTGCTGCAACTCGGGCGCTTCCTTCGAAGCGGATGGATGAATACGTCAGACATGCCTCCACGCCGAGCTGGGGGCCCGCCGCCTCCGCCCCTCGACGCTGGAAGCGATGGCTTCTCACTGCGCTGCTGGTCGCGGTCATGTTAGCCGCGCTCTTCCTTGTGCCCGCGGCGCGCGAGCGGGCGCGTGGCATCGTCTTCGGCAGCGACGAGAAGCACATCGCGGTCCTGCCCTTCGACAACATCGGCGACAGCCCTACCAATGACGCGCTGGCGCAAGGCCTCATGGACAGCCTCACCAGCAAGCTTTCCAATCTGGAGGTCGGCCGGCAGTCCCTCTGGGTCGTTCCTGCTAGCGAAATCCGGCGCTTGAAGATCGTGGATCCGACCACCGCGCTCCGCCAGGCCGGTGCCACCCTCGTGGTCAAGGGCAGCATCCAGCGCGAGGGTCAGGACGTCCGCCTGACCGTCAACCTCATTGACACCAAAACTCTGCGGCAGATTGGGTCGGCCGCGCTGGAAGACCGTGCGGGCGATCTGGCAATGCTGCAGGACGAGGCGGTTTCGCGGGTGGCCCGCCTTCTTCACATCAACATGACCGCCGAAATGCTCCGAAACACGGGTGGCTCCGTCACGCCTGCCGCATACGAGGAGTATTTGAAGGCTCTTGGTTACATGCAGCGCTACGACAAGCCGGGGAATCTCGATGCCGCGATCGCCGCGCTCACCACCGCGGTAAACACCGATCCCCGCTTCGCCCTGGGATTCGCCCAACTCGGCGAGGCTTATCGCTTGAGATACCAGACCGAGGTTAATCCCAAATGGATCGACGAGGCTCTCGCCAACTGCCAGAAGGCGGCCCAACTCAATGATCGCCTTCCCGCCGTTTACGTCACCCTGGGCCGCCTACACGATAGTGCCGGCAAACATGACCTGGCTGTACAAGAGTTCCAGCATGCCTTGCAGTTGAATGCTCACGATGCTGACGCAGTGTCCGGCATCGCGCATTCGTATGAGAATGCCGGGCGCATCCAGGATGCTGAAACCAATTTCAAGAAAGCCTCCGCCCTGCGGCCCGATTCCTGGGTCGGATACAACGACCTGGGGCTGTTTTACGACCGCCAAAACAAGTATTCGCAAGCCATTGTGGCCCTGCGTAAGGCCGTCGAACTCACACCCGACAACGCTCAGGTGTATCTGAATTTGGGGGCGGTATACATCGACACC
>JBKQTH010000433.1:0-18427 GCA_052143275.1 Ktedonobacterales bacterium | reverse complement strand
AGGGGAATGCCGATCACTGCTGCGATCCCAACCATGATCAATGAACCCACAATGTCCTCAGCAACACCACCGCCGGGCGTGCCCTCTGGAGCGGGAAGCTGGGTAAAGAAAGCGAAATTGATGTATGGCAAACCCAAGCGGACGACGTAGAAGACAAAGTAGAGGAGGAATAGGCAGGCAGCCACCGCAAAAAGCGCGCTCACCACGATAACCGCCACATTAGCGATTTGACGACGTTGCGTCAAGGGGCTGCGGTCGGCGCCAAATGGGGGCGCGCTCGTGGTAGCGCTTGAGCTTGAATTTGTGCTCATACTGTAAGTCCTCCAATACGCTCCCGTCCAAGCCGACTAATCAGGACTCGTGCTATCACATTGACCACGAGGGTAATGGTGAGAAGGATGAGGCCTGTCTCCATAATCGCCGAGATAAAGAGGCCGGGACCGGCTTCGCCGAATTGATTCGCGATCACACTGGAGAGGGTATAGCCGGTAGAGAAGAGATGTGGGCTTATTGGCGATGCCTGGTTACCAATAACAAGGGTGACGGCGATGGTTTCACCCAGTGCACGTCCCAGACCGAGTATGGCACCACCTATAATGCCGGCGCGGGCAAACGGTAAGACCGCGTAACGTATGACTTCCCAGCGCGTGGCTCCGAGCGCCAGCATCCCCTCGCGCTGGGACACCGGCACGACCCTCATAACCTCGCGTGTTATGGCCGTAATGATGGGCAAGACCATGATGGTGAGGATCAGACCAGCAGCTAGTAATCCAAAGCCGCTGATCGGGCCTTGGAACAAGGGCAGGAATCCGAAGTGTTTCTGCAACCACGGCTCGCCGGTAGTTTGAAGCCAGGGGACGAGCACAACAGCTCCCCACAGCCCGATCACGATGCTGGGAATCGCGGCAAGGGTATCGACAAGAAACGCCAGGGGGGGGCTCAGCCATCTTGGACAGAAGTCGATCAAGAAAATAGCTGTCCCGATCCCCAGAGGAACAGCAAAGATCATAGCAAACACGGAGGTTACCACAGTCCCAAAGATAGCGGGACCCACTCCGAAGCTATTGTGTATTGGATCGAAGGCGTTATTGGTTATGAATTTAAATCCAAAGGTGCGAATCGACAGCCAAGCTCCGCTAATCAAGAGCCAAGCGACTCCCAAAACGATCGCGACAACGACCACCACGAACAACCCTAGGAGCGCACGAAAGAGCAAATCACCAGGGCGTCGGGCCATGACGCGCAGTTGTGCAAGCCTCCGTTGGAGAAGGCTTGTTGATGTGGTCGACAGGGGTACTTCCATTATTACTTACTACCTTGCCTTGTAGTCCCTACACTGCGCTGTAGCGCATCAGCGTACGCTGAGAACGTGCAGAATAGTATAGGATGGTTGCGCTCTAGAGCTGGGTCCAGACATCTATCGAATATGTATACCTCCTCATGGATCAGTCATGGCCTTCTTAGGGAATCGGTCTGCGATAGCAGGCAATACTAGCCGTAAGGTGTCCTTGCAATATATGAACATCCCCCTGTTTCTATCCGGCGATCTAGGCGAGACTCCAAGCTAGACTGCCGGATAAGACCAGGAGGACGATGGTATCTGTGAAAATTACCCTCCCCGGATCATGATAGCGTGCGCTACATTCACGTCCGCACGCCATCATAGATCAAGTACAGAGTGTCAGCGATGTGCCGCACACATTGGACTCACCGCAGATCGTTTCCGCCTGCTTGTATTCGCCCGTTTTCCCGGCCACGATCTCAAGCAGGTCTAGCGTCTGTGTACCAAGCGCTAGACCGTGTCTAACCCTTGCCGCAGACCACTCACTCTAACTCTGTCCAAACAGACCCTGGTAGCAGGCACTGGTGCCACACAAGATGGTGTTGATTTGGGCGTCATCTAACTTCGTAATGCTTGGCGAAAGCGCGGCATAATAGATGGAGGCAGCGTACTGTTGGCCCTGATGCGTCACCCACCAAAGCATGTTAGCCAACGCCTCACCCTTACTTGGGTTTGGCTGAAGCTGGTAGACGACTATCCAGCTGTAGCCGCTGATCGGATACGAGTTGGCGCCAGGCTCATTTACAATGAAGAAGCGCAGATCGGCAGGGATGTTGGTAGCGTTGGTTGCAGCAGCCTGGACCGTTGCAATGGAAGGCAGTAGGTAAGCGCTGCCGGCTTCATTCTGAATCGCACCATACTGAATCGAGTTGCTGAGAACGTAGTCTAACTCATTGTAGCCGATAGCATCTGTCGTGCTCTTGACAGCTGCAGCAACACCCGCATTACCCTTGGCTCCCACACCAACTGGCCAGTTTAACGTGGTACCAGCACCGACCTTGCTCATCCAGGTAGGACTCACAACTGAAAGATAGTTGCTGAGGATGCCGGTAGTGCCACTGCCATCGGAGCGGTGCACAACGACGATCTTCGCATTCGGAAGAGTTACTCCCGGGTTCGACGCAGCAATAGATGGATCATTCCAGGTAGTGACTGTTCCCAAGAAGATGTTGGCCAGTGTAGCACCGGTAAACTGCAGGTGTGTGCTAGTTGACAGTGAAGGCAGGTTGTAGGAGATCGCGACCGCACCGACAGTCACCGGAATGTGTACGACGTCTCCATGGGTGCTCTCGGCTATCTGAGCAGCGGTCAGAGGTACATCGCTCGCACCGAAGTCAACCGTTCCAGCCAGGAGTTGCGCAACTCCGGCGCCGCTGCCAACTGAGTTATACGTAACCTGGACATTACACGTCGCGTTTGCGTAAGCTGCGAACATCTTGGTGAAGAGCGGATTGTCGAAGGTCGAACCCGCGCCCGATAGGCTAGTGGTGCTTGGGCATGGCACAGGCGTGGGAGTGCCAGCCCCAACTGCAGATGACGACGAGCCGCACCCGGCGAACAGAACAGTGATGCCAAGAAGTGCTCCGATCCCTAGGCGCGTAACGATGCCCATCGGGATCCGATTCCGACCGGGAAATAACATGCATTTTCCTCCACGTGGGACAGAATAACAGAGCACACGCACACACAATACCAGTCCAAATGAAGTGATGTGCATCTTGTGTCCCTTGGTTGACTATAGGGCTGCTAGGTTAAATTGTAGGCACCTCATTGTTAAATAGAGTTAAGGATATGTTAGAGTATTGTTAAGAATTGTAGTATCTTGGACCGGTGGTTCGCCTTTCTGAGTAGGACGAATCTTCTGCCTTCGTCTGCATGCGCATCTGAACCGATTGCCTTATTGAGCCCGCTTGAGCATGGTATCCTCCGATTCGTCGCTGTGTATCACCGGAGAAAAGACTTCAAGACTGACAATTGCCCCGACAGCAAGGAGGGATCCAAGCACAACGAGGATCATCGCGCCATCATATGTGGTGGATCTCGCCGTGATCGCTCCCATGGCAACTAATCCCAGGGCTGCGGTCAGGGTCATCGGAAACGCGATGAGACCATTGATTTGCCCATAAGCTTTGGTTCCAAATCGATCCGCAACCACTGTGGCACGGGCGGGATAACTCCCGCCGAATCCTACCCCAAACAAGAACGCAAACACCCCAACTTGCCAGGACGCTGTAGCTAGCAACAAGATCCCCAGCCCTGCTGTTTGGAGCAGAAAGAAGGAGGGGATCGTCCAGCGATCCCCGAGCCAGCGATGAACCACCAGGAACAGCACCCGCCCGACAATCTGACTGGCTCCCATCAGACCAACGATCGCCGCAGCAAACGCTGCCCCGTAGTGATGGCTGATGAGATAGGGCATCAGATAGGTCGCCATCGCGACCCAGGTAAACGCGGAGAACGCAAATGCCGCCGAGACGCGCCAAAAGCCAGGACGCTGGAATATCTGCCTTACCGAAAGCGGCTTGGGAGCAGCAACCGATGGCCCTGGTCCCTGTGGTCGTCGCCGGAGCACGCCAACGTGCAAAGGAATCGTCACCCCGGCGAATATCAGGGCCAGATCGAAGACCGCTCCACGCCACCCCGCCTGGAGGACCAGCCAGGTTGCAAGCGCCACAAAAACGACGCTGGCCAGTGCGCCTCCCACGGTCACAATGGTCAAGGCGTGGCGACGCAAGGTGGTAAACCAGGTTGCCGTGGCTGCAAAGGCCGGTTCGTAGAACAGCATTGCCGAGGCGACGCCCAACCCTGCCCAAATGAGGTAGAACTCGATGGGACTGGTGACCCGCGACCAGAGCAGGAGCAACACCGCTCCCAGGCAGGATCCGATGCTCATCACCACGCGCGAGCCATACCGATCCACAAGGCGGCCGACGACAATGGCACTGATGCCGGAAATAAGAAATGCGCCAGCGAAAGCGCCCGTCACAGTTCCCGCTGACCACCCGAGATCTGCGCGCATGGGCGTGACCATCACGGAGAAACTGTAAAAGAGGATGCCCTATGAGGTCAGTTCGGTAATTGCCAGACTGGCTGCGACGGCCCAGCCGTAATAGCGAATCGAGTTTTCGTTGCTCGTTTGCTGCATAGCTGCTCCTTGGCTCTGGTTGACCATGTCTCAGCCTGTTCGCTCTATACGAGGAGTGAACGGGTATTACTGAGCAAACGGGTCAGGCCTATTAGACAATGGCCAGCCGACGATGCCTCCCCTGCTTTGGATGGCTCAAGAAGAATTGGATGAGAAGGAGCAGCATCTTCATTTCCCATCATTCCCGTTCTTTGACGAAGGTCCACCCCTTCCACCGCGTGCGAAGCGAAGCGTAAGAAAGACGCGGTCTCAGTAGGTCGCTGTCGCTCTCTGATAGGTGGTATTCTGCTTGCTGTTGACCGTGTTCGACTGCGAGGAGGGGAAGTTACCATGGCAGAGCATTGGGAATAGAAGACGCTTGTACTCTCACAAAGCGGCGTTGGCCTCACAGTCTCAACAGAGGATGGTCAAGTACCTAAATCTACGGAACTTACTCGGTGCTTGAATGACCTCGCACATGACGATTGGGAGATACATACGGTCATTCAAGGCAATCAGTATCCCAATCCAGGTAATTTTCACTCGACACTGATCCTTCGCAAACTGATGAAGTAATGCGACCAAAAAGAATACCTCCAAGAGAATGATCTCTTGGAGGCCTGCTGTTACCGGCGTTTCGCACTTTGTATTTATCTTCGCCTGCTAGTGCGGCAAATGCATTTGCACGAGCAGGATCAACGCATAGACGCTAAGTGAAGTCTGGGCAAGGTTGCCTATCGTGATAAGCAACGCAACCACCTGCTGAATCGTGCTCAATGGCCCATACTGGCCATCTGGGCCCCCCTTGACGCTGAGCATCATCATCGGTTATACCTTTCATAGGTCGCTAGTGTGAGGTCTGATAGCTTGTGCATTGGTGACTTAGATCGATTCGCTTCACGGCGGATTGGCAGGCCCAAGGTGTTTGCGCACCTTGGGTTTCTGTTTTTTGCTTATTTGCTTACCTATACCCTCCTCTCTCGCCCAGCCCATGCGGATTACTACAATCTAACTCATCGAATAAGTGCAAAACCACTCTCGGGCCCTGATTTTTTCCAGGATCAAGAGTGGTTTGTGTACCTATCAAGGATAGTAGCGCTTTTATGTTAAAAGACGGTGAAATCTAGGTAACGCACTGGTTAATTTGGTGTAAATGCAAGCAAGCAGCGTGGTTCATATATACTGTGACTCGGTGATGGACTCCGCGCCATTTTCTTTGCCTTCGAGATCGCACTGGGCGGGTACCAATCCTGGTCTATGCTACCACTTGACGAACATGGGATACCCAGTTTGCAGCCGGTGTTATCACGCCTTACAAGATGCCTGGTGAACGCGGGCGACTGGCCAGTAAGAAGGCGGTAGAAGAGTTGATGAGGCCCCATCCATACATCAAGGGTGAGGTAGACGAAGATGCTGGCTATGGCTAGGGGGTGGGTTAAACCTGGAGTGACCCTGATTTCGTGGCTCTCCTCAGTTTTTGGTGATGGGAGTATGCGTCAACTACAGCACCCACGCTCTGACCCACGGTCTTAGGCGCTCAGAGCAGAATAGAGCACTCTCTGTTTGAGAAGGTCGAAGTTTCCACGGCCGCAGTCGGCGTTGAACATCTCCACAGTCCGCGGACAGAGGGAGTGGAAGCCAGTCTGCCGAGCAGCGCGAGTTTCACACAAGCAGTCTATCACCAGTGAAAAAGACCGAGCGACAGGTTAGTACTTTAGTTCTTACCACTTCTCACCAGTAATGACGTTTCCTTCTTCATCGCAAAGCTCGGGCTTCTATGTGGTATGTTCCGTGACTTGTTAAACCTGGGTTAAGAGCCAACAAGTCCCCAATAACGCCACAGTCAGCGTGGTATAAGATATGTAGGGCGCCCGAGGTGGACCGACCAGGATTCGTCACGGCTGCACAGCAGATACCAGCTAGTACTCCGATTGAAGTGGAGGGTGAGAGATGGGCAGTATATTCAGTGCAGATGTGCTCATTGCTCTGCTCGCCGGCTTCCTGCTGGCCACCGCATTTGCCTGGGCCCGCCTGCGCTCTGCCCGCTTACGGAGGTGGCTCGCTGAGACGACTCTCGACCAGCTGCGGAAAGAGTGCGCCACGAAAGGCCTGGAGACCTCGCACTTTCACGAGATGTTTACCGCTCTCTTCGAGGCCAGCCCACGCCCCATGCTCATAACCGATCGCGACCGCCTTATCCTCTACGCCAATGCCGCTGCGCTTGACTTTATTGGCCTGCCGCTTGCCCAGGTGCTCGGCCGCCTGGTGGCCGCCGTTCTACCCGACTATGACACGACTCTCCTGCTGATGGAGGCGGCGCGTAGCCGCCAGTCACAGGACCACACCTTCCTGCGCGCAGCCAGTGGGCAGACCTGGCGGGTCTCCGTGAGTCCGGTGCACATAACCGCCGATCCCGGCAAGAGCAACGCCGCTATTCCCGCGCTGCCCGAGGTTCCTACTCACTTGATCGTCTCTATCGAAGACTTGACTGAGTTACGGCGGCTGGAAACCATGCGCCGGGATTTCGTCTCCCATGTCTCCCACGAGCTCCGAACCCCGCTGGCCGCGCTGAAGCTGCTGGCCGAGACGCTCCACGGCGCCATCGACGGCGATCCGGAGGTCGCGCGGGTATTTAGCGAACGCATCAGCCGGGAGATCGATCACCTGTCCCAGATGGTGGCCGAGCTGCTCGAGCTGGCGAGCATTGAGTCGGGTGCGATCCACTTGACGTGTGAGCCGATCGATCTGGGCGGGCTGATTGAGGTAGTGCTTGATCGCATGCGGCCACTGGCGGATGAGAATGCTATCCAGCTACAGATTGCCGTACCTGACGACTTGCCCACCGCAAGCGTAGATAGTAAGCGGATCAGCGAGGTATTGGTGAACCTCATTCACAACGCAATCAAATATACTCCGGCAGGTGGGAAGGTGAGTGTGGCTGCGGAAGCCACACTCACGCAGCCGGCGCTTGTGGTACATGTGACTGATACCGGCGTCGGTATCAGCGAGGAAGACTTACGGCGAGTCTTCGAGCGCTTCTTCAAAGCTGACCGGGCGCGCACGCGCGCCAGTAGCCGCCGGCTACCTGGCGGCAAGGGCGGCCAGCCGCGTGACCCCCAAGGTCCTCAGATCGATTCCGGAGGACTCTCGACTCCACAGACCAGCGCCGCAGCCGGCACCGGACTAGGATTGGCTATCGCCAAGCATATCGTCGAGCTACATGGGGGGCGAATCTGGGCCGACAGCCGGCTGGGACGGGGAAGCACCTTCTCCTTCACCGTCCCAATCGCCACCGAGCAGGAGCTGGCGGAGACTGAAGATCAGTTCTCGCGGGATGCGGCTGAGGAGCTAGCCGTCAGCTTCGCTAGGCAACCTGGCCAGTCGATGAGCCGTCCACCGGGGGCAGCATGCTGACGTGCACTGGTGGCAGGTGCCGATAGAGATCCGCGCCGCTTAGACCACTCCGCGAGCTGCGTGGGATGGCCAGGTCGCGGAGAAAGTCCTTCTGCAGATCGATTCCGGTGGTCTGCCAGACCAGGCTAATCGCGCGTCGGGCAAAGGCGATATCGTTTCGCGGCTCGATCCGGTCCAGGTCCTCGAAAAAGAAGCCACAGCTGGTATACATGCACTGTCCGAAGTATTCGGCAGCCAGAAGGGACTCGGTCCGCTTTTTGGCGGTTTTACTGACCAGCCTACCCTTATTCTTGCCGAAGCGTAACCAGAACTCACGCTGGTTTCGCCAGCCACAGTATAGATCCAGGTAGCCATTGCGAGCCACCCAGGGGTCCTGCAGTGTGCGGGCGGTTTCGCGCTCAAAGACTTCATGTAGCCGGATAGCCAGATTATCCAGCGCACGGCGCAACTGCGGCTTCCAGCTGGCGTCACCCTCAGTACAGCTGCAACCCTTGCCCCAGCGCGCCACTCCATGTAAGCAGCTCCAGGAGCTGGGCACCTGCAATGTGACCTCCTGTCTGGGTGGATGCGTTGCGAGATAGCGTGCCAGGGTGGTGACTTGAAGGCCGGCGTGCCGTGCGCCTTGCTGAACCAGGTATTCCAGGAAACGGTCACGCAACGGCTTGTGGTGACCATACAGCTCACCGTCCGTGGCAACTACGATCAGTTGATCGGTTTTGCTCTCGACCTTGTGTTCGTTGATCTGGTGCGGAACGTAGGAAGATGCGAAAGTATCGGCATTGGTGGTCACCTCCGCCTCAAAGGAGACGCCGCCGCTAAGTGGTGCGTTGTAAAAGAAGACGGTGATATCCTGCCCACCAGGTAGCCGAACACGGTACGGCTCAGTGGGGTCGATCGGCTCTGCCGCCTGCCAGGGTGCCAGCACCGTGTAGCGGACACCTTCCTGGGCAAGTATGCTAAGTGTCTCCATATCAACAGCGGTCTCGGCCAGCCACATGCCCTCAGCCTGGTGTCCAAAGCGGTGGGCGAAATCCTCGAGTCCCCAGATGATTTGAGTACGCTTGTCGCGGGAGCCGGCTAGAGGCAGTATGGTATGGTTGTAGACCTGAGCCAGCGCATTGCCGCTACCATACTGTGTAAAATTTTTCCGGTCGGCCTCGATGATCCTGGCGTAGATATCGGGATGGGCGTTCTGGAGCCAGGCGGCGAGTGTAGGGCCGAGGTCGAAGCTGATATATTCGAAGTTGCCGGCCTCAGCATTGGGACGGTAACACTCCGCGGTAATTTTTTCGTTAAAGTTGTTGTAGGGCGTCGCGCCATGTTCGTACGGTATTTGGCCGGCGAATGGGTCCTCACGTGGTGGCTGGTAGAAATGTCCATAGATGCAGAGGAACTGATGTAAATCCTGTGACATCAATCACCTGCTTTCCATTACTAATTAAGACGACGACAAAGGATATATCGGCTGCAGGTCCGGCCCGCCTCTCTAATAGCTGGACGCAGCTTCAGCCCGAGAAAAACTCTCAAAGCTACTCATCATTATACAAAATTATACAAATTAGATGCCAGACGGCAAACTACGCCTCCCGGAGGCCTGGCTTCCGCGCCGGAACCACCTGTATATCGGCGCCGGTGGACTCGCGTAGCAGTCGATTGACCACTGAGCCAAACACCAGCTCGTGCCAGCGACTGCGCGAGGGCTGCCCGATGACGATTCGGGTAACGTGCCGCGCACGCGCAACCCTGGCAAGCTCGTCAGCAATATTGTCGCCTTTCACTGCAATCACCTCAGCGCCCAGATCTTCGGCGAGCTTGATATGCTCACGTAGCGCGGTATCCGCCGTCCCCGAGCCTGGCCTGGCCTGTCGCTTTGCCGGAGATGAAGGCGCGACGGTGACCGCCAAGAGAGGCGCCTTCAATGCCGACGAGAGCCGCCAACCTTCGCGCAGCAACTGGCTCGAATGCGGGCGCTCATCAAAGGCGACCATGACTCGCTCGGTCGCGGGAGTTGCCCATGTCGGCTTCTCGTTGTCGTTCTGGTCGTGCATCAGCGCTTCCAGCTTATTCTCGGTCTGCTCTGCCGTGCGCCGTAACGCTAGTTCACGTAGCGCAGTCAAATTGGCGACTGAGAAGAAGTTTTCCAGGGCGCGCTCGGCCCGCTCGGGGGGATAGACATTACCATGCCGCAGACGTGCTCGCAGTGCCTCGGGAGCGATGTCGACCAGCTCGATCTCATCGGCCTCCTCGAGTAAACGGTCGGGCAACGTCTCTCGCTGCCGCACTCCAGTAATGGTCTCAACGATATCATTCAGCCCTTCCAGGTGCTGTATATTTAAGGTAGAGATCACTGTGATGCCTGCGGCCAGCAATTCTTCGACATCCTGGTAACGTTTGGCGTTACGCGACCCAGGCACGTTCGTATGTGCCAGCTCATCCACCAGCGCTACTGAAGGGTGGCGTGCCAGGATCGCTTCCACATCCATCTCTTCCAGCGTGACTCCACGATAGGTCACTTTCTTGCGGGGAATGATCTCCAGGCTGTCGATCTGCTCCTCGGTAAGGAGACGCTTATGGGTCTCCACATAGCCGATGACCACATCAGTCCCTCGGGCTTTGCGACGCCGCCCTTCGCCTAGCATCGCATACGTCTTGCCTACACCAGCCGCCATGCCCAGATAGAGGCGCAGCTGCCCCCGGGGTGGGCTCGGGCTCTCCAGGGCGGTCTCACCCTGGGCTACTCTTTCCTCGCCGGCATTGACATCTTCCTGGATATGAATGGGACGCGGGTCGCGCAGTTGGTATCGATCCAGCAGTTCCTCAGGGTCTGGACGTCGATCCGTGGGGTCGTCATGCGAACGGGTGCCACTCATAAGCCGCCTCTTTCACATCTAGGGGTGTGTGCCCGTTCTTTTCGCTACAAATCCCTATCCAATCGTATCGTTCCGGTGCGCTTCTGCTACTCTTTCTACTCTTTCCCGGCCCTTCAGGTTTCGCTCCCAGGAGTGGAGAGTCGCGACGAATTGCCATAGTGGCGAAACCAGTCTCATTATAAGGTGTTCCAGGGCTTGCCGGCGCCGAAGCCTGTAGGCGCGCCGTCTGCCTTCTAGACGGCGCAGCTCTTCGTGCGCAAGCTCTTCACGCTGGCGCACGCGCTCACTGGCCTCCGGAGAGGCCCGCACCAGGCGGCTGCCGGTCCAGATCCAGTACTGGACGCCTGCTTCATCGGCGATGGGATCAGGGGAGGGCGAGGCAGCCTCCTCCTCCCCTGTCTCTATAGTAGCATCAACTTCATCGATAGCAGCCACGGCGTCGGAAATAGCCCTGTCTATGGTATAGGGAGCGCTCGGTGGAGCATAGCGCTCCACCGGCGGTTCATCGCCTACTCTGTGCAAGTCGTCCATCTCACACATCCTACTGTAGGCGGCTCTACCCGCGTCTGGCACGGCGGGAGATTATCCTGCCGGCCTGGGTAGAGTCGCAGTGTTGCTCCCCTAGTTGCAGTTTGAGGCAGCGACGTTGTCCAGAGCCAGATTCACTTGCAGGACATTGACGATCGGCTCACCAAAGAGCCCCAGGAACCGCCCCTGAATGTGCTGATTCACTACGTGCTCTACCGCTGCCTGGCTCATTCCCCGCGCTTTGGCCACCCGGGGGATCTGGTAGTATGCTCCCGCGACCGAGATATCGGGATCCAGCCCGGAGGCCGAGGCGGTCACCAGGTCCGCCGGAATCGGGGTACCCTTGGGCACGTCGGGATTCTCTTTTTTGAGCTGGGCGATACGTTGCGCGACCGTCTGGATCAAAACACTGTTAGTCGGCCCCAGATTTGAGCCGGCGGAGTTGTCGGCCTCATACGGCGCTGGGGTGCCCTCTAGATTAACGGTCACCGACGGGCGGCCCTGGAAGTACTGCGGCTGTGTCCAGTATTGGCCAATTAGGCTGGATCCGATCGGTTTCCCGTTGACGCAGACCAGGGAGCCGTTAGCCTGGGAAGGGAAGATGACCTGGGAAACCCCGGTGGTCACCAGGGGGTAGATGATGCCCACGATCAGCGTCAGCATAATCGTCAGCATGATCGCTGGACGGAACTGGCGCAGGAGCGCACGCCAGCCGGTCTCCGGCGACTCTAGGGAAGCTGGACTGACTGGCGCTGTGGTCGCCGTAGGTGCGGTGCCGGCTATATTTGATTGATTTGGTTGGTTGGGAGTCCGAGCCATGTCGGGTATCCGTCTCTTTCTCTTAGCTACTCTAGTGAGTCAGATTCAGCGCAGTCAGGATCAGGTCGATAGCCTTGATTCCGATAAACGGCAGGATGATACCGCCGATGCCGTAGATCAGGAGGTTACGCCGGAGCAATGGCCCCGCGCCGATGGGGCGGAACTTGACCCCGCGCAGCGCCAGCGGAATCAGCGCCACAATGATCAGCGCATTGAAGATGACCGCCGACAGTATGGCGCTGTGAGGCGTCGCAAGCCGCATGATGTTGAGCGCCTGCAGCTGCGGGTAGGCAATCACGAAGACCGCTGGAATGATGGCAAAGTACTTTGCCACGTCATTGGCGATGCTAAACGTGGTCAGCGCGCCGCGGGTAATCAGCAGCTGCTTGCCCACCTCGACGATCTCGATCAGCTTAGTCGGGTTCGAGTCCAGGTCGACCATGTTGCCGGCCTCTTTCGCGGCCTGCGTACCGGTGTTCATCGCAACGCCGACGTCCGCCTGAGCGAGGGCCGGCGCATCATTGGTCCCATCTCCGGTCATCGCTACCAGACGCCCACCGCTCTGCTGCTCGCGTATCAGCTTCATCTTGGTCTCGGGAGTAGCCTGAGCCAGGAAGTCATCCACGCCGGCCTCTTTGGCAATGGCTGCAGCGGTCAGCGGGTTGTCCCCGGTAATCATCACCGTCCGTATGCCCATGCGCCGAAGCTCGTCGAAGCGCTCCTGCATGCCGCTCTTGACGATATCTTTGAGGTAGATCACCCCCAGGACTCGCGGCGCCGCCGTGCCCTCACGCTCGGCGACCACCAGAGGAGTACCGCCGGCGCGGGCAATCGTCTCGACGCTCGGCCGGAGATCCGAGGGGATGGCTCCCACCCCTTCGCTGACCCAGGCGATGACGGCATCCCCCGCCCCTTTGCGCACCTGGCGCTCAGGCTCCGAGCCGTTGGCGGCCACATCGACGCCGCTCATCCGGGTGGTGGCGCTAAATGGAATGAAGGTCATGTGGTCCGTCGGCTCCAGCTGGCCGCTGCTGGCAATGGTAGGGTTGCTAGCGTTGCCTCTGGCCGTGCCGAGGGCGTCGAGCTTGTACTTGTCGCGGGCCAGCACGACGATCGAGCGACCTTCCGGAGTCTCATCGGGTAACGAGGAGAGCAAGGCCGCTTCCGCCAGGTCTTGCTCGCTGACTCCGGAGACCGGAATGAACTCGCTGGCCTGACGATTGCCAAGTGTGATGGTGCCGGTCTTGTCCAGGAGCAGCACATCCACATCGCCAGCTGCCTCGACCGCGCGCCCGCTCATCGCCAGCACGTTGCGCTGGACCAGCCGGTCCATGCCGGCGATGCCGATGGACGAGAGCAGTCCTCCGATGGTCGTCGGAATCAGGCAGACCAGGAGCGCGATCAGCGCGGTCACCGAGACCGCGGTGCCAGAGTAGATGGCGAACGGCTCCAGCGTGACTACCGCCAAGAGGAAGATGATGGTCAGGCTGGCCAGCAAGATATTGAGCGCGATTTCGTTGGGAGTCTTCTGCCGGTTGGCGCCTTCTACCAGCGCGATCATCCGGTCCAGGAAGGTCTCGCCGGGATTGGAGGAGATGCGCACGATGACCCAGTCCGAGAGAACCCGGGTGCCGCCTGTAACGGCAGAGCGATCGCCGCCGCTCTCGCGGATAACCGGCGCCGATTCGCCGGTGATGGCCGATTCATCGATCGAGGCGACGCCTTCCACGACTTCGCCATCTCCGGGAATGAGCTCTCCGGCCTCTACCAGCACCAGGTCGTCTTTGCGTAACTCGGGAGCGGCCACCTCTTCAGTTGGTGACGTTCGAGTGATGTCACCAGCGGTAACGTCGCCCTTCTTCAGGAATCGATGAGCCAGGGTCTCGGTGCGGGCGCGGCGCAGGGTATCGGCCTGAGCCTTGCCGCGCCCTTCGGCCATCGCCTCGGCAAAGTTGGCGAAGAGGACCGTGAACCAGAGCCAGATGGTCACGCCAAAGATAAAGAGCCGGTCACCAGCCAGGCTGGGAGTGAAGAGCGCCCGCACCCACTCGATGGTGGTGACGACGCTGCCTACCTCGACCACGAACATCACCGGGTTCTTGGCCTGGATCCGTGGATCGAGCTTCTTAAACGAATCGCCGATGGCCCGGATAGTGATGTCCCGGTCGAAGAGCGACGCGCCCTGGCGAGGACGCCGCGCCTTGGCCACCTCACTCCCGACCCGCCCCGGGCGAGGAGCACTCACCTCCGGCCCTTCGGACTCCGGCTCGGGAGTCACCGCTGTCGGCGGTTGGTTGCGATCTGCCATATCATATACCTACACTTCTCGTGTTATGTCTGTCATACGTGGAAGCTTGCTTAGAACGTTTTTCCAGCGAACATCAGCAGTTGCTCGACAATCGGCCCGAGAGCCAGCGCCGGGAAGAAGGTCAGCGCGCCGACGATTAGGATCACGCCGATAACCAGTCCGGCAAAGAGTGGCGTCGTGGTTGGGAAGGTGCCGAGACCAGCGGGCACTACCTTCTTCTTTACCAGGGAGCCAGCCAGCGCCATCACTGGAATCAGGAAGGCGAACCGCCCGACGAGCATGGCTACGACGCCGAACCAACCATAGTAGACGAAGGATGGCGTCCCCACCGTCGTGCTCCCAAGCCCGGCGAAGGCCGAGCCATTGTTGCCGGTCATCGAGCTAAAGGCATAGAGCACTTCGCTAAGGCCATGCGGCCCAGGATTGAAGATAGCCGCCAGGCCCGGCTTGAAGACCATCGCCAGCGCCGTGTTGCCCAGGATGTCCAGCGGCAGGATCAGGATCGCCACCGCCGCCATCTTGATCTCGAACTGCTCGATCTTCTTGCCCAGGTATTCGGGCGTTCGCCCAACCATGAGTCCAGCGATGAACACCGAGAGCACCGCGAAGACGAGCAAGCCGTACATACCGGAGCCGACTCCACCAAAGATGATCTCGCCCAGCTGTATGTTGACCAGCGGCACCATGCCGCCGATGGGGGTAAAGCTGTCGTGCCAGCTGTTGATGGCTCCGCAGGAGGCGTCGGTAGTGATGGTGGCAAAGAGCGTCGAGGAGGCGATGCCGAAGCGCATCTCCTTGCCCTCCATGTTGCCGCCAGGCTGCGCCAGCGCCCATTCTTGCGCCGTCTGGTCGACTCCGATCTTGGCTAGTTGTGGGTTACCGTACTGTTCCGCTCCCAGACAGATGAAGGCGCCGAGCAGGAAGATTAGGCTGACCGCCCCGAAGAGCGCCCAGCCATTTCTGGTATTGCCCGATAGCTTGCCGAACATATAGATCAGTCCGGCCCCAAAGGAAAAAATCGAGAGCATCTCGATCAGGTTGCTGAACGCGGTGGGATTCTCAAAGGGATGGGAGGAGTTGGCGTTGAAGAAGCCGCCGCCGTTGGTTCCCAGCATCTTCATCGCCTCCTGTGAGGCGACCGGACCGATGGCAATCCGCTGGGCAAAGCCCTGAATGCCGACGATCTGGGGGTAGTTGCTCAAGGTCTCCGGCACGCCCTGCCAGACCAGGAAGAGGGCATAGACGAAGCAGATGGGCAGCAAGATGTAGAGGATGCAGCGGACCAGATCCACCCAGAAGTTGCCGAGATTCCTGGCGCTGCGCCGGGTAAAGCCGCGAATCACCGCCACGGCGATGATGATGCCGACGGCGGCGGAGGTGAAGTTGTGAAAGGCGAGCCCGGCCATCTGGGTGAGATAGCTCATAGTAGTCTCGCCACTGTAGTTCTGCCAGTTGGTATTGGTCAGGAAGCTCATCGCCGTATTCCAGGCGAGCAGCGGGTCAACCGGGCCCTGGCCCGCTGGATTCAGCGGCAGGTGATTCTGCAGCCGCTCGAAGATATAGAGCGGGATGGTGGAGATGACGCTGAAGATGAGCATCGCGACGGTATAGATTTTCCAGTCGTGCTCACGGTTCTCGTCCACCCCGCCGATCTTATACAGCACACGCTCTACCGGGCGCAGTACCGGCTCAAACCAGGTGTTCTTCTTTTCGAAGACCGCGATGAGGTAGAGCCCCATCGGCTTGGTGATTAAGATCAGCAGCCCAAAGTAGACGAGGATCTGTGCGACGCCGTTAAACGTAAACGACATATCGTTGTACCATTTCCCCTAAAGCCCTAAAACTTGCTCGAAGAGGTCAAAACCTGTCGGGATACAGCAACGCGATCACCAGATAGATCGCGATGCCCAGCGCGACCAGACCGGTCAAGAGATACTCCAGGCCGGAGATTGACTCACCACCCCCGCTAGTGGCGAGCCTGGTCAAGAGATAGCCAAGACTCATGATTGCCTCCAGAGAATCCCTACAGGCAGTTCTGCAGGGTACCCATTACAGCCGGCCGCAGGCATAGACAAATGCGATCAGCACCGCGAACATGGCGGCTGAGACGACTATGAACAAAAGATCTGGCAAACCTACCATACTGCCCCCTTTCTCTTACCGGTACCGGTCTTACGCGCCGGTGTGGTGCAATTCTGTGCTTGCGCTGGTTTCGCCGGTGTCATCATCGGAAATCTGTTCAGTGGGCGTATGCTTCAGCACGCGTTCGATGAGCTGTAAGAGGGCGGCGATCGGAAAGGGTTTGAGTAGGACTGCCGCCGGCTGAAACTCATCGATCCGGCTCTGCTGCGGCCGCACCGCGGTGAGCACTATAACCTGCGGTCTAGATTGGACAGGCTCGCCGGCGCTGTTTCCCACTGGCTTGGGAGGACCACACTCCTCCAGGTTACGGAGAACGTCCCAACCCGTCTGATCAGGCAGGTAGATATCGAGTAGAATCAAATCGAACGGCTCCGGGGAAGCTGCGCAGGCTTCATTGGCGGTGACCACGCTATCGGCCTCGGCAACGGTATAACCACGTCGCGCGAGATTTAAGGTGATGACGCGCCGGAGTGCGAGCTCATCCTCGACAATGAGTATGCGGGTCACTCTCTAGCTGCCTTTCTTTGTGGGGATAATCATGCAAATCTACCAGTCCGTTCGACGAGTTGCGAAAAACAGATCCCCAAAAATTGACAATACACTGGTCCCGATCAAGAGAGTCTAAAGACCAACGAGAAATTGCCTCAAGGAGTTCTCAAGATCAGCAGACGACCCATGACAATGCAGGAGTTGCACCATGGCCTGTGCTGCAAGAGGCTCTCTTCTGGGTGGATTACCCGGACGAGAGGTAGTGGAAGCTAGTCGGGGCTGCGCAGGAGATAGCCGATCCCTGGCTCGGTCAGCAGATATTGGGGACGGCTGGGATTCGTCTCGATTTTGCGGCGAAGGGTGCGAATAAAGACATGCAGGTAGTGGTCCTCAGTCTCGTATTGCGGCCCCCAGACCGCCTGGAGCAGCGTGCGATGGGTAATGACTTTTCCGGCATGGGTTGCCAGATACTTGAGTACCTCGTACTCGGTTGGGGTGAGGTGGATATCTTGCCCACCTCGGCTTACCCGGCGGCGCTGTATGTCCAACACCAGATCGCCGATCTGGAAGCAGCCTGGTATGCCGCGGCTATCAGGAGAGGCTGGTTGAGTGGTACTGGCGGCAGAGGCGACATGCCTGAGCGCGACTCGCACGCGGGCCACCAGTTCGGTACTGCTAAACGGCTTGGTCAGGTAGTCGTCGGCGCCGGCCTCCAGTAGAGTGACCTTGTCGGCATCACTCATTCGGACGGAAAGCACCAGGATAGGCACCTGTGTCCAGGTGCGCAGCTCGCGACATACCTGCAGGCCGTCCATGTCCGGCAGCGAAAGGTCGAGAATGACTACATCCGGATGCCAGCGGGCTACCAGATCCATTCCCTCAGATCCAGTGCGTGCCCCTTCAACCAGGTACTCCTCTCCAGCCAGCCGAGTACGTATGGCGCGTTGAATCTCCGGCTCATCGTCGACGATCAGTATGCGCACTCCAGTAGCGGCCGGAACACCGTTTCGATGGGGCGCTCCCTGTGATGAAGGTATGATGGTCATGGTCTCGCTGCTCCCGGCACTAGCATCACCGGAGTCGGTCCCACAGCCGGTCCCACCCAGGTTCCGATGCCTATATGCCATCTCACATTCTATCACCGTTCTCCAAAACTTACCCAAATGTGGACAGGCCACTTCTGGTGTTTGGTTCCTGCTTCATCGCAGCCAGTTTCACGCGAGGTTTACGGCTTCGCGCCAGCGCTGTCGGCTCCATAGGCGTTTATACTGTCCGGCGAACTGTCGGCCAGTTTAGCTAAATTGATCGCGGCATTCAGATCTCGATCCAGCACCAAGCTACAGCGCCGGCAGTGAAAGGTCCGATCCGAGAGAGTCAGCTCCTCATCGAGC
>JBKQTH010000432.1:0-3079 GCA_052143275.1 Ktedonobacterales bacterium | reverse complement strand
CTTGGGCGCGGATGTGCTGGAGATCGCGACGGCGGTCAACTCCAACGTGTGCCGGGCCTGGGGGCGAGTGGAGCGATTGCGGGCGCTGCTGCCCGTCTCGTGGATCCTCATCCCGCTGCGGATGCCTGCGTGGGTGCTGATTGTCCTCTGGTTCGTCTAGCAGCTCACAGCGGGCATCCTCTCCACGAATCCCAGTGCTGGGGCGGCGCTTGGCGGTGTCGCCTACTAGGCGCACGTGGGCGGCTTTATCACCGGTGTGGTGCTCATCTGGCCGTTCCGGCAGCCCGATCGCGTCGATCGGATACGAGACTACTTGGCTTGGCCCACAACATGACCGCGAGGTGGTCTGCCTAGCGTCTTTAGACCTTGCAGGCAATTTGGGACGTTACGAGGCGCTGTAGGGGCCTGCGGTGTCCTTCACGGACGGCAGTACAGGGATCGGTGTAGGTAGTGATCGGCGTGGACCACATACGTATAAAAGGTGGTTCAGCTGTTGAAACCCGTCATCTGCATGATTTCGTGAACGGTTTTTGTTTGGCCAGGTAAAACGCTTTTGCACAAGCCAGGTTGCGAGGTTCCATCGTAGTAGTGGCCTTGGGTCTACTCCCACAGCGCCCACGAGCACGAGCGGCTTCTAACCCGGCTTGCATCCGTTCGCGCACGATATCCCGCTCGAATTCGGCCATGGCCTCGAACACATAAAACCGGTGTTCAAGCTCGTCAACACTCAAATAGGGTTGGAGATGAATGTGTCGTGCCATGCACCGATTCTACCATAACCCAAACCTCTTCCGTATCATGCATGAGATCGACCAGATCCGACCGCGATGGCGCTCCACTTTGGCCAGGGCTCCACGTCTGACTGTACAATTGGAATGGTGCGGAAGTGTAGTGGAGTCTAGATCCCCATAGGAGGTTTGGCATGGCAATCGCAACACAGCCGTTCGGGCACACAGGACACTTCAGTACGCGGGCGATCTTCGGCGGCGCAGCGCTCGCTAGGGTGAGCCAGGACGAAGCTGATCGCGCCCTAGAGGTGCTGCAGCGTTACGGCGTCAACCATCTCGACGTCGCCGCCAGCTATGGCGATGCCGAGCTGCGGGTCGCTCCCTGGCTGGCGCGCTCTCGCTCGGAATTCTTCGTTGCCACCAAAACGGACCAGCGGACGGCCGACACGGCCCGCGTGGAGCTGCATCGGTCGCTCGAGCGCCTGGGCGTGGACTACGTGGACCTCTGGCAGTTCCACAACCTGGTGGACCCCATCGACTGGGACACGGCGCTCAGCCCCGGCGGTGCCATCGAGGCAGCCATCGAAGCCAAGCAGCAGGGGCTGGTCAGGGCCATCGGCGTAACGGGACACGGCACCCAGATCGCCGCAACACACCGCCGCAGCCTGCAGCGCTTCGACTTCGACTCGGTGCTGCTGCCCTGCAACTATCTGACGATGCAGAATCCGTACTATGCCCAGAACTTCAACGCGCTCGCGGCGACCTGCGAGCAGCGCCAGGTCGCCGTGCAGACGATAAAGTCGATCGCCTGGAAGCCCTGGATGGGGCATGAACACACGGCTTCCACGTGGTACGCGCCACTGGAGGATCAGCGCGAGATCAACCTGGCCGTGCACTGGGTACTTCAGCGGCCAGGCATCTTCCTGATCACCACGGGCGACGTGCGGCTGCTGCCGAAGGTGCTCGAAGCGGTCAGCTGCTTCCAGGCGGCCCCGTCCGACGGCGAGATGCAGGCGATGGCGGCTCGGGTCGGTATGGAACCTCTATTTGTGTGAGCCAGAGAAGGGCTACCATCCCAGTTCGCAGGCGGACTTTGTCGCGGTAGGCCCCAACGCGCGAAATTATTCGCTAGCTTGCTCTACTGACGGTTCCACCGCCACCGAGGGCAGCAGCGACAGGTCCACGTCGCCAATTCCCGCGAAGTCCAGCGCGACGACGGCTGCTTGGAGACGGGAGCATAGCCAATCAGCCGGTCGACATTCACGCCCAGACAGCGCGGCGCGACCGCCTCCAGGTAGCCGGCGCCGTCACAAAACAGAGCGGCTGGCCAGCTGAGCGTCGGGCGCGGCTTTTCCAGTCACTTCAGGCAGCTTTCCGGAGCCGCGAACCTCCTGGACACTAACGAACGTTGCCCAGTACGCGGCCACCCTCTAGATCCCACGGTAGGAGAACTGCTCTAGAGGGTGGTCAGATGACCCTATTAGATACGCGCCGGTGGAATGAGCTGCCAGTAGAAGGTGTTAAGCGCCGCCTTCTCCAGGTGCCACATCCGGCGCGGCTTGGGAGGCTTGGGCGGGTGGTCATAGTCGAACCAGAGGAAGGTGGCCTGACCATGTCCGGTCTCCAGGAAGCAGGCGACACGCCCATGGTACTGATGCTGCAGCGGGCGATGCTGCACCTCGGCAGCAATGGTCTCGCCCACGATATGACCCTCGTAGTGGGCGGCTGAGCCGGACTTCGACACCGGAAGATCGGTTGCATCGCCCACCGCGAAGAGATTGGCCCCTTCATAGCCCTTGACCCGCAGGGTGTTGCGATCAGTGGGAATCCAGCCATCGCGATCGGTGGCCTGGGCGCCGTGCTCGCTCTTGGAGGCACCGGCCATAGCGCCAATGCCTACAGCGCCCAGGCCCAGGTGCTCCAGGGCGAACGTCACGACGATCGAGTTGACGGCCGCCCACGTCTCGGGCTCGACCACCGCGGCGTCGACTACTCCGACCACGGCCGGGTCGGGTTCGGGTTCGTCGGGTGAGGGGCCGCCGGGCATCCAGGTCGGCCCGGGCAACACGACCGCACCGACAACGCCGGCTCCGGGTAGCGGCAGCTCGGTGAGCGGGGGCACGCAGTCCTCGCCGGGCCTGTTCGACCTTTGAAGCTGATGCCCTTTACTGCTTGTACGTCACCAGGGTACGTCTTGGTGAGGTTAACGGCCTCGATGGCGAGTGCTCCTGTGTCCACGGAGGGCACTACTTGCTGCCTGGCAAACCTGCCGGGGGAAGGATAAGTTCGATGTAGTCGAATGATGCGATGTCGTGGACGATGAAAGGAAGACTCGCCATTCGTTCCCGGGC
>JBKQTH010000431.1:0-7177 GCA_052143275.1 Ktedonobacterales bacterium | reverse complement strand
CTAGTTGACACTACTTGCTTGCAGCGTGGCCACGGAGCGAGGTAGTGACTCCTCCTTGGCCACCGTCAGGTGCGCGAGACTGCCCTGAACTCCAGCTCGACAACCTGCGACTGCTCCTGCAGCCGTTCGACTGTGCCTGTCTTCTGCTGTCCTGGCTGCGCCTCTATCCGCTCTTCCGTCTTACGGCAGGATTGGCGAACCAGTGCGCCCTCATGAATACCTACCGCCTGCTCTACCCAACATGACAAATGTGAGACTTAGAAGGCCGAGTGGCAAAAAGGTTGCGTTGGCGGTTGGGCTGACGCCGGTATTCGGACCGAATCACCATGACTACATGGCTGCGTATATGGCAATTGACTCATTAGTGGCGGCGATGAGGTTGTGTTATGATAGGCTTGTATGGGTCGTGTGATAAGAGCTGGCGAGCAGGCAAGGATTAGTCTGCCGTTTGCATGTGTTAGTGTCCGTCGCTGCCGCCAGACTATCTTACGGTGCAATGCTATCTCTTCCTAAGTCACGCACATTGACCGCTAGCGGCGAGCTATCCGTGCCTCAGAAGGGTCTGCTCATGCAGAAAGTCGGCACTTCCCTATGCAAGATTCCTTGCAACCAAACCAGAGCATAGAAAACCATAACCTCGATGAATTGTCCACACACGAGCGGAAGAGCCCTGATACCGCGTGGAGGGATCCCAGCCCTTGGGGACGATCGGGCAGCCATGCGGTGATGGAGACGTCGCGGCTGACACGTATGGATCGGATGCAGGTAGCGCTGCACAACGGGTGGCGTTGGATGCATGACCATACCACCATCCCTTTCTGGCAGCCACGGCAGTTGCGTCGAGCCTGGGTGAGCTATCTCGCAGGCGTGCTCATCATACTGACCGTCCTCGCCATCGTGGTCGGCTTGCTCCAGATCCTTCCGTCGTTTGAGTTTCCCGAGGCATTGCTGCTGCTGGCAACAGTAATGATTGGGTTTGTCTGGGGGGCTGGTCCAGGCATCGTGGCGACGCTGGTCTGCACCCTCAGTGCTGGATTCCTGGAAACGTATGCATCCTGGGATCTCGCGTTCCGTTCTGAAGAGGATTACCCCGGCGTCGTGCTGCTGCTGGTAGTCGGCTTGGTGCTCAACCTTATGGTCGCGCGCGAGTTTGACCTGCGAGGGCGGGCGGAAGAAGCCAGCGCTCGGATGGACCGTTTCCTACATCTGGTCAGCCATGAGCTCCGCACGCCCATCACCAGCCTCAAACTCAGCTTGGAGATGGCCAGACGGTCGCGCAGGGATCCCTCCGGCACGCGTGAGGAGGAGCAGCGGGCCTTACCAGAGCGGACAGTGCTGCTCCTGACCCGCTCAAGTCGCCAGGTCGATCAACTCAACCGGCTAGTGCAGGACCTAGTGGAAGCCGCCCGGGCAGAGTCGGGAAAGTTGAGCCTGGAACTCGCGCCGTGTGATCTGGCAGTGCTGCTCGACGTAGTCTTCGATGATTTTCGCCAGACGGAGCCGACGCGTGAACTGCGTCTACGAGGCGAAGATGGCCCGGTGCCGGTGGTAGTGGATGCCGCGCGGATACGGCAGGTGGTGGTGAACTACCTGAGCAATGGCTGCAAATACTCACCGTCAAGTATGCCTGTGACCCTTTTGCTCCAGCGCGAGCACGAGACCGCCTGGGTAGGTGTGCATGATCACGGTCCTGGCCTCACTCCCGAGCAGCAGCAGCGCATCTGGACGCGTGGCGAACGTCTAGAGGAGATAGTGCCGCAGAGTGGGGGCGGCGTCAACCTCGGGCTGGGACTCTATCTCTGCCGAGCCATCATTCTAGCACATGGCGGCCAAGCGGGCGTCGAGAGCACGCCCGGCGAGGGATCGACCTTCTGGTTCACCTTGCCGCTGGAGGAGGGAGCGTAGAACACACGGGTTGTCGACTTTCCTGGCAGCCCGAAACCTTTCGTCTTGTCTTGCTCTCTCCCACACCGGGTCCGGTCCTCTCTCCGCTGGATACCATGCTATTCAGTATAACGTCGTTCCACGGACGCGGCTTTATTCCGAGCGAGAGCATAGGCTTGCCCAACCCGCTGACAGTGCTGGCAGCGATAGAGGCATTCGTCGGGCTCCTCATCGACATTACCTTCATCGTCACCTTCCCCCAATTTCAGCATCATCTGCGCGCGGCTGCACGCCCGGACACTTTGGTGCCCAGAGTGAATGAACATGTACAAGCGGGAACGGTCGGTCTCGTACAGGGCGATCTGGTCGCGAGAACCAACGGGGCTGGTCTCACTGAGAACGCACGGCAGCCGTCGTCTCGGTCGTCACGAGCACCTCCTTCGATGCTCACCAGCATACGCCTGCTATCAAGTCTCCTCTGGACTGAGCACTAGCTGGATCGCAACAGATCACGGCAGTACAAGAGTCTCTACTGTACCAAGTGGGCACGAACTACCGTGCAGAAGTGGCGCAGGACACGTTGTAGTGAATTGATGAGCGCGAGGCTCTTGTATTGAATGCTTTGTGACCCCATTATGGCATATGAACGCTATAGATGAGGCTACACACCACTCGCGTCAGGTGTTCGCCCGCTGGAGGAGCGCTGGTAGAGGCGCTCCAGGTGAGGGCAAAGAGGTCGACGGTGCGAGTTGCGTGCCGGTGGCTTCACCGCGACCATCCTTCTACCGCAGCCGTCCGCTTGCCTATGGGCAGTCGGAGCCGATGTGTGACGTGCAAAATACCCTCTGAGAAGAAGAACGTGCGCGAGGCTTTCGCATGTACTTTTGAATGGTGCGTTTGGAGACGTGAATGCCCAGTTTGAGCAGCTCCCCACAAGCGATTGTCGCGGGCCATTGTTTGGATCAAGGCCACGGTATCGGCTGGGATTTTTGGTCTTGTCGAGGCAGGCTTGGACCGTCGCCTCCAGAACCAGCGGAAGGCCTGGCGATGCCAGCCGAGAAGGGTATCAGGCTGAACAATGAAGAGCGCCTGCTTCCAACGGCGGACAGCTCGTGCGAGCAAGATCAAGAGCACGCGATCGCTCTTGGTACACGCTGGGCGCTTGACCTGACGATGGAGCATGATGAGTTGCTGACGGAGCAAGGCGTTTTCAGCGATGAGATCAGACTTGGTGCGGGTCAGATCGGTAAACGTTCCTGCCAGGAGAGAGTGTCGCGTTGGCCGCATCCACTGTAGCAGGCGGTGGTACACTTGACGGGACCAACGTTGAACTGGGCGCTTGAGCGAGGTAAGCAAACCAAACACAAGGATGGCGCTCCTTCAGAAAGCAGCATGGGGGCGGAGCAGAACAGCTGGCGGATCCTGCTTGATTCTATCGTGTGCGCTCCGTTCCTGCAAACCGAGGGAGGAGGGCACCCTTTGCTGAGAATGCCATTCTTGTGCCGATATCGGAAGTAGCCGCCACAACGGGACAAAAGTTAGAATCGCTTGCGCAAAATTTATGATTCCATGAGCATCAGCAACTCAGATACGTGAACACCTCCTCGATTCACTGGCGGCGAACCGCTACATTTGAGTCCCCATGAACAACCGCTTGAGTTGGGACAGGTACTGGGTCCTGAACTCAGGCGAGTCAAAGTCGGCTCCGCAGGCTTGTTGGAGTACAGAGGGCATCGTTATCGGTGCCATCACCGCTGACCAAAGTACGGTCAGAATCACTTCCGGATCGAATGCCTTGGTGAGTTCGCCGCTGTCTTGGCGCCGTCGTATATTGTCCACCGCTTCGGCCATGCTCGCTTTTTGCGACGAGTTGGTTTTCTGCTCCGATCCGTCCCCAAGGGCCTGCCAGATCAGGAGACGAGCCCACGACGGGTGATCGCAGACCGCGTCGAGATAGGCGCCTATCAGCGCGGGAAACGGGTTCTCTGGAGTGGCGAAGACCGCTTCTTCTGACTCCCATGTGCGGCGCAGCGTGTCATAGAGGCCCTGCTTGCCGCCGAAGTAGTAGGCGATCAGTTGGGCATTGACCCCGGCCCGAGCTGCTATTTCAGCAACTCGGGCTCCGGCGAAGCCCTTAGCTGAGAACTCCTCGACCGCAGCATCAAGGATGCGCTGGCGAGTGCGCTCGGCATCCCGCTGACGCGTCTCAGGCGACGGAGACCGGCGCGGGGAACGACCTTCGGAGCCGCCGCGAACGGCGCGTGATCGTGGCATAGAACCATTCTACCTCTTTGGATGCGACAGGCTAGTGCCGACGCGGATGGATACCAGCTCGGCGGCGGAAATGACAGCGTTTGGCGCCAAAGTTCCCCTGCACGTAACGATGCAGGAATGGAATCAGCCCCAGTTGAGCGTACGCAGACCTGAAGGTATCACATCCCTCCGCAGAAAGGGCCTTCCCTGTATCCTATCATATCTGTGGATGCATTTATCAATCATATAGTTGACACAGATATATAGTTGCATGATACTGTGTGGTATGCAGTCGACACAGATCTGGAGGAGCAACCATGTCAAAAGCCCCGTTCCCAAACCCTCGACGTTGGCTCGGCCTCATGGGCCTAGCTCTTGGTGTATTCGCCGCCATCCTCGATACCACCGTTCTCACCGTGGCCGTCCCTACGCTGCTGCGTGAGTTGGGGGCAAGTCTTGCGGCCATTCAGTGGGTCATCGCTGGGTATTCCTTGGTGTTTGCTAGCCTGCTTATCCTCAGTGGCCGAATCGGTGATCTCTTCGGACACCGCCGAATGGTGATCAGCGGGCTCTTCGTATTTGGGGTAGGTGCGTTGATCGCTTCCGTCTCGCAGAATGCAACGACGTTGTTCGCTGGTGACGCGCTTACCGAAGGCATTGGGGCGGCTATGATGAGCTCGTCGTCACTCGCCCTGATCAATAATGAATTCAGGGGGAACGAGCGTGCAGGCGCTTTTGGTCTCTTCGGTGGGCTGGCTGGCATAGCGGGCGCATTTAGTCCAGTTGTTGGGGGCTGGCTTACTACCGACGCCTCGTGGCGGTGGGCGTTTCGGATCAATGTCGTTCTGGTTCCACTCCTGATTGTCTTGGTAGCGGCAGGCGTGCGCGAAGTACGACGATCTGGTCGCCGTCCCCAGCTCGACGTGGTGGGAGTGCTCAGCGTGACCGCTGGGCTGTTCTTCCTGGTGTTCGCGATCATCGAGGGGCCCAGCTACGGCTGGTGGACACCACTTCGACCGTTTACGATCGGTCGAGCGCGATTAACCCCCCATGGTCTCTCCATCGTGCCCATAGCGCTTGCCGTCGCTGTGATCTGCCTGAGCATCTTTCTCTACGTTGAACGAGCGAAGGACCGCCGTCACCGTGATCCTCTGTATCCGTTCTCGGCGCTTCGCTACCGAAGCTTTCACTTCGGCATGCTTACCACGGGACTCTTAGCTGCCGGTGAGTTCACGATGTTCTTCGTGCTCAGCATCGTGTTGCAGGACATTCGCCATCTCTCGGCCCTCGAAACCGGGCTTTGGATCTTGCCTTTTGGCATCATGGCGATCTTCGGTGCTGGCATGGGCATTGGTCTCGCTCAAAGACTCGGCGCGAAACGCACAGTCACCATTGGTATGAGCCTAGAGACCTTCGGGCTGATCTGGGTGGCACTCAAGCTAGGACCGCAGGTCACCCTACTCAGCCTCGTCCCGGCAATCCTCACCTACGGCATCGGCATCGGCTTTGCCACGGCTCAACTCGGGAACATCACCTTGGCTGAGGTCCCCCAAAGCGTCGCTGGGGTGGCCAGCGGTGTCAACAACGCGGTTCGACAGGTTGGCGCTGCTCTGGGAATTGCCGTGGTAGGCGCTGCCTATTCTGAGGGAGGAGGTAAGCCGGCAGTCTTGGTGGCAGCAGCAGCGGTATTTCTCGGTGTGATCACATCATTGCTCATCCCGAGCAGCCTCTTCCCGATCAAGGGGCAGCATGAAGGCGGCAAGGACCAGTAAGGTAGCCTGAAGGTGCGTAGCATCGCTCGCGAGCATTCGTGCTGCTGTATCTACGCTCCCGCACCGCGGATTGCTCTCGCGGCCAAGAGGCATCCCATCGTACCTGCTGAGCAGAGTCCGAGTAGAGTGACCAGGCGCCGACCGGCAAGACACCCGGCGCGGTCGCGTTCAGCCCTCCACCACCGTCATGCTGGTGGGCCGTCGGGCGTCGCGCCCCTCTGGCCAGGGGACGTCCAGCACGTCCAGCCGCTCCCACGAGCGACCGGCGTCAGCCGAGCAGTAGAGACCATGGTTGTTGGCGGCGTAGAAGACACCTGGCTCGGCCTGATTTGCCGCCAGCACCGTGGCCAGCGTGCCGCGCTCCGCCGGCAGTCCCTCCGCGACGCGCTGCCACGCGCTCCCGCTACCGGCGCGCCGGTAGATGACCGACTCCGCGGCTGTCGGGTTGTGCGCCTGGTTGGGACTGTGGGCAGCCGACACGATCAGCGTGTCGGGGTCGCCCGGATCGACCGCCAGCCCCCATAGGTAGTGATGTTCCAGGCCATCACCGGGTCGCTCCCAGGTGTCGCCGGCGTCGCGGCTCTCTGCGAACCCCTGGCCGGGACGCATGAAGCCGTCGCCCGCCGCGGAATAGATGCGGCCGGGAAGCTGACGTGGCAGGCCGAGCGTGTGCGTGTCGAACGGGCCGTCGGGTCGGCGGTCCTCCCAGGTGTGTCCGCCATCGAAGCTGCGTACCAGGGCGCCCGCCTCGATGGCAATATAGAGCCGCCCGGTCGCGCCCGTGTCCAAGCCGATGGCGCGCACGTGGCTCGTGTAGGGGCGGGGCGGAAAGCTCCACGTTGGCGCCGACGGCAGCGCGAGCAATTCGGTCAGCTCGCGCCATGTCTCACCGCCGTCCTCCGAACGGTAGAGCGCGCTGGGCTCTGTCCCAGCGTAGATCGTACCATGCGCGCCGGCCCGCTCCACGCCGCTCACGGCGACGGCCATGATCTGTGGCGAGCGGAAGGTGCCCGCGCCGACCTGCCGCCAGTTCGCGCCCGCATCCACGCTGCACCACAGGCCGTGGCCAAAGGTGCCGCAGCACACGATCTCGGGGCGCAGCGGGTCGGCCGCCACGCACTGCCCGGGCAAGCCTTCCAGGCGGCGCTCGCCATGCCACGCTCCATCCTGCCGCCGCACGAGCAGTAACGTGTCGGGCATGGCAATGTAGATGGTAATCATTCGGTATCCCCTTCATCAAGGCCGCGTTGCGGTAGCACTGGCACCCT
>JBKQTH010000430.1:0-9462 GCA_052143275.1 Ktedonobacterales bacterium | reverse complement strand
CGGCTCGATGCTAACCAGCCGCTTACTTCGCGGCACATAATAGATGCGATAGCGCGCTCCGGTAACGAGGGCCGCATAGGCTCGCTCGCTCACTTTAAACTTGTGGTTACCCACAGTGTAGTAGCATGTTGGAGGAGGGCCATCGCTCGAGTCTGCAAGCCGGCCGACGACTCCGTCCATCATCAGCACGCGGCCTTCCAGCGCGTCCTGCAAGCCCCGCAAGACGAGGAACAGAATAAAGAGCATCACTCCTACGAAGACTGCGATGAGACCCAGTGGTGAGGCACGCAGCGCAAACACGATCGCAGCGATCGCCAGTACCACTACGATCACGAAAAGGACAAACATACCACGCACCATCGCCACACGCTGTCGACCCGTCAGACGCCCCTGCCGGTTCACCTCCAGATCATCCAGGGTGAAGCCATTTCCTTGTGCCAGCGCCGAGAGCAAACCGGCCTGTGGGCCGCCTGGCTCAAAGACCTCCTGCCGCTCGGCGGACAGTATGCGTCGCGAACGCGGCAGATAATAGAAACGATAGGCGCCCGGCGGCAGGTTCACCGCCGGGCCACCGTCCAGGCTGCGCAAAGGCCCACCAGAGCAACGGGCGCTATAGCCGCTTTTGCGGGCAAAGACCACCTGGCCGTCATCTTGTGCGATATACGCTTCCGCCAGATCCTGGCGTAGCCCCAGCTTGGCCCGCAGCCGTCTCATGGTGGGGATCAGCAGAAACCACGATACCACAACCATAAAGCCGGCGAAGATGACCAGCAGTGGCCACATCTCGATGAGGTCACTGGTAGAGAAGGACTGGCTGGAGCTGGTATCGTCCCGGAAGACTGCAGACAGCGGAAATATGAGGAAGAAGTAGACGCCGAACAAAACCGCCGCGGCGGAGAGCACCAGTGCGAGCTGCGAACCTACCAGCGAAGGTGACTTCAGATATTGGCGTTGCCAGGGAGTGAACTGCCCACCACGATTCGCCGAGATGGACGCCGGATCGCTCAGCGTGGTGTTCGAGGAAGTGATTGCCATTTTTTGTTCCTCCAGACCAAGTCGCTCTTGCACCTATTATGCTCTACTGGTTGCATGAAGGTCCAGCCTGGTCACTCACCGCCCACCGTAAGGACGACGTTACCTGTCTTCTGCTCGGTTTCGACGTACCTCGTCGCGTCGACCACTTGCTCCAGGGGATAGCACCGATCGATAACCGCCCGGTACTTCCCCGCCTCTATGAGCTCTTTGAGCCGCAGCCGCCCCAGTCGCGGCAACACGATCGCATCGGCCGACACCACGATCCGTCCGGTGAGCCGGAAGCTCCCCAGTCCCGTCTTCTTGGTCTTGAAGCGGGGATACCCGAGCTTCCCTTTCCACTTCCCCTGCTTGTTGAGCGCACAGCGCCGAAAGAAGTTCTTGAAGGCCGCATCCAGGTTCCACAGGGCTTCCTGCGGGGCACATTTGGACACCTCGTACATCCAGGGGACGTCCGTCTTTTTCCGAGCATTGAGCTCGCGGTGCAGCTCAATGGCGGTGGGGCTCCTCTTGGTCGCTTTATAGCGCTCCTGCTTGACCTGCAGTCCCCAGTTGTAGGCCCAGCGCGCGGCACCGGCATGCTGGCGGCAGGCCGTCACCTGCCAGTCGTTCAGAGCCAGTTCCGTTCGGTAGGCGCGCTGTACCAGCATCCCGCATCTCTCCGACCCTGCCGGGCAGTCCTGCCGAGGAGGCATACTTTCACTTCTTGGTTGCTAGCACAAGTGTATTATATCCTGCGGCTGCGGTCAAAGAGAACAGACGGATACACATGGGCACAAATGGGGATATGCTCTGCAACTATTCATAACCCCTACGTTGGTGGCATTCCCTCGGGCGCCGGGCCGCCAATGGGCTCCGCGTCCCGCATGATCTGCTCGATCTCACCCAGTGTCTCCGGCGCAAGATGCACCTCGGCGGCCGCCGCCGTTTGCTCGAGGTGCGGAGGGAGGTGCGCTCCTACAATGGCCACTTGTACCGCTGGGGTGGCCAGCACCCAGGCGACGGCCAGCTGGCTCAGGGTAATCCCTTGACGGCTGGCCACGCCTTTGAGCCGTTCGACCACCGCCAGGTTTCGGCTAAAAATATTCCCCTGAAAGTAGGGGTTCTGGCTGCGCCAATCATCGCTGGCGAAGGTCGTCTGTGGGGTGAAAGTGCCCGATAGCAGGCCATGAGCCAGCGGGCCATAGACCATCACCGCGATGCCGTGCAGCTGGCAATACGGCAGTATCGCGCGCTCGATGTCGCGCCGGAAGAGATCATAAGGGGGCTGAAGCGCGTCGATCTTGCGAGTGAGCTCAAACTGTTGCATCTGTGCGACATCGTAGTTCGAGACGCCCACAAAGCGGATCTTGCCCTCCTCCGCCAGTTGCGCCACGGCCCCGGCCGTCTCCTCTACCGGAGTTGCGGGATCTGGCCAGTGGAGGAAATAGATGTCGATATAGTCGACGCCCAGATTGCGCAGGCTAGCTTCGACTCCTTGCCGCAACCAGCGTGGGCTGGCGTCGCGTACTACTTTGTCTCCGTCCAGGCGCAGACCGCCCTTGGTAACTACGACAATCTGCTCTCGCCTATTTCTCAGTTCAGGCTGAAGCGCTTCACCGAGCAGGCGTTCAGCTTGCCCGTAACCATAGGCCTGCGCCGTGTCGAAGATATTGATGCCCAGCTCGAGCGCTTTGCGTACAGTCGCTTTTCCCAGGTCCCATTCATCCGAGTCAACCTTCCCCCAGTCGCCCCCGAACTGCCAGGTACCATAGCTGATCCTGGAGACATTCAAGCCGGCTCTACCAAACTGTATATATTCCATCCGATTTCCTCCGGTTCTCCTACTTACTCGGTTTCACAGAGTCGGCGGCACCGCGGAGCTGGGCGAGTTCCTCCATAAACTGTATCATGACGGAAAAGTCAGACGTGCTCATCCCTTTGGCCGTAGCCGCGGTGTACATTTGCTGGGCGGCAGCGGTGGCCGGCATAGCCACCGACAACTGGTAGGCCTGCTCCAGCACCAATGAAAAATCCTTATGCATGAGCGAGAGGGCAAAGTTGGTGGGATACTCCTCTTGCCGCACATTTTGCAGCTTCGACTTCTGGCCCGGCGTAAGCACAGCGGTCTGGTCCAGGACATCCAGGAGCAGGTCTTTTTCAAGGCCGGCCCGCTCACCCAGCGCTATCGCCTCCGCCAGGGCTTGCATTCCCAGACCAAGTAATGTGTTGACCACCAGCTTCATGGTGGTTCCCATGCCGCTAGGCCCCATGTAGAAGCTCAGTTTGCCCAGCACGTCCAGAACTGGCTTACACCGCTCGAAGGTCTCGCGGTCACCGCCTACGAAGATAACCAGGCTGCCCTGCTCCACCTGAGGTACGCTGCCCGAAACCGCCGCGTCGAGCACCGGAACCGATTTCTCTTTCATCGCCTGGTAGAGACGACGCGAAGCCTCAGGAGACACGGTACTCAGATCGATCACGGTCGAACCGCCATGTACTCCCGCCAGCGCTCCATCAGGTCCAAGCATGACGCTTTCCTGGGCTCGGTCGTCGGTGACACAAGCCAACACGAGTGGGCAGCCAGCTGCCAGTTCCTTCGGTGTTTCGGCAACCTGTGCTCCCCGCTCGGCTATCTCCTGGGTCCTTTGTGGTGTACGATCGTATGCGGTCAGCGGGTAGCCGGCGCCGATCAGCCTTTCGGCCATGTGCAGGCCCATATGTCCCATCCCAATAAAGCCGATACGCGGTTTAGCGTTGATATGCGGTCCGGTTTCCATTGCTCTGCTCCCTTTCCCCATTCTCTCTTTTAGCTCTGCCTTAGCAGGCGTGACCTCGATACGGTATCGATACCGACCGATTCTCCTGCCGCTTTACCGCAAAAATAGCGCCATGATGCTATCGCGGCACCCGCCTGCGTCTGTAACGCATCCATCCAGCGCCAAGTATGCGGCGACGTACACCGGCTACCCGAGCTGTTGCTCTTCGAGATCAAGGTCACGCAGCACGGTCCGCATGGCGGCATCTCCGATCTCCCCACTGTTGCGCAAGCCAATGACCGCCTGCCGCTGTACCTGCACGAGATCGCGACGTAGCCCGCTCGCCGCCTCAGCCTTGGCTTCAATGGCCTCGTCACTGACGCCGCGGGCTCGTGCGTCCTGGTGCCGCAAGCGACGTTCGTAAGTGCCGCGAAGCTGCTCGGTCAGCTCACGGGTAACGATCCGTGTCCCGTTCTCCACATTGGTGCCATCGGCTGGCGTCTGACCCGAGCCGAGCACGTCGTCCAGACGACGTAGCGCCGCCTGGGCCGCCACGGTACGGGCAACCGCCTCTTCACGATCACCGCCGTCATCGCCCTGCAGCCCCAGGCGGTGAATCAGCCAGGGAAGGCTGGACCCTTGCACAACCAGCGTCACCACGATCACGGTAAACGTGAGAAAGATGATAAGCGATCGATCCGGAAACGGAGCGCCGGTCGCGATGGCGAAAGGCAACGCCAGCGCGATAATCAGGGTGCTGGCTCCGCGCATCCCCGCCCAGGTCAGTACGGCTGAACTTTTCCAGGCCGGATCCCTGCCGGCATCGCCCCGACGACCAGCACGGGACATGCCAAAATAGGGCATAGCAAACATCCACAGGGCGCGCACCACCAGAATCGTCAGGAGAATGATCGCCGTGTACCTGGCGAGTAGCGTCACTGGCAGTCCGGAGATTCCAGAGAGGATACCCGGTAGGTACAGACCAAGCAGTACGAAGATCAGGCCGTTCAAAACAAAGATCAGGCTATTCCAGAAGGCGGTGGCTTCCAACCGGCTCTCGGGCTCGCGCCCCGGGTTAACGCGCCACCCGGCCACTAGACCGGTGGTCAGCACAGCCAGCACACCCGAGGCGCCTACCTGGTCAGCGGGGATATAGGCGAAGAAGGGCACGACGAGGGTCAGAGCGACCTCCAGCGGAGGGTTACGCACCCATTGCTGGAACCACTCGTACACCAGGGCAACCGCCACGCCGATGGCAATACCCACGACGACCGCCAGCACAACGTGCAGCGTGGCAGCGACTAGAGAGAAAGCGCCGGTCACAGTCGCTGCTACCGCTGCTCGATAGGCTACCAGACTCGCTGCGTCATTGCCGACACTCTCGCCTTCCAGTACGGTCACGATGCCCCGCCCTAGGTGAAGCCGCCCGGCAATCGTGGTGGCGGCCACCACATCAGTGGACGACAGAATCGCGCCCAGCACGAAGGCTGCCGGCCAGGGCATACCGTCGACCCAAAAATGGGCCACGATGGCAACCACTACTAGCGTTGCCAGCACCAGGCCGATCGAGAGAACAATAATCGGCCACAGGTAGGTGCGCACGTCGGTGAGCGAAGTACGCCAACCGGCTGAAAAAACGAGCGGCGGAATAAAAAGAAGGAAAAGCAACCCTGGATTGATGGTGACATGGGGCACTCCGGGCACGAGGCCAAGTACGATTCCGCCCAGAACGAGGAGAATTGGGTAAGCCACACCCATCCGGTCGGCCAGCGCCGCCAGCGCGATAGCCAGCGTTAGGGCGATGAGGATGACTTCGACAACCGTCATGCGATCTCCGCTCCACTCCACGTCGCCCGCGCCGCCGGCTCGCTGTTCCGCCAACGTCTCCGGGGGATTTGTTGACCGTAGTATACTTCGCGAGTGGTACCGCCAATGGTCGGAGAGAGAGATTTCCGCGGTTTATTTCAAAGTTTCATAGCATATAATAGATGCAGGAAGGATGCATGCATTCACCTTCTCCTCAGTGTTCCGCGTTACCAAGGGTCGCCGGACGATAGCTGCTCCGGGGTATCGTACGGCGTTTTTTGCGACGGCGAATTACGTAGAAGGCGTGCATAGAGAATGCACTCATCTTGAGAGGAACTAACGTAGATGGAGCAACCGCAGTGGCCTCGAGTGAAGCACCTGAGCTTTGCCGGGCACCTGGTTATTGTCGGGTTTGGCAGTATCGGGCAGGGAGTACTCCCGTTGATCCTGCGTCACATCGATCTTGAACCGGCGAATATCACTATAGTGACCGCGGAGGAGCGCGGCTATGAGGTGGCGCAGGAATACGATATTCGCTTCATCCAGGAGGCACTTACTCGGGAGAACTACCAACAGGTGCTGGATCCGCTGCTCCGAAGCGGCGATTTCCTGCTCAACTTATCGGTTGATGTCTCCTCAGTGGCACTGATCGAGTTCTGCCGCGACAAGCAGGTTCTCTACCTCGATACCTGCACCGAACCCTGGCCCGGCGGATATACCGACCCATCGCTGCCTCCTAGCCTACGCTCCAATTACGCGCTTCGCGAGAGCGCGCTGGCACTGCGTGATCGCGATCGCGATCGCGAAGGCAGCAGGCAGGGGGAGCCGACCGCCGTGCTGACTCACGGAGCCAATCCCGGGCTGGTCTCGCATTTTGTCAAGCAGGCGCTCCTGAATATTGCCGATGACACGGGGCTCTCCGTCCCCAGGCCGACCAGCCGGAGGGAATGGGCCGAGTTGATGGAGCGGCTCTCGGTAAAGGTCATCCACATTGCCGAGCGAGATACCCAGGTAGCCAGCATCCCTAAGAAGGTGGGGGAATTCGTCAACACCTGGTCTATCGAGGGATTTATATCAGAGGGGAGCCAGCCAGCCGAATTGGGCTGGGGTACCCACGAGCGGCACTTCCCCGCCGATGGCCGCCACCACGACTTCGGAAGCGACTGCGCCATTTATCTCAGTCGCCCAGGCGCCAGTGTTCGAGTGCACAGTTGGACGCCACTCGAGGGCTCATATCATGGGTTTCTGATTACTCACGGCGAGTCGATCTCGATCTCGGACTTCTATACGCTCCGCGAAGGTAATACTGTGCGTTTCCGTCCGACGACCCACTATGCCTACCATCCGTGTGACGATGCGGTGCTTTCCATCCACGAGCTGGCCGGCAAGAACTGGAATCCACAGCCCGAGACACGACTCTTGATGGATGAGATAGTCTCCGGGATCGACGAGTTGGGCGTGCTGCTCATGGGAGCCGCACGGGGAGCCTACTGGTATGGGTCACAGCTCTCTATCGAGGAGGCGCGGGCGCTCTGCCCGCACAACAACGCCACCAGTCTCCAAGTAACCGTGGCGGTACTGGCGGGAGTAATTTACGCCATGGAAAATCCGCGCCTCGGGGTGGTGGAGCCGGACGAGCTGGATTTTGCTCGCATTCTCGATATTTGTCGCCCCTATCTCGGCCCGGTGGTGGGACAATATTCCAGCTGGACGCCGCTCGAAGGGCGCGGCCGCCTCTTCCCTGAGGAGGTCGATGCCAAAGACCCCTGGCAATTCGCCAACTTTCGGGTCATGTGAACTGCTGTCCGGCAAGGAAATCCCCGACGGCGTCAAGAAACCGTTTCGGTCTCATGAACAGGAACACATGGCCGCCATCGAACGCGATTAGCCGGGAGCCGGGTATACGGCTCTGCATCTCCTCCGCTAACTGATAGGGCGCCGTTCGGTCTTGCTTACCGTGCAGTATGAGAGTGGGTACACGTATCTGTGAGAGCCGGCTGGTGGCGTCGTAATCGGAAGACGCCTCCAGTTGCCGTATCGCGGCGTAATACGGCTGCGGGTACCGGCGGCGCGAACCGATGACGCGGGACATTCGGAGCAGCGTCCTCATGAGAAGACGCCTCCGGAGAGATGGCGGCACCTTGGCGCTGGTTGAGACCAGTATGAGGCTCTGTACCAGTTCAGGATGCTTGAGCGTAAGCTCAAGCGCAATGCGTCCTCCCAGTGAAAGGCCCAGGATATTAGCTTTGGTGATGCCGAGCGTGTCGAGGAGCCCATAAGTATCGTCGGCCATCATGGCAATGGAATAAGGGATATCCGGTTTGTCGGATCGTCCCGCCCCGCGGTTGTCGAAGACGAGCACCTGGTAGTGCTCCGCCAGGGCCTCAGTGAGCCATTGGTAACGAGAGATATCAATGGCCAGCCCGCCAATGAAGACCAGCGGCTCACTGAGGCCCTGGCCATGTATCTCGTAGTAGATGTGAATATCGTTGACCGCTACCGTCGGCACTGGCTCTCCTCCGCTCGCCAACACCTACCTAGATCGGGAAAGGAGATGGATAGCCGTTCTCTGTTCATTGTGATCTACGTCTACATTTCCTCCGCCCACGTCGTCTATGAAGTGATAGGGTTTCGTGCAGTTCGCCGTATAGCTGGCCTTTGTCTGATGCGAGAGGTCAGCCGAGTTGAAGATGCCCAGTCGCTGCTGTGACAGAAATTGAGCCCGGGGCCGGAGCAGATTCGGCCAGGGATAATAAAGCTCCAGACAACTATTGGGCGCATTCTGGTAGTCAACAATACAGTATTGATTCTCCCGCTGCACACGCTGCCAGAGTAGACCTTGCTGCAGACCGACCAGATTGACCGGAATGAGGCTAGCAGTGATGAGCAGCAGCAGCGGAAGATTCACGCCGAGAATACCGAGCCGGGTCAAATGCTCACGCCGGCCTGGGAGACCTAGATCAGGTATAAGCTCTTTGATGTTTAGCCCCATGATTACCAGCAGCGCGATCCACCAGAGCACTGAAAATACCTGATAACGTGATGCGAGTGCCGCCTGAGCTCCGCCGCCTAAACGTCCCTGAACCGTAGCTTGCGTACAGCCAAGTACGAACAAGGCGAGCTGAAGCCAGAGCGCGATGGGCCACAAACTCTTGTGACGCAACCAATAGAACACGATATTGCCGAGAAAAAGCAACATGCTGAGAAAACCAGCGATCGCGGCGATGCCAACGTGGGGATAACCCACTGGCGCGCCCAGATAGATCAGGGAGTACCCGATGTCGGCGCCGATAGGTGGGAGGGTCGCGCTGTGCGGGAAGTTATGGAAATACAAAATCCACACGACCACTCCGCAGCCAGTCCACACGATGGCTTTGCGGACGCCCGCATGTACCGCGCCGGGCAAAAACGCGATCCAGAGCAACACACCAGGCAGACTCGACAATGAGCCAATGAGTGCCCCGGCAATCGCCAGGGCAAATCCCGTACGGCCTACAGGCTCTTTTGCGAAACCTATCATGCAGCAGGCGGCACCGAAACTGGTTAAGATGTAGGCGATCTGAAACGGGGCGAACCAATTCGCAAACTGTGAGAATGAGAAGAAGAGCAGTGAAAGCGGCACAATCAGAGCCAGAGCCGCGGAAAGGGATCCCAACGTTCGGCGGACGCACCAGAAGAGAAGACAGGCGGCCACAATGGCTATGCTCAAATCGAAGGTCATCTCGATCTGCCGATTCCAATGGGTTAGCTCAATAAGCGCGAGATCAATGAGCCTGGGGATAATGATCCGGTGAACGTTGGCATGAAACGCCACCAGGTCGTGAAATGTGAGCGTGCCCTGATCAGCATGCTGTACGAGCAGAACGGTCTCCCATTCGTCCCAGTA
>JBKQTH010000429.1:0-4120 GCA_052143275.1 Ktedonobacterales bacterium | reverse complement strand
CGCGCCAGCACGCTGCGTATCTTTCGTTGCCGTAGCGCTTGATTGCGTTCACGTGCTGCGTGAAAGCGCAGCAGATACCGGCCTTCCAGCACGCTATCTTCTTCATTAAGGGAAAGCCTCGAAAAGTTATCTGGCGTGTCGTTCATAGCTTTCAGACGTAGGTCTTGTGCGATACGGTGCATGACATCAGGAGCCTTGAGGAACTCAGCGGCCACCTCCCTGTCTCGCTGGCTTCCATTGGAGCGCCACTTTGTCCAATCAGGGTCTGATGACGCAAGATTGTGCGTTTTACGTGACACACCATCTTCGTTGCGGAAGTTTCCCAGTCGCGCCTCGACCGGGTGCAACGACATGCGCTGGAGCAGACTGGACAGCTCAACGACGCGCTCGTCTTCGGCAGCTAGTGGCTGCCAGTCATTCTGCGCGATTAGATCGCAGGCGAGGACGGTCTCGTCCCACTCCCAGTCAGGGTTCCTGCGAGCGGCACCTGGCATACCCCGAGGGTAAATGGTTGCGTTTGGCAACATGTTGCGTTTGGCAACATTTAGCCTGTCAGCGCTGTGCTGTCGGTGAAGCAAGCGATTGCTCGTCGACGGGGAGGCCCTGCGACACTACATTGACGTCCAAAGAAGCCAGAGCTTCGGAAACGTGGGCCTGCAGCGCTGAGCCGACGGTAAGCAGCCCGGCGTCAAAGGCCACATCGTGGCTGGGCAGGCAGCCAGCCCGTTTCGGGGATCCAGGCGCTCGCTAGGTGTGCTGTCTATCCACGGTTTTATGTCCAGCCAGCGTCGCTTGGCACCGAACGCCAACCCGGGATCTACCCCGGCCGGGCTGTCGTGGTCATCGTAGCCGTGCTGGCGATCAGCAGCTAATACGGCACAGGCGTGATCCGCGTTACGCTCACCGCGATCCCCGCCGGATCACCGTCTTGACCACCAAGGCAGCCATCCTGACCGGCCTGGTCCTGGCCGCTGGAACCATCGCCGCAAACGCATACCTTCTGAGCCAGGCGGCTCATGCTGCCCGACAACGGCATCGGCCCCGTACGGGCTACCCGGCCCTGTCCCTGGCCGACAGACCGGTGCTGCGCGGGGCTGCATCCGGCTCGGTTCTCTACCTCACCTGATCGCGCTCGGCATCTCAACGGAGGTGTCGCCTCAAGCATCCAACGCCTCAGCATCACCGACCGCTACGCTGGTCCTCCAAGGAGGGATGACCATGACTGCAGATGCGGACGTGCTCGAGCGTCATAAAGGCACGCTTGTGACTTCCGCGTCCTCTCCCGCGCCCGAGGAGCCGGTAAGGGCTCCGGTCGAGCGACGGATCCCCTTCGCCGAGTTCTTCGCAGGTATCGGCCTTGTCCGGGCTGCGCTTGAGCCTCTGGGCTTCGAGGCCAAATGGGCAAACGATATAGAGAAGGTGAAGCGCGACCAATATGTGACGAACCATAGCAACGAAGGCTTTCTCCTCGGTGACGTAAGAGATGTCCGCGCCGATCAACTGCCCCGAGGCCTTGAACTTGCGACCAGTTCGTTTCCCTGCATCGATGTCAGCCTAGCCGGCAAACGGTATGGGCTAGCGGGTCAGCACTCTGGCCTGTTCTGGGAGTTCGCAAGGATAATCTGGGAACTGGGGGCCGAGCATTCGCCGAACGTGATCCTTATCGAGAACGTGGCTGGCTTTGCTAATAGCCATGGCGGCAACGACTTGCGTGAAGCGCTGAAGAAGCTCGACGAACTTGGCTACAGTTGTGATTTGCTTACCATCGACGCGCGTCACTTCGTGCCGCAGAGTCGTCCACGCATGTTCATCATCGCTATCAAGCGCCAGCTGCCTTTGGACGCTGGCCACGGCGTTCCTGCTCTTTCGGATGTTAGACCCGAGTGGATTCGTAGCGCGTATGAACGCAATGAGGACCTGAAGCTCCATCACCGACCTCTCCCATCCTTGCCTGACGGCCCTACCGATCTGTCCGGAGTAATTGAGGACATTGACGAAAACGATCACAGATGGTGGAATCCGGCCAGACGGGATGCTTTCGTCGGGTCGCTTAGTCCCGTCCAGGCCCAGCGCCTGAAAGAAATGAAGCGTCAAGCGCAACCTGTCTGGCGTACGGCTTACCGTCGGACCCGCAATGGAAAGGCGACCTGGGAGATCCGGCGCGATGGGATCGCGGGCTGCCTACGTACCACAGGGGGCGGCTCTTCCAAACAAGCCCTCGTCGTCGCAGAGCGAGGTATGGTTCGAGCACGTTGGATGACCGCGAGGGAGTACTCCCGCCTGATGGGAGCAGGTCACTACTTGCTACATGGCAGTACCGACAATCAGGCACAAGGTGGCTTCGGTGACGCAGTGGTGGTGGATGTTGTCCGCTGGATCGGCAAGCACTACTTGCTACCAGTGCTTAGACCATAACAAGAACATCAAGTTCACACGTTCACTTGGAACCCGGGTACGTCTGCGCTAGCTTCGCGTATGTGGCTAATGAGTCGAAGAGGGAACAACCGCCGCGTGCCGTAAGGCTGATCCGCGCCGAACTTAACAAGCTCCTGCAGCAACCCGACCCGTCTCGCCCGGGCAAGGCCATCGGAACAGCCAAGACCGGGGTGTACGCCTTCTTTGACTACGATCTTGAGCCTATCTACGTAGGACAGACGTCTTCCTCGTTCAGCGACCGTATCAGTCGCCACCTCACAGGTCAGCGGTCCGACGCGGTGGCGAAGTTTATCCTTGACCCGTTCGAAGTAGCTTTCGTTTCCATGTGGTCAATCCCTGACATTGCTACCGCGAAGGTGCCGCCGGGCTGGCCCAAGGCAGCAGCGGCATACAGACGTCAGCTGCTCGAGCCCTACGAATTCACCGTATACAAGCAGCTGGAAGCCGGATCCCAGTTCGATGCTGTCCTAAACGAAGGTGTAATCAAGGAGACAGCGCTCGCTGAACTGCCAGAACCGGTCCATGGCAGAATCATCCCTGCCGAGCTCTGGGAAGACCGTAAGCATCCGGATGTTCGAATCGCACGTCGCGCCTCAACAATATCTCGACTATCACAGATGGTCTCCGAACGCGAAGTTTCCGCAGGTATGCGCCGAACGCTGCTGCTGCAAGCTCGCCGTCTCGAGTGGCTTACTGAACGCCGTGTGCGAGAACTTCGCATTGAACGTCCAGGCCCAGGCGAAATGCTCGATGACCTTTTCGATGAGGATTCTTAGGAACCGCCGGCATGACGTTGCCACCTACACCTCCGCCATCCGACGCCACCAAGAGCATGCGCGCCAATCGGCGACGTGATACCAGTCCAGAGATGCGACTCCGACGAGCCCTCCACACGATGGGGTACCGATACCGCGTGGATATGCGTTTGGATGTGCCTGGACGGCGCGTTCACGCCGACCTAGTATTCACGAAGACACGGGTAGCGGTATTTGTTGACGGCTGCTTCTGGCATGGATGCCCCGAGCATTGCAGGATGCCATCCGACCCTTCCGGGTACTGGCATGCCAAGCTCCGTCGTAATGTGGAACGCGATCGGGCAGTTAGCGACGCGCTCGGCGCTGCAGGTTGGCGAGTGGTCCGGATCTGGGAACATACTTCAATTGACCAGGCTGTCGACCAAGTGCGCATGGCGCTGAATCCTCAGCCGCAACGTCCGCCTCACAGGTCGATCATTGGCACTTAAGGCCGAAACCTGGCGTCGTGAAAGATGGATCAAGCCCAAGGCCGAATCGGCGCCACGACTCCGACGACGGTGCGAGCAAAACTGACTGCTCCCAAGCGAAGTTAGGTGTATCGGGTGGCACTATTGCTGCAATGACCTCTTCTGCCTGCTGGTAGCTGGCCGTGCTGCTGCCGGTGGCTGCGAACTGGCCGAATAGCCACAACAGCAGGAGCGGCTTGTGCGGCGCACGCTTCTGGTCGATAGGCGCAGCCGGGGGCCAGCCTCCCCAGCAGCTCGTCGCGGGTGTAGGTTCCCGGCACAGATTTCCAATTGACCTTGGTTGACCTGCGGTTTCCCAGCGAGTTTTCCACTGTTCCGGGCCTGGCTTACCAGGTGGGACTTCCACTCTGGCGGCTCGTGCCCGGCACGCGGACAGCCGCCGTTGGTGAACCTGCCGCGTCA
>JBKQTH010000428.1:0-21321 GCA_052143275.1 Ktedonobacterales bacterium | reverse complement strand
GCTGGCCACCGAAGCGATGCCTGAAACCGGCAGGCCTTCCTTATGACGATGCTCCAGCCCGCGAATGTAGGCCTCGGTAACCTGCTCATAGACTTCGAGAGCGAAAATGAGCGTCACATTGATGTTCACGCCCTCATAGATCATCTGTTCAATTGCCGGCAGCCCTTCGGCGGTCGCGGGAATCTTAATCATCACATTGGGGCGCGCCACCTTGCGAAAGAGGTGCCGTGCCTCCGAGATAGTCCTCTGAGTGTCGTTAGCCGCAGCTGGCGAAACTTCGAGGCTGATATATCCGTCATGTTGCTGTGTCTTCAGGTAAGTAGGATGAAGCACATCGGCGGCCATTTGAATATCTTTGACCGCCAGGTCTTCAAAGATAGCGGCGGGGTCGGTCACCCCTCCGGCAACCAGCTCGCGAATGGCTTCATCGTAATCGGTGCTGCCGTCGATGGCATGCTCAAAGATGGTGGGATTTGAGGTGACTCCAACGACCGCATCCTGATCAATCAGTCGCTGCAGGCCACCTGAAGTAATGAGACTGCGCCGAATATTGTCATACCAGATGCTTTGACCTAACTGGTACACCGCTGCCAATCGATTGATACCACGATCCTCGTCCATATGCGCACCCTCCACTCTAAACCAGAGAAACACGCTTCTTCATAACTGTACTTAACTATGGCACATTCCAGCACACCCTGGGCCAGATTGAAGACGTCGAAGAGTGGCCAGACCGGCGGAGGTCGGATAGCTGCCGCCACAGGACTCTCCTAGGCGACGCTGCCTCAATCAGTGTAGCAAGGGGCAGCATCCCGGCGCAAACTCATCTGTATGCCGACTCCCAAGGCTACGTTATCTGCCGGCCGGCGTAACTTGACGGACGGTAGCGCCTCGCATAGACTTAGCATACCGGCTTCGCAGTTGCGCTAGGCAATCGTCCCTATCAGCGCCGAGGGGGCACACCATGACCGAGATGGCAAATAGTTTTCCGCAGACGCCGTACAGCTTCGGGGAGTTCAATCGCCCACCACTGATGTATCCTGACGTGCCGTTCCATGAGATGCTCGCGCGTACCGCCATGCGGGTGCCGGAACGGCCGGCTATCTACTGGCGCGACATCACCCTCACCTACCGTGAGCTCTACGCGCTCTCGCGCTCGGCGGCATCGGCCCTGCACGAGCTGGGGCTGCGCAAAGGAGATACACTGTGTCTCCTTATGACCAACCGTCCCGAATACTCCATTGCGTGGATGGCGGCCAGCATGCTCGGTATTGTGCTTTGTCCGATGAACCCCTCATATAAGGAGCGTGAAGTCAGCTACCAGCTCCAGAACAGCGGCGCTGCGGCAATTCTGGTACAGCGCGAACTACTGCCGCTGGTCCAGGCAATCAGGCGGGAGACGCCGGCTCTGCGTCTGCTTCTCACTACGGGTAGCGAGCCCGTGGACGACGACGCATCGGTGGTCCCATTTGGACGCCTGATTCGCAGCTTCTCTCCGGCGCGAGTACCGGTCGTTGAGATACGCCCGAGCGATCTGATCGCGCTACCGTATTCAAGCGGTACCACTGGGCTGCCTAAAGGAGTGTTGCTTACCCATCGCAACCTCGTAATCAACTACCACCAGTTCATCTCGGCCGCACGGGTCACCGAAGATGACGTCTTCCTGACCTTCCTGCCCCTGTACCACATTTACGGAGTTGCCCTCATGGGTCAGGCCACCTTCTCGGGCTCGGCGCTGGTCCTCATGGAGCGCTTCGTTCCCGATGAGGCCCTCTCTCTGGTAAAGCGCCGGGGAGTCACCATTTTGCCGGTAGTCCCGCCGGTGCTACTTGCCCTGGCGAACATGCCAGATCTGGGCCGTGAGCTCTTCCCGCGGGTACGCCATATCCTCTGCGCCGCCGCTCCAATGGCTCTCGGGCCGGCGGAGAAAGTGGTCCAGGCAACCGGCATTCCGGTGCTGCAGGCCTACGGCATGACCGAGGCCTCTCCCCTTACCCACCACAGTCCGGTGGAGCCTGAGAAGATCAGATTAACCTCCGGTGGTACGCCGGTGAGCGATACTGAGCAGAAGATCGTAGATCTAGATACCGGTGAACACACCTTAGGCGCCGGCGAAACCGGTGAAATTTGCGTACGCGGTCCGCAGGTCATGCAGGGGTACTGGCAAGCGGAGAGCGACACCGCCCGGGTGCTGCGTGACGGCTGGTACCACACCGGCGATGTTGGCAATATCGACCAGCAAGGATACGTGTATATCGTCGACCGCGCCAAAGAGATGATCAAGTTCAAGGGTTTCGGCATCGCCCCTGCCGAGCTCGAGGCGGTGCTGCTGGAGCATCCCGCGGTGGCGGATGTCGCGGTCATCGGCTGGCCGGACGCCGAAGCTGGCGAGGTGCCCAGGGCATTTGTGGCGAGCCGGCCGGGGGTGACTATCTCCGGTGAAGAGCTTATGATCTATGTAAATGCCAAGGTCGCCAATTACAAAGCCATTCGGGAAGTTGTGTTCGTGGCAAGCATACCCAAGACGGCGTCGGGCAAGATACTACGCCGCGAAGTCAAGGCGCAAGCCCAGCAACCATAGAGTAGGTTACATCCGAACAGCTGCGCGAATATGGGGGTCGGCTCCCTGGCGGTGAGGAGTAATATGGAAGAGTCTCCGATCGAGGATGCGCAGGCTGCGCCACCATTGCCGGAAATCGACCCACGGAAACTCTATGTTAGCGGATTGAAAGCCCAAGCGGATGGGGATTTCGAAAGAGCCGAAGGGCTTTGGCAACAGATACTTGACCGCAACAAGTCCTATTTGAACGGCCTGGTTGAGCGTGACCTGCAGGCGCTCCAAACGCACCTTCACCCAATTCGCGTGAAGAAGCTTGTGGAAGCAGCGGATAGGGCACGGAGTGCGGCCGATTGGGACGAAGAAGTACGCTCGCTAAAGGCCTTAGTAGCTCTGGAACCCCAAAACCCCGATTGGCCAAAACGCCTGAAATCGGCCACTCAAAACCAAGACAATAGCGAGCTCTATGAAGTAGTCAAAGAGCTTATCTCGGAAGGCGCGAGAGCGGAGGCGCGAGAGCGGTTGGAATTGCTTTGGAACAATGCTCCCACCTTTGGCGATCCCTCCTCACTCGGCCCCGAGGTAGATTTCACCTATGAGGAATTTCATAAACTGGCAGAGAGTCAGGCTCAGCAGATACGGGAGATGCTGGCAGAGGCGGAGAAGGAGTTAGAACTCGCTAAAGCAAAACGAACCAGAGCTCTTATTGCCTGGGAAAAGAAGACCCGACGTCGCCGCTTGACGAAAAACGCCCCGGGCGATCCACGTGCTGCCGTGCTGCTCTATTATTTCTGTTTGCTCGTTTGCCTGGTTATCGCACTCGGTACCCTGGCAAATCATGTACCTATTCCGAGCAATATGACCCTGCCATTTCATCTTAGTCAGCTGATTGAGGTAGCTATCCCGCTAATTCTTGCCAGCCCGATTTTCTATTTTGTCGCCTTCTCGCTGACGTTGCCTATACTACCGTTTCTGCCGGTAATTGCTGTCTCTCTGGGACTGGGCGAGCTGTTCCTACAGATCAAGTGGTCGCTGGTAAATCCTTCTCTACCTGTCGTATCCTTTCCGTTTTGGGGAAGAACCCCGACGTCTGTCAGATACGTGCTCGTATTCATCCTGTGCGAGGCGGTAGCAGGCGCCATCATTTCTCTCATCATCGGCTTGCTTTTAGGAGTTGGCCTGTACGCGGCTAAAATACGCCGAGATATGAAGTCCGCGATCCGTCTCTGCCTGCTAATTTCAGTGGTCATCACTGTCTCTTACGTGATCGTCGCCAATATCATTGGCGTGACACTCGGATACGTTGTCGCGGGATCGGTCATTGGTCTGGTCACCGCTCTCGCCGTTGTCATTCGCCGTGCCGACACCCATAGGTATTTCTTTTACATAATACTGCCCGCAAGTATCTTACTTTCACTGCTTGTTCGCTTCGTTATGTCCCCACTTTTTGGTCCGTCTGATGTAGCAGCCGCCTGGCTGGCAGTTTCATTGCTCTATGCTTTGCTTTTGGGCTTTGGAGCCGGCAAAACCGTCATATCCTCGCTGCTGGCTATTGGGTATCGGTATCGCTTGACACGTAAAAAGAGAGAAGGCTTCGTGGCGCTTGCGTTGTTCCTGGGATATATTTGGGAGTTGCCCGGTGGACTGACGCCGGAGCAGCTTGAGGAGCTAAAACCTCGAGTGGGGCCGCTGGCGTAGCTACTCGCGCAGGCTCCGTCCAATTTCGATCAGGCGCATAGCTCGCGCGGCGGCGGCTTCGAGGAGCGTAGCCGCCCGCGCCATGCTCTCCTCCAGCGAGAGCGGCCCATCCACGATGGGAAGCGCCGCGTCGATACCCAGCTGGGCGAGCTCGGAGTCGCCGGCGGCGATGCCTCCAGCCAGGGCCACCACCCTTGCTCCCGCGCGCTGTGCCGCTGCAGCTACCGCCGCCACCGCTTTACCGTAGGCAGTCTGGCTATCCAGGCGTCCCTCGGCGGTGACCACCAGGTCGGCGCCCGATAGCGCGGCGGCAAAGTCCAGGGCATCCAGCACCAGCTCCGCCCCCGGCACCAGCTTAGCTCCGGTAAAAGCCAAGAACCCTGCACCCAGGCCGCCGGCGGCTCCAGCGCCGGGTACCTGAGCCACATCAGCACCCAGGTCTCGCTCGAGGACCTCGGCGTAATGACCAAGCGCGGCATCCAGCTCTTGCGCCACCTCCGGGGTGGCGCCCTTCTGCGGGCCATAAATCCGGCTGGCGCCGGTTGGGCCACAGAGGGGATTGTTCACGTCACAGGCCACCAGAACGACACTCTGTCGCAGCCGGCTGTCCATGCCCGAAGTGTCGATGTGCGCGAGGTTGGCCAGCTGAGCTCCGCCCGGCGGCAGCTCGCGACCGTCCTGATCCAGGAACTGAGCCCCAAGCGAGCGAGCCATGCCCGCGCCGCCGTCGTTGGTGGCGCTGCCGCCGATACCAATGAGCAGACGCCGGCAGCCGGCATCCAGGGCGGCTCGTATCAGATCGCCGGTACCGTAGGTAGAGGTCAGGCGTGGATCGCGCAGCGAGGGCGGTACCAACGGCAGCCCCGAAGCCGCCGCCATCTCGATAACCGCGGTGGCCTCGGCTCCAGTGGCATGTTCTCCCAGTATGCCCCACTCGGCATCCACCAGGTCGCCTAGAGGTCCGTGGACACGGCTCGTCACCAGCCGTCCGCCAGTTGCCGAAACCAGGGCGTGTACGGTGCCTTCACCCCCATCGGCAACCGGAATGGTACGCACCTCGGCTGAGCTCCAGACCGAGCGTATACCGGAGGCTACCGCAGTGCCCACCGCCGCGGCCTCCAGGCTGCCTTTGAGCGCCTGTGGCGCAACCACGATCTTCATGACCATTACATCCACCTAGCGGTTGACCCAGCCGGTTCGCCGGTTGACATCCGACCAGGTCCTTCCGGTCATGTCTCGCAGTACAGTCATGACCAGGTCATAGCCGGCTACTATACCGGCATAGAGCATCGCCTCAGGTCCCTCTTGAAGCTTCTGCCAGCCTTCAAGCGCGCGGCTGCGGTCGCCGACAATCTGCTGCCAGATGTCCACATCGGCCATATTGGCGCCGGCGCCGGCCAGAAATGTCGCGGTGCTGCCGAGCACCTGAGCCTTCCCCTGCCAGTTCAGCATGTCTTGCGTCGTATCGGCTTCTTCAGCCTCGTGCTGCGCCTGGTCTGCCCAAAGTTGCAGTCGCTGACTCATCTGTTCTCGATTCACGCCTCGTCTCCTGTAACTGCCTAGACGCTCTCGTCGCGCCGGTTATCGTCCCCACGTGCCACCCCACGCCAGGCCACTCCAGTAGCCCAAATAGCTGTGGCGGCCTCGCTCACCCGTTAGGTACAGTGTCCAAGTAGTAGCCAAGATTCTTGATCATCGTAAACGTACCCAACTTCCATTTTACTCAAACTGCCAAAATGCAGAGGAGAGTAGATTATGATTCCGCCGCGTCTTGCACTCGTCGTCTGCGGCACGCTGGCTCTAACCATCTACTGCTGGACAACGACGGCGGCATACGGCGCGCCCCAGCCGGTGGGTATCATACTACATGCCGCATGGTTAGGCGGGTCGATCTCCATGCTCTTGCTCGCGGCGCTAGCTAGAGATCTGCAGTTCCCCGAGGAGGGCCTCGCCGCATCTCGCCTGCTGCGCATGACGTCGGCCACGCTGCTTATTCTGCTCGTACTGGCCGCCGTCGTTGGAATAACGCTCGGCATTGCCACCGCCAGCTCCATCACCCGTGCCAATCCCGACTACATTTCGGATGCGGCGGCCTTCAATCACTTCAATGCCCAGCTGGTGCTGAAGGGTGTCAATCCCTACGCCGCCGACAGCCGGTTCTGGCACGCCATCGCCGAGTTCCCTCATGTGGGAGCCACACCGCTGGACCGGGGACGGTACGCCGCCCCCGCCTATCAGCCGTACGGCCCCTCTCTGGGACAGATCGTAACCGACGTTGCGCAAGAACTGGCCAACCCGTCCCGTCGAGGTCCCGAGTACGATCCAGCCACACTGCATAGCTACCCCGCCCTGGCCTTTTTGGTGTATGTGCCCAATGTCTGGGCTGGCTGGCCAAGCACCGCTCCCACCGGAGCGTGTTTTCTGGTATTTTTCGGTCTGGCGGCGATCTGGGGCGCACCGCGAGCGCTCTGGCCCTATCTCATTTTGATCTTGCTGGCGAACCAGTTCCTGCTGGTGGGCGCGCTGCGCGGCGAATTTGAGCCGGTCGCGTACCTGTTCGTTATCTGCGCCTGGAGTCTTGCGGACCGCCGACCGGTTACATCGCCGGTGCTGCTTGGTCTGTCGGCGGCGGTACAGCAGATCACCTGGCCGCTGGTGCCGCTCTATGCCATCATTGTGTGGCGGCGTCACGGGAAGCGGGCGGCGGTGACCCGTCTGGCCATTACCCTGGCCGCATTTCTCGCAGCCAATCTGCCGTTTCTCCTCTCCTCGCCGGCGTCCTGGGCCAGAAGCCTGCTGCTTCCGGTGACTTTGCCCCTCTTCCCTTCGGGTATTGGCATTATCGACCTGACCCACTCTGGACTGGTACCGCTCTGGCCCGCGGCAGTCTATACGGTGGCGGAGATTGCCGCACTGGCCGCGGTGTATCTTTGGTTCGCCCGGTCCCGTACGCTCTTGCGCCCCGAACTGGCGCCACTCCTGGCACTACTCCCCTTTTTGCTGGCCTGGCGCAGCCTTCTGGCATATTTTCTGGTGTTGCCCGTGCTGGCGCTCTACGCCATCTTACCGTTGCTGGGCGGCAAGTTGCTCGCGGATACGTCAGCCAGCGAACCAGATTCGTTCCCATCCAGCCTCGCGCTCTCAGGGGGTGAAGCAGCATCCACAACCGGCGCGCGAACCGGAGTGAGGACGGGCACCACCGGCGGATTGCTCACCGCCTCGGCGATTGCCGTCGCCGGTAGTTCAGTCTCGAGGGCAGCCGCCGGCATCAAGAGAGACGGGCTTGGCGCGGGCGGCTCCGGGTTGAAGAGGGAATACGGTATTCGACCAGCCACTACCGTAGCGCTAGGATCCAGGGTGGTCAGTGAAGGGAAAGCGGTGTGAGCTGCCGGCCAAGAGTATTCCTCCAGATCGGGGCGTGGCAGAAAGGTTTCGACCTCACCCTCCGAGTGTAGCGCGACGGTGTGGCGTGCCTCGTCCAGCATCTCCGAGATCTCCGCGCGTTTCTGCAGGTTTCCCTTGGGTATGCGACTCCAGATTCGCAGCGCATCATCATAGGCGCCTTCGCGATAACAGTAGTAGCCCAGTACCGAACGGGCATCAAAGACGCTCATGCGCTGCCAGAGAGAGAGCTGCTCCGCCGGCGTACGGAAACACGCCGCGGTAATGGAGGTGGTGTCTACTTCCCCGTAGAGACGGCGCCCAAAAAGACGGAATGGATAGCCATAATAAAGCGCCAGCACGGGACCTTCAGCCTCCGGAGGATAATTGGAGAACGATTTGTGTAGGCCGATGAAGAAGCTGCGGGTCCAGGGACCGGTCTGCCAAACAAACACGATCACCAGCAGCGCGGCAAACCGAGCCAGATATCTCTGCCAGGTAAAGGTGCCGATCACGCTGGCGACACCAAGCACCCCGAGCCCGGTCCCCAGTAGCCAGGCGGCATACACCAATCGCTTACGGTCCCAGCCCAGTAGATCATAGTGGTGGTGCATGGGGGTAGCTAGGAAGGGCAGGGGAAACTCGGTGTGCAGAAAGCCTCTGCCGCTGCTGTTATACCGTTCCAGTCGCAAGAATTTCCGGAAGAACCGCACCAGAATACGCGCCGAGATAAGCGCTGAGAGTCCTTCCAGCACAAAGACGCCGCCGATGAAGAGCAGGACGAATTCCAAACGGCTAATGATTGCCACCAGCGCCAGCAGACCGCCAAGCGCCAGCGAGCCCGAGTCGCCCATGATGATATGAGCGCGGCGCCGCCCCACCCCCTGATTGCGCGCTTTCCAGGAGGACGGCCAGTTGAACGGCAAAAATCCGGCGGTTGCCCCGGCAATGGCCAACACCGCAATGGCTCCGGGCCACAGGGCGGTATCATTTTCGCTCAGAAGTATGGCCGAGAGTGAGAGGGCGGCGCTAAACATCAGGCCGCCACAGAGACCATCCATGCCATCGCTGAAGTCTACCGCCAGAGCGGTCGCGGTAGTAATCATCGCCGTCATGATCAAGAAGAAGACTATCCAGGCATACTTAATTTGTTTGAGCAGCTGGCCCAGAAGTGGGAAGTCGCTGTAGGGCGGATAGGCCAGGCGAGCGGAGAGGGTTCGGGGAACCGCCGGGTAGGCCAGCAATCGATTGAGAGCTACTCCGGCAATCAGGGAGATCAGCAGCACTCCGGCGAACTTCTGTATCTCCGAGATACCCTCACCTTTATGAACCTTGCGCCAGTCGTCGACGAATCCCACTACTCCAAAGCCCACCATTCCGAAGAGAAGCACGCCGAGCATCTCCCATTGCACCTGGGACAGTGAAAGATTATAGGCCGCTACCACCGTGGCCACTACGATCCCCAGCAGTATCGCCGGACCGCCCACTGCCGGCAGCTCGGTCGAACCGGCGTGCTGTACCTTGATCTTATGCGAACCCTTACGGGTCTCGATACGGTAGCTTTCAGCCGATTGGTCGGGGCGGAATGCGCCGGCTTTGCGTTCTCCACTGCGGAAGAAGGGAAAAGCCTTCATCGCCACGAAGCACGCAATGGCGCTAGTCACAAATGCCACGAGCAACACGGCCAAAAATATTGGAATGGTCATATCGATTCCACCCATTGGCTAGTTAGCCGCCTCCACCATATCCGAGCGCCATCAGTTCTTCACGCGCAACCACACGATCATCCCAGGGTAATTTCTCTTTGCCAATGATTAGGCTCTGCTCGTGCCCCTTGCCGGCCAGGAGCACGGTATCATCCGGCCGTGCCAGGCGCAGCGCGGTAGCAATAGCCAGGCGCCGCCCTACGACACAGACGAAGTCTCGACCCTCCTTTGCGCCGCACTCCACTGCCCCCGCGGCGATCTCACGCAAGATGCTGGCCGCGTCCTCCTCGCGTGGATCTTCATCGGTTATAACCGAGAAATCGGCCAGTCGCGCGGCCACGGCTCCCATCTCGGGGCGTTTCATACGGTCACGATCACCGGCCGAGCCGAAGACGGCGATCAATCTGCCTGCCGTCACCGGCCGCAGTACCCGAAGCACGTTGGCCAGGCTCTCGGCAGTGTGAGCGTAGTCCACCACGACGGTGAAGCTCTGTCTGGCCTCGATTCGTTCCATACGTCCGGAGACGCCGGGAAATTTGGCCAGAGCCTCCGCCATCACTAGAGGGGCGACGCCATGAAGGTAGCCGACGCTTAGCGCGGCCAGACAGTTAGAGACATTGAAACGCCCGACCAATTGGGTCCGTACTGGAATACGCTCGCCACCGGGCATGGTTACCTGGAAGCTCGTGCCGCTGGACTCCAGGGCTACGTCTTCCGCCCGCACGTCGGCCGGCTGCGATATGCCGTAGCTCCAGATCGGCGCACGGCAAAATGGCTTCAGATATTCAAACGAGCTATCGTCGGCATTCAGTACGCAGGCGCGAGGTACCGCCGCGTCTGCCGGCAAAGTCTTCTCTCGAGCCGGATCTACCGCTTCAAAGAGCATGGCTTTAGCGCGCCGGTAGTTCTCCACTGTGCCGTGTACCTCGAGATGCTCACTGGTGATGTTCGTCATCACCGCGACGTCATACTCCACGCCCCAGACCCGATGCAACTCGAGGCCGCTGGACGTGGTCTCGACGACGGCCACCTCTACACCACCCTGCAGCATCTGTTTCAGGAGCCGCTGTACCTCAGGGGCTTCCAGCGTAGTCAAGCGACTGTTGTTGAGCCAGCTTTCGTCGCCGACCTTGAAATCCACAGTGCTCATGAGCCCGGTACGCCTGCCGGCGGCGGTGAGAATAGAATCAATCAGCTTGGTGGTGGTGGTTTTGCCGTCGGTGCCGGTAACGCCGATAACTTCCATGCTCCGGGTGGGGTGGCCATAAAACGCCGCCGAAAGTGTTCCCAGCGCGCGCCTCGAATCGACTACGCGTACATAGGTCCGATCAGCGGGAAAGTCAGGAGGCGCCGGGTCCTCGCCTACGATTAGGACCGCTCCGCGTGAGAGCGCATCAGCGATAAATCGGTGCCCATCGGTCTTTCGCCCTCGTATGGCGACAAAGCCGCCTCCCGTCACTACATCGCCGGATGCGTAGGCGATCCCACTGACCAGCCCGCTCCGGCCGCCGCGAGTCTCGCCGGGCGCCAACTCGGCAATCAGCTCGGCCATATCTACGGTCTCGACTGTATCCACGACCAGGTCTCCCCCTTGCACCTGTCCGGAAAATCGCTTGTTCGCGCCGGTTTGCTACCGATGGCTTACGTATCCGGATTACCGGTTGCTTAGGCTTCTAGGGTGTCACGGCAGTATGATGTTCCCCTCGGCCACGAAAATCGCCTCACCCCCGATCCGCACATCAACTACCTTGCCGATTTCACCCACGGTTCCCGATTCACAGGTAAGCCCTACTTTGATCAGGCTGGGACGGCCCATCTCGACTCCTTGCACTACATGGAGCCTCGCATCTCCGTCCCGATCGGCCCGAATCCGGGAGTGGCGTAGCAGGTAGGCGGCGAATGGTCCGGCGGCGGCGCCGGTCGCCGCATCTTCGTTGTTTCCAGGTGTTGGAGCAAACATGCGGCTGCGCCTGGTGGGCGGCTCTGGGCCTATCACTGGATCGGCGCCGGCAAGATAGGCGCCCTTCACCGGATTCACGCTAAAAAGATAGACGCCAGTTGTGGCGCCGGGGCCGCCAACCGCGGAAACTAGGTCAGGGTTTCCCGGCGTGGCCCGGCGCAGGGCCTCCAGGCCGCGTAGTGGGAGATAGATGAAGGTCACGCCGGAGGAGCCGCCCTGCTCGATAGGCAGTTCGGCGGCCAGATCCTCCATAGAGAGGCCGACCGCTGCCATGAGCCGCGGAGCGTCACCCGACCACGCCACGAACTCTGGTACCGGCTGGTGCATCCAGACAAAGCTCAGCTCATCTCCCTCAAAGAACAGGTCCAGTGGGAAGGTGCCGGAGGCCAGCTGCAGATAGATTGGCAGAGCATCCCCACTTCTGACTACCTTGTCATGCGCCAGGGCAAACGTGGTACCGATGGTGGGATGACCGGCAAACGGCAACTCGGTGCTGGTCGTGAAGATGCGCACTTTGCGAGTGGCTTTGACATCAGTTGCCGGAAATACAAATGTCGTCTCCGAGTGATTCATCTCCTGGGCTATTTTGCGCATTTCCTCATCGGTAAGGCCACTGGCATCCATGATCGCCGCGAGCTGATTACCGCCGAAGGGAACGTCAGTAAAAACATCAAATTGCACAAAGCGATACTGTCGCATAAGACTCCTCGTGGATAGATATGTAATGGCTACAGCGTACCGCATTCAGCGCGAGTTGAAAACACCTAGCGCCGAATGGGTCAATATCCCGAGCCGGTCACACGCTTCGAGGCGCTGCCGCATGTGCCGGATTTTCCACAGAGGCCGGTGATGCTACAATGTTGGCTATGGAGACCGCATTCGTCGAACGGATTTTTCTGATCGGACCCTCCGGCGCCGGTAAGACTACGGTTGCCGAACGAGTGGCCGCCTTGCTGGGCTGGTCCTGGGTAGATACCGACGCCATGGTCCAGGAGGCCGCCGGACGCAGCATACCGGCTATCTTTGCCGACGTTGGAGAAACCGGGTTCCGCGAGCTCGAAGACGAGGCGCTGGCACAGGCGGCAAAGCTGGAGCGCACCGTCGTCGCCACCGGTGCCGGTATCTGCGAGAATCTCGCGAACCTCTCCCTGATGCACCGCTGCGGCCGGCTGGTTACTCTCGCTGTGTCAGCGGAGGCTGCCTACCGGAGACTGGGAGCCGGCAACGCGGCTACGATCGACAGCCGGCCTATGCTGGCAGGCAACCACCCGCTGGAAAGCCTGCGCCTACTCGACCGGAGGCGCAGACGCTGCTACGCGGAAGCCGACGAGACCATCTTCACCGACGATCTGGCACCCGAGATCATTGCCGCTCGCGTGGTTGGAGGAGTGGTAGGCCGCGGACTGCTCTCGCCGGCGTCTGCCGAAGCCACTACCCGATGCGTGGAGACTTCACACCGGGCCGCCTACGACAGCGTCGTAGCCTGGGGAGGGCTGGCTACTCTGCCCACTTTACTTCAGAACCTGGGCTTGCCGCCCCGTCTACACGTCATTAGCGACACCAATGTAGCGCCACTCTATGAGCCTGTGCTCATGTCCGCGCTGATGCGGGCTGGTTTTACGCCGTTAATCTATCGTGCGCCGGCTGGTGAGGCCAGCAAGTCCCGGGAACAGCTAAACCTGATTCAGGATTGGCTGGCCGAGCGGAGAGCCGAGCGACGTGAGGCGCTACTGGCCTTTGGAGGCGGAGTCGTCTGCGATCTGGGCGGCTTCGCCGCCGCTACCTACCTACGCGGGATACCTCTCTTACAGGTCCCAACGTCGCTGCTGGCTCAGGTCGACGCCTCGATCGGAGGCAAGGTCGGCATCAACCACCCGCTGGGCAAGAATCTGATTGGAGCGTTCTACCAGCCGCGGCTGGTGCTGGCCGACCCGGCTCTCCTCCTGACGATGCCCCGGCGAGAATTAACCGAAGGGTGGGCGGAGGTGATCAAGCACGGCGTGACGCTCGATGCCGGTTACTTTGCCGCCCTGGAACGGGAGGCGCCAGCCCTGCTGGCCAACCAGCCTGAGCCGCTGACTAGAATCATCGCTCGCTCGGTATCTCTTAAGGCCGGCATCGTGGAGGCGGACGAGCGCGAACGAGACGGAGGTAGGCGGCATCTGCTAAACTATGGCCACACGATCGGCCATGCCATCGAGGCGGTCGCCGGATATGGTCTCTGGCTGCATGGCGAGGCCGTGGCCGCCGGTATGGTGGTGGAGGCGGGTATTGGACACCGGCTGGGCATCACTCCAGGAGAGGTGGTGAGTCGACTGTCGACGTTACTTGAGCGCTTCGGACTGCCCACAAGAGTCGCCGGACTACCCGCTTCACGTCTACTGGCAGCGTGTCTGTGGGATAAGAAAGTCAGCGCTGGTCGCATACGCTTGGCGCTGCCTACCGGGGTAGGTAAGGCGTCGCTGGTCTCTGACATTGATGAGCCCGACATTCTGGCCGCGCTCCTTGAGGCGGGTGCGGAGGGGTAGCGGGAGCCCCGCGGAGCGTAGGCTCGGAGTTCCGCTGGAATTGACCTACGCCGAAGTAGTCGAATGGAAGATATCATATGAGCAGTATTGACACCGGTGCGACGCGGCAACACATTCTGGTGATGCATGGCCCCAATTTGAATACCCTGGGCAGGCGCGAGCCCGGCATTTACGGACGTATGACTCTGGCGCAGATCAACGAGCGCATCGTCTCCTACGCCGCCGAGCGCAACTGTGAAATTACCACCTTTCAATCCAATCACGAGGGGGCTTTGATTGACTTTCTCCAGCAAGAGGCGGCTGAGTCCGCCGGAATCGTCATCAACCCCGGCGGACTCACCCATACTAGTGTCAGCCTGCGAGACGCGGTGGCGGGAACGGGCAAGCCGGCCATTGAGGTCCATCTCTCGAATATCTACGCGCGCGAGCCGTTCCGGCACACGTCACTGCTCGCGGCGGTCTGTCGCGGCCACATTAGTGGGTTGGGCTGGCGTGGGTATCTCTATGCGCTTGACGCGCTGATTACTAAAGGAGCTGATTCCCCTCTATGACTAACTCAGTAACCAATCGCCTTACCATGTACGCCAGCCGGATCGATCGGCTGCGCCAGACCCTACAACAGCTGAGCCTTGATGCTCTCCTGGTAACCAATCCGGAGAACCGGCGCTATCTCAGCGGCTTCACCGGCGAAGATTCGGGTATCGATTCCGCCGGAGCTCTCATCGTCACCGGTAGCCGGGTTCTGCTGCTAACCGACGCGCGCTACCTCGAGCAGGCCGAGCGCGAGGCTCCCGGTCTCGAGATCAAGCGACGCGAAGCTGGACAAGCGCCACTGGCGGCTCAGGAACTTATGGCCGCAGGCGTCACCAGAGCCGGCGTCGAGGCAAACCACATCCGTCTCGCGCTCTTTCTGGACCTGGAGAAGGCGCTCGCCGGTCCAGGGGACAGTGACGGTGGCGCGGAGCCCAGGCCCTTCGCGCACGTTGAGCTGGTCAGCACTCGTGACCTGGTCGAGGAGCAGCGCGTCGTCAAGGATACCTTTGAGATCGAGGCCATCGAGCGAGCGTCTGCGATTACCGATGAGACCTTTGCCTACCTCTGCGGCTATCTGCGGCCCGGTATCACCGAACGCCAGGTTGCGCAGGAGATCGAGCGGTATATGCTTTCGCTTGGAGCTGATGGACTGGCATTTGATTCGATCGTGGCCACCGGTCCCAACTCCGCGCTGCCGCACGCCGTGCCCAGCAACCGTGAAGTTGGCGTGGGCGAGCTCATTACGATAGATATGGGAGCCAAGTACGACGGCTATTGCTCGGATATGACTCGGACGATCTGTCTGGGAGGACCGGGCCCGGAGCTGCAGGAGCTCTATGACCTGGTGCTGGAGGCGCAGGAACGGTGCGAACTCGGGCTGCATCCTGGTTTAAACGGCAAGCAGGCGGATGCCCTGGCACGAGATTTCTTCGAGGAGCGGGGGCGTGGAGCCGAGTACCTGCACAGCACCGGACATGGGCTGGGGCTGGAGATTCACGAAAATCCCCGTCTCTCCAAATTTGGCGAGGACTCTCTGCTTGAACCAGGGATGGCGATCACTATCGAACCGGGTCTCTACATTGCTGGAGTTGGTGGGGTGCGCATCGAGGACACCGCGCTCATCACCGAGCACGGTTTACGGATCCTCAGCACTGCGCCGAAGCGTCTACAGCTGCCGCTTTAGAAAAGATGGTAGAATACCTTCGAGTTTTTGGGCGGCGGGTGCTCTCTGGAGGGGATTGTGCCTCGGCGTTGTTTGCCAAGGCGGGAGGAATGGAACACCTATGATTTCAACCGGCGACTTAAAAAAAGGCATCTCCATCGAGATGGATGGACAGCTGTTTACCATTGTTGAGTGGCAGCACGTGAAGATTGGGCGTGGTGGCGCCATCGTACGCATAAAGCTCCGCAATTTGCGGACTGGAGCCATCATTGACCGGACCTTTGACTCCGGTGAGCGATTCCAGCGAGCCTACCTGGATCGCAGCACCGTACAATATTCGTACAAGGACGATGATACCTACTATTTCATGGATACCGCGACCTACGAAATGATACCGTTCACCGCCGCGCAGCTGGGCGACGCGGTCGACTACCTGCTCGAGGGTATGCAGCTTGAGGTTGCCAGCTACAATGGCGAACCGCTCAATGTTGAACTGCCCATCACCGTTGAGCTGGAAGTGACCTATACCGAGCCAGGCTTCAAGGGCGATACCGCCACTGGCGGCACGAAGCCGGCAACCCTGGAAACCGGTAAGGTGGTACAGGTGCCACTCTTCGTCACCACCGGCAACAAGATTCGGGTCAAAACTGATACCGGCACCTACGTTGAGCGAGTCGGCTGATGGGCCGGGGATAAGCCGTCCGGTGTGGTTGGCGTGGGCGCGTCGTCTCTTCCGGAGAGATTCTGGGCACTTGGACGGTCATTGGTGCAGTTGGAGGTGCAGTACATGGTGCGCGAACGAGCTGAGCGGGGAGCCGAAGAGACACCGTCCCAACCGCCGGCCGGCCTGAGTATCGCCGAAATCCGGCAGCTTATCGGACTCATGGAGACGAGCAATATCAGCGAGATATCCGTTGAGCGCGAAGGCGAAGGCCTGAAGTTGCTGCTTCGCCGGTTGGCGCCGGCTAGTGAAGCCCTGCTTCCGGAAGGTGACGAAGAGGGCTATCTGGATGAAGCTTCGCTGGATGGCGAGCGGAATCGCGGCGGCGAAGAAATCGGCTCGCCGCTGGTAGGCGTTTTCCGTTCCAGCATGAACGGCGACCGGCCGCTGGTCTCTCCAGGCGACAAGGTTCGCAAGGGGCAGATCATTGCCGCCATCGAGGCGCTCAACCTGCTGAGTGAAGTTGAAGCGCCAGTGGCCGGGCGTATCTCGGAGATTCTGGTACTGGACGGCCAGGCGGTGGAGTATGGCCAGCCTTTACTGGTGATTGACCCAAGCTGAGCGGGTGCAAGGATAAGGCTGCTTCCATGCGAATCGTCGGCGTCAGTGAGATCACTGGATACCTAAAGTCACTGCTGGATGAGGATTACCTCTTGCAGGACGTCTGGGTACGCGGTGAGATCACCAATTATACCCAGGCGGCCTCCGGACACCGTTACTTCGACCTTAAGGATGCCTATGCCGTGCTTCACTGTGTGCTGTTCAAGAGCAGTGGCAGCCCGCTGATCTCAGTGCCGCCGCTACAGAACGGCATGGCGATTCTCGCGCATGGTCGCATGAGCCTCTACGAGCAACGGGGAAACTACCAGTTTTACGTCGACGCGGTGGAATCGGCGGGCGAAGGCGAGCTGCATCTCCGCTTCGAAGCCCTCAAGTCGGAGCTTGAGGCGCAAGGACTCTTTGCGCCGTCTCGTAAGCGACGGCTACCTGATTGTCCTGCCGCTATTGGAGTGGTCACCTCTCCGTCGGCGGCAGCGCTTCGCGACATTGTAAGGACTCTGCGCCTGCGCTGTCCGCTGGTGCGTCTCATTCTGGCTCCGGTTCTGGTACAGGGAGACGGCGCCGCCGAGCAGGTAGCCACTGCGCTCGATCAGCTCAATGCCTGTGGCGAGGTGGACACCATCATCGTAGCGCGCGGCGGCGGATCGCTGGAGGAGCTCTGGGCTTTCAATGAGGAGACGGTCGCCCGGGCTATTGCCCGGTCGCGGATTCCAGTGGTAACCGGAATCGGACATGAAACCGATTTCACCATCGCCGACTTTGTCGCCGACCTGCGTGCCTCGACCCCCACCGCGGCCGCGATAGCCGCGGCACCGGATGCCGCCGCCTGGCGCGTCGCCCTGGAAGAAGGTACACAGAGGCTGGCGTTTCTGACCCTGAACCGCTTGCAGATGGAGCGGAGACAGGTGTCCAGCAGCTTTCGCCAGCTGGAAAAGTCCAGTCCCAGACGAATACTCTCGGCGGCCCGCCAGCATGTGGACGAGTCACAGCACCAGTTAGAGGCGACTCTGCGCCATCTGACCCAGCTACGCCAGGAGCATCTGCGCGGCTCGGCGCTCCGGCTTCATGCGCTCAGCCCTTTACTTACCATAGGGCGTGGATTTGCGGTGGTGCGCCGCAGCTCCGACGGCCGGCGCGTCACCAGCGTTACGGATGTTACCCCGGGGCAGGGACTCAGCATTCGGGTAGCCGACGGTAGCTTCGCGGCCACCGCCGGCCCGCGTCTGGAGATCAGCCAGCCGGATGTGGCAAGCGCTCCGGTGCCGAACCCAGCTGGATCCGAGATCACGCCGACCAGTCACTCGAAGAGACCCGGAGGTCGACATGGGAAATGACGGTCACGGTGGACATGACACACATGACACACATGACACACATGATCCGGCCTCCGGCCGGCCAGGGCCGGAGGAGATGGAGCCACTGGCCTTTGAGGAGGCACTTGGGCGGCTAGATGAGCTGGTGGAGGTGCTCGAACAGGGCCAGATACCGCTTGAGGAGGCGCTCACGCTCTACGAAGAGGGAATCCTCATGGCCAAGCGTTGCCAGCGCCTGTTGGATCAGGCGGAGTTACGTCTGCAGCGGCTGGCGCCGGCTCCGGGTGTCGCACGCGACGGGACCGAAGCGTTTGTGCTTGAGTCATTCAAATTAGATGAGGACATGTAATTACCAGTATGACACCTTTGAATCAACTGGCCTCGAATCGCGTGCTCTGGTGCGCTCTTGCCGCCTGGCTAGCAGCCCAACTTATCAAGACTATACGAGCATTGATCCTGAACCGGAAACTCAATCTCAGCTATATTACCGCCTCCGGTGGCATGCCCAGCTCTCACTCCGCGCTGGTGGTTGGGCTCGCCACGGCGGTCGCGCGACTGAACGGCCTGCAATCTCCCGCCTTTGCGCTGGCGGCCGTCCTGGCCGGCATAGTGATGTATGATGCCGCCGGTGTACGTCTCGCGGTGAGCAAGCAGGCAAGAATCTTGAATCTCATGATTGATGATTTCTTCCACGAGCGGGGTATCAGGCAGCAGCGCCTCCATGAGCTCATTGGTCACACGCCGGTGCAGGTCTTTGCCGGAGCGCTGGTCGGCATAGCATTTGGCCTGCTTTTTACCCTCTGAGCCGTCCGGTCCGGCAGTACTTTTTTCCCCATCACTATGTCTACTCCACTCTTGTGCTACATGATACCCTCCAAGTCCAAAACGAGAGACGCACCACGCCGCCGGCCCTCTATAGGAGAGTGCTGCGGCAAGGGAGGTATCGGTGAGGAACGAGAGACCAGAAGATGTTTTAGCCGGCTTACGCCAGCCTGAACGAAGTGAGATGCTCGATTTCTCTGACGTGTTTCCGGCCATTACACGCGAGTTTCTTGCTGAACATGCGGGGCGTCCTGAACATGCGGGGCGTCCTGAACGCTCGCCGCATGCGGCGAGCGACCTCGCATCCCGTCGCGAGAATCGTAATCCCCGTGCCCCGGTGATGATCGATCCAAGACCCGAGCGCCGTTACCGGCAAACGGCGGGCCACCGAAGCCGCCGCAGGCTCCTAGAGAACTACCGATCAGAGCACTTGCCGGCGCATATACAATCTGGGATTCTCTACCGGCTGCAGCAGCTGCGCCCGGGACATATCTGGAAACTGATGCCGGTCTGGATGCTGGTAAATCTTGGGCTGATAGTGGTAGTGCTGATAGCGCTGGCGTCACAGACCGTACCCAAAGTCATACAACGGGCGGAGACAGCCTGCCAGTGGTATACCGTGTCGCCGAATGAGACGCTCTATGACATCAGCGCCTCCTTTCACCTCTCCGCCGGCACATTGGCCTCAGCCAATCACCTCAAGAGTTACGGAGCTATCCATTCGGGCCAGCGACTCTGCATACCCGCGGGTCTGGCACGCCTTATTCCTGAGGCGCAGGATGCGTTGCAGGCTCCGAGCCAGATCGCCGCCGGTCCGGCAGTCAGTGGTCCGGAACAGTTCATTCAGTTTGCTCTGCCCTATGCCGAGAGCGCTCACCAGCAGACTGGCTGGCCTGTGAGCATGATCCTGGCACAATGGGGGCTGGAACATGGCTGGCTCGTACCCGGATTCACCGGTTACAACTGGGGTAATGTCGGAGCACTGCCCGGTGCGCCTGAAGTAGCCAGCGGCGGCGCCTGGGGCGCGCCCACGTTCTTCGCGTACGCGCCCACGCCTCAGGACGGCGTCAACTATTATGTCGCAGTGGCCGGCTTATCGTACTATAGCGCAGTGGCTCCCGCGGCCAGAAGCGGCGGACCGGATGCCGCGGCCAAAGCGCTGGGACAGTCACCCTGGGATGCCGCTCACTACACCGGCATCGGTGACCCCGGCTCCTCACTGATCATCCTCATGCATGACTTCAACCTGTATCGCTTCGACAAGTGACATACGCACTAGCCGCGGTACCGAGCGCAACTTCGCGTCACAGCTGAGCGTAGTATAGTTAAGAGAATGCGAGAGATAATTAGCCCGGAGAGCCTACCTGCTTTTCCCGGCATTATCCGTGCTGTCCTGGCTGTGCTATGATCTACTCTATACGTGACGACACGTCGCGGGGCTCTATGTCTAGCTAGCGGGCTTGTTCGCAAGGATAGCCGCTTCTTGCGAGCTCGTTTGATCTTGTGCCCGATGGAGGCCATGCGTGATTCAACCGCCCAACCAACAAAATAACGATAATGGTGGACAGCGAAACGGCCCAATGCCACCAGCAAACCAGCAGGGACAGCCGCCTCGTGCCGGCTTCTGGCGGCGTAATCTGATCTGGATTATTCTGCTTCTGGTAGTGCCCTGGGGCATTTTTCTATTCTGGCAAGCCAACTCCAGCACTTCCGGTGCCGAGCCGGTAAGCTACAGCCTGTTCATTAATGAGGTGAAAGACCACAATGTCGTGTCGGTGACGCTTACCGACAGCTCGGTGACCGGCACCTTCAAGGATGCGGTGCACTCCGACCAGGCCACCCAGACCGCAACCAAGTTCACCACTAATGTACCTAGCCTTAATGAGAGCACCGTCTCGACGCTGCTCGCTAACGGTGTGAAAGTCAACGTCGAGCAGGATAACTCCAACAACCTTTTCCTGGAGCTGTTGCTGCAGTGGGGTCCGTTCCTGCTTCTGGCGGTGATCATCTACTTCTTCATCCGGCGGTCGAGCCAGGCTCAGAACGGCATCTTCAGCTTTGGGCAGAGCCGTGCCCGCATGTACATGGGCGGTAAGACCAAGACTACTTTCGCCGATGTCGCCGGTGTAGATGAAGCCAAGGTCGACCTGGAAGAGGTAGTGGACTTCCTGAAGAATCCCGACCGGTATATGCGGTTGGGCGGCAAGCTACCCAAAGGTGTTCTGCTGGTTGGCCCTCCCGGAACCGGTAAGACGCTGCTGGCGAAAGCAGTTGCCGGCGAGGCGGATGTACCATTCTTCTCCATGTCGGGCTCAGAGTTTGTGGAGATGCTGGTCGGCGTAGGCGCCAGCCGGGTACGAGACCTGTTCGAGCGCGCC
>JBKQTH010000427.1:0-10222 GCA_052143275.1 Ktedonobacterales bacterium | reverse complement strand
GCTGGCGGCGGCAAAGGCGGCAAACACAATTCCGGTCGCGGTGGGATGATCAGCCAAATCCGGCCAGACACCGGCGTTCACGGTGATTACCGGACTAGGAATCGCTTGATCGAGCGCGTTGGTGAATTCGATCAGACCACTGATCCAGCCGGTCGGCTGGTTCGCGCTGGCGATGTTGGTCAGACCAAAGATGGAGAGGCCCACACCAAGCAGCAGGCGAGGTAGGAACTCCATGACTGTCTGATACGAGAGACTTACGTGCGGACGGATGATCATCACCATTCCACTCCAGGCCACGATGAGGGTGATCAAGGCGACCGCGATCGGTACCGCGACATCAAAATAGAGCAACTCGATACCCGGGTTCTGGAAGGTGAATGCCGGTGGTGTGCCCAAGAGAAAATTGCTGTCGCGATCCGACGGATCGACCAGGGGAAGGATCACGTTCTGGCCGATAGAGACGGCCATCACCTCAGTTACGAAGCCATAGACCGCCAGCACGGACTGGCTGGCAAACTCGCAGAGGTCGAATGCGGTGCTGAGCGGCCCGACAGAAACCGGACAGCTGGGCAGCGGAATGTCCGGTCCCCAGTTGAAACCAGCGGTGGTAACCCGGTCTACGCCTACGACCACCGGCGCGGCGTGAGCCGCGTAGATCCCAGACGCCCAGTCTGGCGCCACCGCGGCGCCGGTGGCGCTCTCCTTAGCTGGAATAGATAGCGATCGGGCGCCGTGGCTTACATTCCCCGACATCAGAAACGCTAGCACGGCGCAAGCCGTAGCTAGGATACCTGTGGTAAGTCCCAGCCTCTTGCCGAGCGCGAGGCAGAGCGGCTTCCCGCGGCAGGCACAGTCCGCTGGCCGTATCACGATGAGAGTCCTCCTTTTGCTGCGGCAACCAAGGCGCGCGCTTACGGGCGATCAACGGCAAATCGCCTCTTCCGGAACCAGGCAACGAGACCACAGGAGCAAGGATAGCGTCCGTGAGCGACGGTGCGGGTGAGGATAGGCACGAATATTACCGAGGATAACCCTGACATCTCGTGAGGATAATCCGGATCGACGAGGTAAGCAGATTTTACAATTGGCGGACGTCTGTGGCTGTATACTCAGTGTGCGCTCGTTCGTCTTAGCCTGTGGGATGCCTCGTCACGCGGGCGCGAATCAAAGACAATCGAAGACAAGGGTGTTGCTCGCGCGGCCACTGGTCGTTAAACATGGGGTAGCGGACATTTGGAGGATGTGTTGAGGATAGGATCTCGTAGGGGACGCGGGCTGCGCCCATCGCACGCGGGCTCGCGCACGCGCCTTGTCGCGGCGCTCTTTCTGTTGATCTCCGTAGCCGCTGCGCTGCTCACCGCCTGCGCGCCGGACGCGAAAACGGCTGCAAGCCAGAACAAAATCCAGCTCGACACCGCGCTTCAAACTGCCAGCACGACGGCGGGCGTTCCGGCGCTGCGGCTGGCGCCTATCATTGCGCAGGAGGATTCGCTGTCGGCGAGTACAGCTAGTGGTTCGAGCAGCGCATATCAGGCCGCCGCCAACGGCTATGTCAATCTCTACAATCAGGTCGTCGCGCTGGAGAAATTGACGCCTAGCGGCGCGAAGGCACTGGCGTCGAGCGATTTAACCGCGCTAGAGTCTTCTGTCACCACAGCGGAGGGCACCGGCATTGCCGAGGTGACCACCGAGGCTAAGCTCCTGCAACCCTCTGTGCCAACGGCCCAGCAGCAGCTCGCCGCCGCCACGACCACCAAGGGCTACTTTGCGGTCGACGGCTACATCCTCGAGCAGATGGCCGGCGTCACGCGGATTCTCCCCGATTATCAGCAGATTCAAACGCTCACCAAAATGGTGAACACCCTCACCGCCGACCTGGGGCCGGCACCGGCGGCGCCGCAGGTGTTGGCGTGCGCCACTGAGGGCGGCGAGATCCCCAGCTTTGGCATTGACCCTTCGGAGTTCTGGGCCGAGCAAAACGCCTATCCAGTCGATGCGACTACGCCCGACATGGTGACGCCGCAGGTTCAGACGCAGACCTTTTACTTCTCATCCTGGCCATCGCAAGCTCTCACCTCGTTCACGTCCGCGCAGGCCGCAAATGACTTCATGAATCTGGGTGTCGAACTCCAGGCGCAGCTCGCGACGCTAACGGCGAGCATGAATCCCACGGCGCTGGGGAAAGCCGAGGTGGCCGCCGCAGTGGCGCGTTACCAGAACGACGTGAACACGTATCAGACCGATGCGCAAGCGGACAACAACTTCCTCAATAGCCACCGGGCGCACAATACCGACGTGCCGGACTACACGTCGGTGTGGTATCTGACCAACATCAGCTCGGGCTATGCGCCGCCGGCAGACTTCTACTCCGACGTGCCGAATTTTACGGTTGACGCGCAGTATGCGCAGTCGGCCGCTCAGGACGCCAACACCCTCGCGTCGGCGAACTCCTCCAGTGATCTCGCAGCCCTGCTGAAGACAGTTCAGAAGCAAGAGCAGGCACTCTCGTTCCCGCTGCTGAAGGTCAAGGCGTATTACGACACGAACATCACGCTTCAAGACCTCATCAACGAGGGGCAATCAACGACGACCAACGTCACGTTTGATGGGGTGCTGTACAAGACACCGAACGCGTATGAGTACGCGGATGACGATCTACGGTATGACAAGCAGGATACTGTGGGTATCCAGGACGCCCAGATCCGTATCGATCAGTCCGCCTACCTTGAGGGCTCCGTCTCATCCGCCCAGACGACCGCCAATTATCAGGCCGTCGAAGACGAGGCCCAGATGTTTATTCACAACCTCTCGGCTATGATCACCAATTTGGCGCAGATGCCCACCAACAACGCTGCCCGGATAGCATGGTCGTTGACGGCGCATCAGAGCGACCTTGATCTGATCGACTACTACGGCTTGCAGAACACCAAGGTGATTGTCGTCTCGCTCCGTGAGCAGAAGGCGCGGCTCTACGACGATGGGAAGCTGGTGATCGGCAGCGATGGTAAGCCATACGCGTTCGACGTGACCACCGGTAGCCCGGATAAGCCCTCGCCGCCCGGAATCCACTGTGCGCTTCCCCCTTTGAAAGGCCCTCCGGGAGGCGATATCTTCAAGTCGGCCGATCCAAAGGGGTCACCCTTCTATTACGCGCCGACGCCGGTTCATTACTCCTTCGGCTACTCGCTCTACGGCTACTACATGCATGACGGCTGGTGGCGTGACGCCACCGAGATGGGCTACCTCACCAACCTGCCGCATTACGACCCGGAGGCCTTCAACGGTGGTTCACATGGCTGCATCAACTTCCACTATGATAATGGCGATATGGCCAAGGTCTACGCCTTCTCAAGCGCCGGGATTCCAATAATTGTCTACTGAGAGTTAATTCTTTTGGGGTCCTGTCGTTTCTAGGAACTCCTCCGCTATGGTGACCGTGTGGTTGATCTCTGGTGGGGAAAGTACCCAGGGCGTCACCAACCCTGGCAGGCGAGGTATGGTCAGGGATTGCAGCATAGCCAATTGAGTTTGGGCGTCGGTGAGATAGCTCCGTACCCGCGTTGAGATGGTGGGACTCGGAAACTGCTGGGCACTTTGTAGCTCGGCCTGTATACCCTGCAGATCCTGTCCGAGGTATGTATAGGCCCGAAAGGCCTCAACCAGGCTGTTGTAGCTCTGAATCGTTCCGGGTACCCAGAGCTGGTTCACCAGCTTTCCCGTCCTCTGGTCCATCTGTTGCCGGACCAGAGTGGTTCCGCCGACGGTAGCCAGGATCGTGCTACCCGGAATCGTGATTGTGAGATTCTGGCCCTGGCGTGTGCCGGTCCAGCCTAGATTGCTCGATATGAAGGTCGGTGAGCCCGGGCTCAGGTCCTGCACCTCGTCGGCTATGCCGGTGAGGGCGCCGTTACTGGTCTCCGTCCAGAACAGAAATTGTACACTAGTGGCATCGGCATATACGAAGGAATAGGTGGTCTGAAGTCCCGGCATGGCCGTTGTGGTCCTGAGCCGTGAGAGAGATGGCCCCGGGTACAGCTGCCGGGCGCAGCTTGCGGCGAGTCCTACCACGAGCAAGAGTCCGAGTACCACACTGATCGCAGCATTGCGATTCATCTTACCGCCTCCTTAGAGAGTTGTACGCGAGTCGTGCCGCAGTGCTTCTCCGGGTGAGATTACCGGTCTCCATCTGTGTCGTCTACCAGTGGGAACAGCATATAGCCCTGAGCCGAGCGGCCAAAGAGCAGTACCGTACCAACATCCAGACCATGGCAGCGCAGCTTTTGGCGCAACCGGTCGAGGTGACTGGTGAGGCTGGCTCGCCCCGCCATCCCCCTTGCATGGCGGTCATCGCCAGCCGGCCGGTTCGCGATGACCGAGCGGAGATCGCTGGTTATGGCCTGCAATAATCGGCCAATGGGGACGATGCCTACCTGCCGAAGATAACGGTCCAGCACGGTAGACGGCTCATCCTGAGAGTGATGACTGGCGCCAGTTGCTTCCGACTCGGCTGGTCCGCCAGCCGAATTGGCCGGCACCTGAGCCCAAAGGGTCTGCTGAAGCAGTAGCCAGAAGAGGCCAAATTCGATGGGAGTCAGATCGAGGAACCGCTCATCAAGATAGATGTGCTGGTCGAGCTCATGGCAGCGAATGTGGCGCCCCCACAGGTTAGCCTCCCAGGACAGGTGATGAGATCTGTCGTGGGGCACGCTGCGGCTGGCCTTCAGGCTCGAGGCGCTGGCGGTCTGCCTGACTGGTCGCATTGGCTCCACCCTCCCTTGGCGCTGGCTAGTACATTAGGACCACGTAGACCCTCGCCGATCGTCTGTAACAACCATAGTGGACGCCTCGGCAATTGTCAACTATATGTGTCAAAGCAGAAACGTCTGATATAATGAACAAATGGAGATGAGTCACCGCTGAGACTACGGAGGAGCGCCGTATGGCGAGAAAAAGTCTGGTAGCGCCGTTGGATCCGGCCACGCGCCCCACATCCAGTCTGAGCGAGGAATTAACGTTTCTGTTCGTGAATACCCGTGATCCGCAAGGGCACCGATGGTCGTTGCAGCGCGTGGCTACCGAAGCCGCCAGGTATGGGGAAGAAATGTCGCGCGCCCACGTGCATTCGCTGATCACCGGAAAGGTCGAGAATACCAGCCTCCGGAAAGTCCAGGTTCTTGGTATGGTATTTGGCGTCGGCTCTCTGGGTCTGATCCACCCGCTCGAGCCACAGGCGGAGGATCAACAGGAACAAGCCGCGACCACTCGCAGGGTCCTGCAAGAAATCCAAAGGCATACCGGCATCATTGAGAAGGCGCTCAGGAACGCTAAACTACAGCGAGTGGTCGTGCTACTGGATGGCTATCAGAGCGAAGAGACGTTGGAACAGGCCTCGCGGATTATCGAAGAGCTCGGCGAGATGGAAAGGCGGCTCTTGGGACAACGGTAACACCAAGGAGGCGGCGTGGACCTGCGCTCAATCTCCCCCGGAATCTATGGCTGGAGGTTGGGCGGCGGCGCTGTAGCTTTTCCACCAGGACAGGGTCTCGGCATCCAACATTCCTGCCTGCGTGAGCGCCCTCATCACGTCATCAAAGGAGGCGACGTACATCATACGTCCTCCCACCTTCATTTTTTCTTTGCCGATCGCCTGAACCATTCTCCGGGCGCGAGTTTCTCCCAAACAGGGCTTGCCGTCAATGTCACGCCGAACGATCCTACGCATGTCCGATGCTCCAAGCCAGTCCCCTTCAACTCCATCCAGCTTCGCTCCGTGGACGTTGCGGCGCTCCATGAACTCCCGCCGTTGCTCGAGGGCACTCTGCGCCTGGTCCAATCGGACTTGCACCTCAGTCGACCGACCGGCACTCCGGCGCTGGTACGTAAAATGGTCCGGCACGGGTGTGGCTCCTTCCGGGTCATCCCGTCTGGTGGTGCTGAACTGCCTGAGGGTTGCAATCAGATCGGTCCATTGCTGCCTGCGGGCGCTGGCTGCCGCATCAGCTCGTTTCCTGAAGAGTCCCCACCCTAGCAATCCGCCTGTTCCCCTGACGGTGGTTTCTACACTGGCGGCGTAAGCCTGGAAGATCATCGGCAGGTCAGCGTGCTCGGTATTGAGCTCACTGATCAGCTCTAGAGCCTTGCCCCCCAGGAGTTCCGCTGAATGGTCGGTCAGAGTATTAGGTTGTACCGGCAACTTCCGAGCGGTCAGAAAGAGCTGCACCATGGTCCAGAAGATCAGCGCCGCGCGCAGCACCACCTGGGCGATGAAAATGAGTCCCGCTGTGGGTAGCAGTGGTGTGGGCTGGAGCAGAGCCTGGGGATCTCGGTCCAGTATATAGAGCACTACGGCATATGTGCTGATCTCCACCAGGCCAACGAAGAGGGCGTAGGCCATGTAGGCGGTCACCGAGGCCCATTGGTTGCGCCGGGCCAGCACCGGCACCCGCTGCATCGTTTTGATGAGACAGTAATCGGCGGCCACCACCGTCACAATCAGCACTCCCAGCGCCATCCCCACCAGAACTCGGACGGCGAGCGAGGCGCCTAGAAGCAGAGGCACCTCGCTGTGGCCCAGGACTAGAACGACGGCGAGGCTCTGGGCCACTGTCAGGATGCGAGCCAGGAAGGGCACGTGCTCCGTTTCTTCCATCAGACGATGAGCGGGCCGTCCGAAGAAGCGCGACCGCAGATTGCGAAGCAGGCCCTCATCTTGGCCGGCCTGAATCCGGACCCTGCCTTGCTTTTTGTCTCTGGCTTGGCGTTGTTCACCTGTCCTCGTGTTGTAGTCAGCAGCTGCCGCCGGGTCATCGGCGACGTCAGAGGGACGAGCTTGCTCGGTTGCATGACCAATAGGTCCATGGGTGTAGGTGGGCATTCCAGTGCCTTTCGCCTCAGCCTCTCCGCCATCAACCGGTACCGGCGCCAGCCGGTGGCCGTCGGGAGGACGAACACTGAGTTACTCGGACAGCTCAGAATACCGTGAAAAATGCGCAGTATTCTAAGCTGAGGTCAACAGCAGATCACAGTGTGGTCTCGTGCCTGTCGTGACCTTCACCTGGTTTAGAGGTACAGACCTATGATACATCGGCCCGTATCTTGAAGCAACCGCCAGCTGGTAAAGTGAGAGCTTGACCAGCTAGCATGCCGAATCTCATCCCGTGCAGAGTGCCACTACCGGACCGAGCCCTAGCGACAGGCCGTCACTTCCGGTGTCATTACCTACCGTCACCTGGGTGGGCGGCGAGCCGGTGCCCGGCGGCTGCCAGGCCTGGAGCAGCACCCAGCCGTCGACTGCCGATTCATCCACCGAGACGGTCTTGGTACCTCCGTTGGCCAGCGTGATCTGGAAAGATGCTACCGCGATGGCATCCACGTCGGGAATGTAAGCTGCAAGAATGCAGGCGCCCGCCGGCGCGAAATGGGCCGTCGCGCTGGCGCTTGGTGCCGTCGCGCTGGTCGTGCTGACAGAAACCAACGGCTCCTGGTTGGCGTCGCTGGAAGCTTCCCAGCCGGCGCCGGTGGTGGCAAAGCTAGCGGCAGTTCCGCGACGCGCCGCCAGATGGACGATCTCAAACGGATAGTCGCTGCTCGTGAGCGTACTGAGCAGACTATGATAGGCGGCACGGTTGTGTCCGTCGAGCAGCGCATCCCAGCCTCCGAGACCCTCGCGTGAGCTTGAATAGTGCAGCACTGAGGTGATCAGCATGACATGCTCGCGATTAGCGTCCGCAATCGATGAGGTGTAGAAGAAGACCACGTCTCCGGGCTGCGCCTTGGACAGATCCTGGTGCAGGTTGACTCCGATCCCCGAGCTCACCAAGTAGTCATAGAGGCCCGGGGTTCCGGGATTTCCTACGCCAAGCAGATTGTATATCATGTCGCCATTGCCGGCCTGGTCGGCGGCGGTAAAGGGGTAGCTGTTGTAGCTGTAGCCTCCGAACTCGGTGGTGGTGTTACTGACGGCTGTGGAGATGCCGCCATAGCCGCCACTGGCCAGACCTGGAACGAGCCCATTCTGTGCCAACGCTCGGGTTACGAACTCGGAACACTGATAGTCAGGCTGAAAATCTCCCAGCGTCGAGAGGACCTGTAAGCCGCAGTCGACATACGCTCCGGCGCCGTCGTCAGCGTTAGCGTCATAGGAAGCGCACTCCTGGCCGCTCGCGTCGGCGGTGTAGTCATTTACATCCCAGTTCATGTCCGCCCAGCAGATGGCGTTGCAGTTCTTGCCGGAAGCATTGTTGACTGGTCGTGGCACGCCGCTCTGAGACAGCAAGGGTAGCCAGGAGCTAGCCGTCGCCGGCGAGAATGTGCCGACCAGCTGCTCGAAGAGTGCGTCAGCGCGGGAAGATGTGCTAGCCGGCGGCTGGGTTAGCGCCAGCGTATATTCATTGGTGGAGCCAGCGGTGTTGGCGGTGGCCACCACGACCAGGTGGAGACGAAGCAGCTGGCCGGGATCAGTGTTGCCGCCGCCGGCCTGGGCGCCGGGCAGCACGAAGTCAATCGCCGCATCGCCGGCGATGTTGCGATGCTGCAACCCGGTTGCGGTGGCGGGAGCGGCGCTGCCAATCACCGTCTGTGGGCTGCCGGGCAGAGTCACGGCGTAGACACTTATCGTCGCACCATTGGCCGGGTTGACCAGGGTGGGGTTACTGCCGTCGGCGGCGGTGGTAAGCAGCCATCCCGGCGGATAGCGGAACGAAAAGCCGGAAGCGGGGTCGGTGTAGCTCTGCCACAGCCGCGGCGCTACCACGGCAAGGTAGCCCAGTGCCCCAAGGAGCAGCACCACAATCGCCAGTACTGTTATCACTCTCCAGCGAGGGGCTTGTCTCGAGCCCGATGAGCTAGATGAGCTAGATGAGCTGTTTGAGCCCGATGAGCTCTTTGAGCTATATGAGCTGCCCGGCCAGCCGGACAGCAGGTTGCTTCTTGGATTTCTGCCCACTAGCATGCCTCCACTGATGTCTATGTCCTCCGTCTAAGCCTTCCTGGTGCGGTGTGGTTCCTGATTGCGACTCTCTATAGTTGCCTAGCCAACCATTCTCTATTATAGTGAGACTGTCTACCACACTCTGGCTGAGGCGTATGCTATGTTCAGACGTTATAGGTATACGGAGTCGTCGTCCTAAACATGTAGCGCCTGGGCTACTTGAAGTCAAGGCAGTAGCTCACACATTCCCGGAATCATAAACTCGTCAAACCCGGCAGCGCCAGACGCTGCCTTGCAGCGTACCAGTACACCGGGTATTATTGTGATAGTTGCTATGTTTTCTGCAGCGTTGTACATCATCTGACACTGGGGTGCTGTACAGCCGATGTTCACCGGAAAATGAGGAGATAATGGACATGACTCCCGAGCGGTTTGACAAGGGTATGACGTACGATGATTTCAAGAGCCAGATGACTCGTAACCAGGAACGTTTCCTGGCCAGTGAGCGCCAGTTCCAGCTCGATCCGGCTGACCTGGCGGTATTCCAGAATCTGCCGCAACCGGTAAATGTGCTGGTTTTGGCTGAGGATTGGTGCGGTGACGTGATCGACAACCTGCCCATTCTCGGCCGTATCGCCGAGGCGAGCGGCAAGCTCAACCTGCGAGTATTCTTGCGCGACCAGAATCTGGATATCATGGATCAATACTTAAAGGATGGCCAGTTCCGCTCGATACCGGTTTTTGCTTTTTTTGACGACCAGTGGAGAGAGCTGGGCCGTTTCATCGAGAGGCCCGAGAGCGTGACCGAGCGGCGCACGCAGCTGCAGCGGGAACTCTACGCAGCACACCCCGAGTTTGGACCCATTGACACCCCTATTTCGCAGCTGCCTGAAGATGTACGATCTCAGCTTATGCAGGCTATGTCAGGCTGGCGAGAGGAGTACAAGGCGCAGGGCAACCAGGAGGTCGTTCGCTCGATTCGTGAGATCGTGGCGCCGGCCGCCGCCTAGCTGTGCGTAAAGCAGGGGGTTATGACTAGTTGCAGAGCATATCCCCATGTGTGCCCATGTGTATCCGTCTGTTCTCCTTGACCGCAGCAGCAGGATATGATACACGTGTTCTAGCAATCGAGGAGTGAAGGCCTCCCTCTCGGCAGGGCGGCCGGGGACTGACAGGGAGATGCGGGATGCTGGTACAGCGGGCGTACAAAACGGAGCTGGCTCTAAACGATCGACAGGTCACGGCCTGCCGCCAGCATGCCGGCGCCGCGCGCTGGGCCTACAACTGGGGGCT
>JBKQTH010000426.1:0-4239 GCA_052143275.1 Ktedonobacterales bacterium | reverse complement strand
TAAACGCTCGGTGCGAGCAGCCAGCGCTGGCGCGGAGCCGTAAACTCCGCGTGCAACTGGCGGCGGTGAAGCAGGAACCAAACACCAGGTCGGGCGTGTCCATATCTGGGTAAGTTTTGGAGAACGGCTTATGGCAGGACAACAAAGCAAACCGGGACGGATGCTACAACCAAGGGCGGAGAGCAGCCGAGGAACGCAGCTGCCAGGACCAGAACGACTCAACGGCTTCAGTGATGCGTTCTTCGCCATCGCGATCACGCTGTTGGTGCTGGATCTTCATGTGCCGCCGCCCAGCAGCCTGACAGTCCACCATCAGTCGTTGCTTGAGGCATTGGTGGACTTGTGGCCGTATTACCTAGGATTCCTCCTCAGCTTTATTATCATTGGGGTAGTGTGGAGCAACCACCATGCCCTGTTCAGTTACATCCGTCGTGTCAACCACTTGCTGATCCTTCTGAACCTCCTTCTCCTAATGACCATCGCCGTACTGCCGTTCGCCACCGCCCTGCTCGCCCAATATATAGGGCGTGGGCTGGATCAGAAGACGGCCATCCTCGTCTATAGCGGCACCTTGGTCGCAGTGGCCACCGTCTACAACGCGGTCTGGTTTTACGTCGTGAACCATCCCCAATTGTTGGAGCCGGATATCCCCCGGCAGGCGCTTATCCACGCATGGCGGCCCTATCTGTTGGGGCCGGCGCTCTACGCCATCGCCTTTCTTCTCGGCTTCATCGCCAATGGCCAAATTGACCTGGTGCTCTGCGCAGTTCTAGCAGTGCTCTATGGCCTACCGGTGATCGCTGATCGCTTGCGTGCGTGATCACCGCCGGATGTATACAACAACTAACGCGTTAAGGTATGTCCGCTTGCGGCAGGGGCAGTGAGAACTATTCACTGAGGGAGGAACATACATGGAAACAGTCACAGCCAAAGACGGTACTCGCATCGCCTTCGATCAGTCGGGCCAGGGGCCGGCACTCATTCTGGTGGGCGGCGGATCCGTTACTCGGGCGGAGGAGGCCCCGCTTGCCGCGGCACTTGCCCCGTATTTCACCGTGTTCGCTTACGACAGGCGCGCCCGAGGTGATAGTGGGGACACGAGACCCTATGCGGTTGAACGCGAAGTCGAAGACATCGAAGCCCTGATCAACGAAGCTGGTGGATCAGCGTTCGCATTTGGGCATTCCTCCGGCGCCGTTCTAGCGCTTGAGGCGGCGCGTCTGCTCCCTACCAAGATCACGAAACTAGCGCTGTACGAGCCGCCGTTCATCGTTGACGATACTCATGCGCCCGCACCGGAGGGTTTCGCGGCGCACCTGGATGAGCTGGTTGCCTCGGGTCGTCGGGGTGACGCAGCCGAGAGCTTTATGACGTTTGTGGGAACGCCCGCCGAGACGGTTGCCCAGATGCGGCAATCGCCAATGTGGCCGCACATGGAATCACTAGCGCAATCGCTTGTGTACGACACTACCATTGTGGAAGACACTGAGAAGGGCAGCCCAGCACCGCTCAAAAAGTGGGCGTCTGTCGCCGTCCCGACACTGGTGATAGATGGCACCATGTTTATGGGTCGTGAAGAGCTCCACGCCTTCATGCGCCATGGCGCAGACGAGCTTGCCAGCGTGCTTCCCAACGCGCAGCGCCGAACCCTAGACGGTCAAGACCACGGCCCGTCTGATGAGGTGCTGGCTCCTGTGATTAGAGCATTCTTCATCGGCTGACGCAACTCCCAACCGATCGCTTTGCCTGCTGATTTGCGCCGCTGCTCAAGCAGCGGCGCTGATGCGGCCTGAACCAGACTAACATTACAATGACGAATCTGCAGCTGGTGCGCAATTTCGTCACGGAATTTCGTGCAACTTTTTGAAGATGTCAGGGTTATACAGAAGAGTGGCAAGAGAGTCCCCCAACGTGCGCTGGGGATGAACGGCTCAGCTGGCCTCTTTTCAGTGCCGGTTTCACCCTGTTGGTTTTCAGAGAGGCGGTAAGAAGTCACGTAATGTCGCAGCCGATTGAGAAGAGTCAAAGATCCGACCGCCCAGCTGTGGGCCCGCTGTGGTCCTATGCGCCTGAGGTGGCGCAGTTCGTTGTAGTTAGCCTTTGGGCCTCCACGTTCCTGGTCACCAAGGCCGTGTTCGCTGAAATATCACCTCTGGCTTTCGCCTTCGTGCGCTTTGCGCTTATGACCGTCCTGGCTTTCGCTATACTTGCTGTACGCAGCCATGGGCGATTCCCGGCTATACATCGCAGTGATCTGCCCCGATTTCTGGCAGCCGGGCTGACGGGTTATACACTGTACCAGCTTGGCTTTGTTCTGGGGCTCGACCGCACATCGCCGTTCTCCAGTTCACTCCTGATCGCGATGGTGCCGTTCTTCACGATGGTGTTCCTCACACTTGGCGGTGAGCGGCCGCCGCGAAATGCCTGGCTTGGCCTTGCTGTGGGTCTCACTGGTGTGGTGCTCTTCCTGGCGGATAAGGTCGGCAGTCCCGGCTCGCTAGTGGGTGACGCGCTCAGTCTCGGCGCGGCGGTCTCTTTCGCGGTATATGTGTTGGTCAACCGGCCGTTAGTGCGCACGTACCCACCCGAAGCGTACACAGCCTATGCACTACTCGCCGGCACGATCCCGCTCCTGGTGATCTCGACACCTGCAGCTCTTGCCCAGAACTGGGAAGCGATCTCATTCTGGGGCTGGGTCAGTATCATCTATATGGTCGTGTTGCCAGTCTATGTGGCTTACATGCTCTGGAACTGGGCCATCGCCAGACGCGGCGCGGCGGCGGCCACGAGCTTGAGCCTGCTGGTACCAATCCTGAGCGGCCTCTTCTCTGTACTGCTCTTTGGAGAGACCTTCGGTTTCCTCAAGCTACTCGGCGCTGCCTGTGTCCTCGCCGGATTGCTGATTGTCCGCTACTCACCAAAACCTGCGAGAAGTTCTGAAGCCGAGTAGATTGCCCAGCACCGAAAATGACGGAGGACCGCCTGCCACGTTGGTAAGTCGGACAAGGAGTCGTCTTCTCATAACATTGCGATGTTCCGGAAGGGTGGTCCAGAAAATGCCTGAAGCAGGGAGACAAGGAGGTGTCCCTTGCCGAAACGTCTGACCGCTCGCCTGCCCTTTGAGGCGGTGGAAGAGCATCGGCCCCTCTAAACGCTGGCAGCTTGCGATGCAAGCGAGAGAGAGGTCAATCTCGATGAAGCGGCTCGATGTCTCGCAGAATGCGACCACTCACCGGGCACTGGATTGCCGCGCCGTCCTGGAGTCTGGTCTCATCCTCGGCGGGCTCGTAGCCAATCTGGTCTTCCTCCCCCACATGTTGTCCAGCGATGCTCTGCTCCGCTTCGCGGAGTTGAGCCAATTCTTGAGCGCGCATACCCTCTCCGCCTCGCGCTTTTCGCTGGTTGGCCCCCTCTTTGCTGCCCCCCTCTGGTTCCTGGGGAAGCTCAACCAGACCTCGGCGTGGTGGTGCCTGCGCTACAACACTGTACTACTCGCGCTTGGCATGCTCGCATTCTATTGCCTGCTGCGTAATCGCCTCGATAGATCGCTCCTACGCATTTTTCTGATACTGCTGATTTTTGCCTCCATGCTCACTCAACAGCTGACCGACTTTGATGGCGAGATTTTTACCGCCCTCCTGGTCCTGATCGGGGCGACGCTCGTCGTGCAGCGGCGCGGAAAAATTGGCTGGCTTATGATCGTCATAGGCACAGTTAATGTGCCGGCAAGCCTTGTAGGCCTCGGTCTTCTGACCCTCACACGTATCTGGAGCACCCACCGTCTGCGCTATATCGTTGTGCCGCTTCTAGCTGCTGCTCTGATCGGCGCCGAAGATTTTATTCGGCGCGGTAACCCGCTCGATAGCGGTTATCACGGCTTTAATGGCAACGTTGGCTTCCGCACGGTCATGCCCTATTCAGGCTTGCCTGGCTTCAGCTACCCAATATTCTTCGGTTTGCTCTCGATACTGTTTTCTTTCGGCAAGGGACTGGTCTTCTATATGCCCGGTCTTTTTCTCTTTTTACCAGTCCGGAAGCGCTTGCTGTCACTGGGCAGAGCTGGCCAGGAGATGTATGCGACCTATCAGCTCTGGATCGCGTTTGTGATAGGGCTGGTCCTGGTCTATTCCCACTGGTGGGCCTGGTACGGCGGCTGGTACTGGGGACCACGTTTCTTCCTCATGGGATCGATGATTGCCTGCTTTGCGGTGGCCCTCATCCTGCGGTATCCAAGCGATT
>JBKQTH010000425.1:0-3430 GCA_052143275.1 Ktedonobacterales bacterium | reverse complement strand
AGCCCCCAGTTGTAGGCCCAGCGCGCGGCGCCGGCATGCTGGCGGCAGGCCGTGACCTGTCGATCGTTTAGAGCCAGCTCCGTTTTGTACGCCCGCTGTACCAGCATCCCGCATCTCCCTGTCAGTCTCCGGCCGTCCTGCCGAGAGGGAGGCTCTCACTCTCTGGTTGCTAGAACAAGTGTATCATATCCTGCTGCTGCGGTCAAGAAGAACAGACGGATACACATGGGCACACATGGGGATATGCTCTGCAACTACTCATAACCCTTCATATCAGCCGATGTGCGCCTTGATGAGGTCGGCGAGCTCCATGGTCGCCTGGTGGCAGGCGGCGGAGTAGCGCGTGAATTGGGGGAATCCATGGGTCAGATTGGGATTGTGCACGTACGTGAGGTTGTTCCCAGCGGCCGCGAGCTTCTGCGCGTACGCATGGCCCACGTCGCGTAGAGGGTCGAATCCGTTCGTGACCAGGATCGTCGGCGGCAGGTCGGCATGCGATTGGGCGTTCATCGGGGTGATGTACGGTTGGCGTCCATCATCCGAGTTCTTGATGTAATTGCGCACCATCTCATAGATGCCGTTCGTTTCGAGATAGAGCCCGGTCCGGTTCTCGCTCCCCGACAGTGTGTCACCCGGGAACGCGGCCTCCGGGAAGAGCGGCACATGCAAGGCGAGCCTTGGACCGTGCTCATCGCGAAGCTTCAGGGCGATGACACAGGTCATGTTGCCACCTGCTGAGTCGCCGCCAACGGCGATCTTGCTCGCATCGACCCCCTCCGCTTTGGCGTTGTCGAAGAGCCAGCGCACGAAGTACTCGATCTCATCGATCTGCACTGGGAACTTTGCCTCCGGGGCGAGTTGATACTCGATAGCGTAGGTGATGATGCCGGCGCGCTCGGCGATGAGGCGCATTGGTACCTCGAACTCGTCGAGCGTCCCGTAGGTGAAGCCGCCGCCATGGATATAGACTAAAGCCCCCGACGGAACACTCGTCAGATGGGTGGGCGTATGCTTCCGAACCGCCAGGGATCCGTGCGGGCCGGGCAGGACGAGGGTCTCGACAGCCCCGATCTCGGGCAACGGCCCTTCGCCGAGCATCGTGTGATCGCGACGCCCCTGCGCAATCGTCACATCGGCGCCAAGGGTCGGACCCTTTGGGAGCCACGCCTTGAGTTCGGGGTCGAGCGTGCCGCGGCCCACTGATGCAGGGATATTCTTTCGTTCGTAGATGGGCATATGCTTCCTCCTTCGTTTGGGAACGGGGCGCCATCACAGTGATGGCGCCCGCAGTGCGTCTCGTGAATCGCTTCTAGCTTGAGCATGTCGCTTGGACCGCAGCAAGGATCTGATCCGTGACCGCCTCTGGGTGCGAGATAAGCGTGAGGTGCGAGCCGCCCGCTACCATGAGAATGTGCGCATGCGCGCGGTGCGCCATCATCAGCTCTGACTGCGGCGTGATGATCTTGTCTGCGGTGCCGATGACATACCAAGATGGGATCGTCTGCCACGCGGCAGCCGAGGAGGGCGTCGTGAACGCGAGCATCGCAGCTGGACGCTGGCTCGCCCAGAGCGCTTCTGCGGTCGCCGTCGGCAGATCTTGGGCAAACGACTGGAGAAACACGGACTCCTTCAGGTAGAGGTCGGTGTCACCCGAGGGAGCACCGGGATAGGGCACCGAGTCGAACAGCGTGTTCGGTGCCGCATTAAGCGCTGAGGTTTTGCCGCTCAGTTGCCCGACCGTCTCGCCCACTGCAGGCGCGGCGGCGTCGACGTAGACGAGGGCCTTGACATTGCGGTTGCCGGCGGCGGCGTTGGTGATGACCGCCCCGCCGTAGGAGTGCCCGACGAGCACGATCGGGCCGGAGATCGTTTGCAGGAAGTCGGCAACGGTCGCGGAATCACTCGTCAGGCCGCGCAGCGGGTTCGCGATGGCCCGTACTACGTACCCGTCGTGTTGCAGACGATCGACTTCTCCGTTCCAACTCGAGGCGTCAGCCCAGGCGCCGTGCACTAAGACGATGGTCGGTTTTGCGCCGGACGTGGTCGCGCAGCCAGTGACCGCCGCCCTGGCAGACGACCGGGTAGCCTGGCCGTATCCGAAGCCAACGACGACTACAGCCACTACCACCAGCGCCGCGATCGCGGCGAGACGCCAACGGCCCCGCAAAAGGTTCATGTGTACCGCTCCTTGTTTGAGTGTAAGAAGACTCCACAGCCTTCGATGGTCGGTGACCTGACCATCTGCTAGTTCGTGCACAATCTGGACCACCCTTGACGACCACTGAGTGATGATGGCTCAGCCCAAACGGGTCTCCGTCCACATCCTGCGGAGCTGCGGGGAGTGGCCACCAGCCGTCGCTGAGAAAGTGTGCAGATCGCGGGCTGAACGGTGGCCACCCAGCGAAGAATTCGACCTATCCTTGTTGCGTCGGTCAATTCCACAGCCGACATGAGATAGCGGGTTCGCAGCCTTGCCATCCTCCATTACGCACCCACACGTGCAGTCGTATGCGGCATATATTGTGCTGGTTCGTGGTGTATGGATCGACAGCCGCGGGCAGCAGGCATCAGGTGATGCCCTAAAGATCGGCCCGACCGCCCTGGTGGCCCACTCGTTGGTGGTATGGTCATTACCCAATTGGGGAAGGAGGCTCCAAGCTGAATACATATAATCGTATCTCATTGCGGCTCTGTCCAGAATGGGGCACTATCGATGGATCGAGCAATTAGCTTTACTGATCATAAACTGTCTCAAGCTTTGATGCAGTGTAGGCAACTTGGCTGGCATCAACAATCCATAGCCGGATGCACACCGAGCGAGCTCCGAGTGCTTTTCTGTATTAAGAGGGATGGAGGTGCCACCATTCCTCACATGACGGTGTCCGAGATTAGTAAGTATCTTCATGTGACTCCCCCGTCGGTGACGCAATTACTCAAGAGTCTAGAAGGCCGCGGACTGATCGAGCGGCATATGGACGCAACGGACCGACGGGTGATCGTGGTAACACTTACCCGGCAAGGTGAACACGTCACAAATGAGGCTAAGGAGACCATTTCAGCCAAGGCGAAGGGGCTGATTGAATACCTCGGAGAAGAACAGAGCAACCAGCTTGCCGATCTTTTATTCAAGGTATTTCACTACTTCGCTGAGAACGAGGCTAACTTGTATCACGAACCATGGGAGGGAGAGAAGCCTGATCAATTTGCTGCGGTTTCTGAGGCCGTACCGAATGACGCCGGTCCTGATGCTGGCCCCTGGTGATGTGACTCGTCAGGCCGCCATCGTAATGGTCAGTCGCGGGATTGGTATGGCGGCAAGTACGCTTAGATACCGTCTTGGATGTCAAGCTCGGAGTTCCGAGCTTGACATTTCTGGGGACTCGGGACAACCGGTTGTCCCGAGTCCCCAGACCTTGCTGAGCCGCTCACG
>JBKQTH010000424.1:0-16491 GCA_052143275.1 Ktedonobacterales bacterium | reverse complement strand
ATTGGTCAGCCCAAACATCCGTTCTTTCAGGATGGGGTCGGCGCCATTCCATAAAGCCAGTGCAAAGCACAGTTGTTGGTGGTCGTCCGAGATGCCGGCCATCCCATCCTCTCCCCAGCGGTAGGCTCGGGAACGTGACTCCTCATGACTGAAGTAATCCCAGGCGGCGCCGTAGGGACTGTAGTCCTCACGTACTGTCCCCCACTGGCGCTCGCTCAAATACGGTCCCCATTTCTTCCAGGGGATCTGTCGTTCACGTGCGTCTTGGAGCCTCAGCTCCTCTTGCGTAGCCATACTTGATCTGCTCCATCTTCTCCGTCGTGCTGCACCCTTGGTGGACCTGTGCCGTGCTGGACCCTGGGTGGACCGCGACCGTGCTCCACTATTGAATCGTCAGGGGAGCACAGTCCAGTTGCCTGCTCAAGGTACTGGTATCACCGCTGTGAACCGATGCATTTCATTTTCTCTAGTGCAACTGCCTCCGATCCGCCTGGCGGATGACCTCGGCGCCACTACCCCAGGATGGTATGCCGTTTCACCCGGGCGGACGCCGTGCGGAAGGTGGGTATTGGGGGTCAGTTTCTAACTCGCCCGAAGGCTAGTTGCATGGCGCTGGTAAAGGCAGACGTTTCTTTCGTCGCTCGCGCGTACGTGCCAAACTGGGATATCATTCTAGACTGAACAACGGAGCGAGAGCCAACAGAAACAAAGGGTTGACACAATGGCGAGATGTGCAGTTGTGACCGGTGCGAGCCGTGGTATTGGACGGAGTATTGCTTTGGCATTGGCTGAGGCGGGTACCGATGTAGCGGTGACAGCCCGCAGCCAAAGTGAGCTGGCCGAGCTGGCCGAGGAGATACGTGGGATGGGACGCCGGGCTCTTGCCGTTGCCTGCGATGTCACCGACCAGGCGCAGGTGCAGCGGATGGCGTCTGCTGTCTATGAAGCGCTTTCACGTGTAGACATTCTGGTGAATAATGCCGGTGCATCGGGTAGCTCAAAGTTCATTATTCATGACGACGAGCTCTGGCACCGCATGATATCGACCAATTTGACCAGTGTGTACTATGTTACCAAGGCGTTTGCTCCAGCAATGGTTTCGGAGCGTTATGGGCGAATTATCATGCTGGCTTCGATTGCTGCCCGTACCGGTTCCCCGTACATTGCCGCCTACACCGCCTCGAAGCACGGACTCTTAGGGCTGACGCGCGCACTGGCCTCCGAGCTGGGACCGGCAAATATTACCGTCAATGCCATCTGCCCTGGCTATGTGGATACCCCGATGACGGCGCGGACGGTTGCCAATATGATGCAACTTACCCGAATGACCCATGAAGAGGCGCTAGCCGCGCTCGAAAAGCTGAGCCCGCAGCAGCGGCTAATCTCTCCCGAGGAGGTGGCACGTATCGCCGTATTTCTAGCTGGCGAGGACGTCGGCGGTATAACTGGCCAGGCTATCAACATCGATGGCGGCTCCATCATGTCATGAAGTGTTTTACCAGGGCTAACTCATGCGCGTAGACGAGGGGAGTAGTAGATACATGAGCATAGATTTTCTCTATGAGGTCGAGGACGGAGTGGCGACGCTGACCTTCAATCGTCCTGACGTGCTCAATGCCTTGACATTTCCGGTATATGCACAGTTACGCGATCTCTTTGACGCACTACGCTACGATGATGCAGTGAAGGTTGTCATCGTGACTGGTTCCGGCGATGCTTTTTGCTCCGGAGGCGATGTGCATGAGATTATCGGTGAGCTGCTCAAGCGCGATACCAAAGACCACATAGACTTCACCCGGATGACGGGAGCGGTTGTCCAGCACATGCGTCTGCTCGACAAGCCAATCATTGCTGCCTTGAACGGCATGGTGGCCGGTGCAGGCTCGGTACTTGCTCTTGCGTCGGACTTGCGTATCGCCTCTGAACGGGCACGCTTCGCATTCCTTTTCACCAAGGTAGGCCTGACTGGAACGGACATGGGTGCTGGTTATCTCCTGCCACGTATAGTGGGGTTGGGACGCGCTTTCGAGCTCTTGCTCTTTGGTGATACTATAGATGCTACGACCGCCGAGCGCTATGGTTTAGTGAATCGTGTAGTTTCGCACGATGAGCTTATGGAAACGTCCAGGAACTGGGCCAAACGGCTGGCGACAGGGCCTACTCTCGCGATTGCTATGACCAAGCGCATGATCAACAGTGAACTATCGATGGATCTGCTATCGGCGATTGAGGCCGAAGCGCAGGCTCAGGCGCTGCTCCTTCTGGGCGAGGACCATCGCCGCTTCTACGAATCATTCTCCGCCAAAGAACCACCTCACTGGACTGGACGGTAACGGAAATGGGCGAAACGATGAAACGACTCATCAATCCGAGCTCGCTTCCGGAGCCGCGAGGTTTCACTCATGGGATCCTAAGTGCCGGAGGCAAGCTACTATTTCTGGCGGGACAGGATGCTAGCGGACCGGATGGCACCATCGTCGCCCCAGGGAATATGCTCGCACAGTGCGAACAGGTGTTGCATAACCTCTCTGTGGTAGTTACCGCCGCTCATGGCCATATGCGTGACATCGTCAAGATCAATATCTATGTCACTGACCGCCAGGCATACCAAGCCCAATTACGACCGCTCGGCGAGCTATTTCATGCCTATTTCGGCGATTACTATCCAGCCACAGCGCTCTTCGAGGTCAAATCTCTCTTCCAGGATGACGCCTTGATAGAGATCGAAGGTATGGCCGTCGTCGCGGGCGACAGCAGTATAGAATAGAGGCTGACCGTATGGATTTCGAGCTTACCTCCGAAGAGAGACGTATCCAGGATGCGGTGCGCCGATTTGCCCAGGATGAGGTTGCCCCCAAGGCACGCGAAGCCGACGAAAACGGGGTCTTCGATGTTTCGCTGGTTGGGCGAATGGCAGAGCTTGGACTGCTGGGAGGCCCGCTGGAAGTGGAATACGGTGGATCCGGAATGGATTATGTCAGCTTTGTGCTTGCCTGCGAAGAACTGGGTCGAGCTGACTCCTCGGCTCGAGGCTTCCTGACCGTACATGCCGGACTGGTGACCAGCTGTATCCGCTCCTTTGGTACGCCGCAACAGTGCCGTCAGTATCTGCCAAGACTGGCAAGCGGCGACATGATTGGCTGCTACTGCCTTACCGAACCAGAAGCTGGTTCGGATGCAGCCAGTCTACGTACTACTGTGCGAGAAGAAGTGGATGCCTACGTCCTTGATGGTGAGAAGATCTGGATAACTAACGGTAACATCGCGCAGATCGCCGTTGTCTTTGCCACACGGAATCCAGCGGAGGGCCGTAAGGGCATCTCGGCCTTTCTGGTAGAGACTAGCGCCGCCGGTCTGCGGCGTGAACGCCAGCCGGCCCACGAGTTGGGCCATCGGGCCTCGGATCATGCTCATATCACGTTCGCGGAATGCCGGGTGCCGAAGTCCGCGCTGCTTGGTGGCTCCGGAGATGGCTTCAAGACGGCAATGTCGGCGCTAAATGTGGGCCGGCTAGGCGTAGCGGCGGGTGCTGTCGGCGTGGGACAGGCCTGCCTGGACGCCTCCCTTGACTTTGCGCGCAAGCGACGACAATTTGGCCAGCGTATCGGCGACTTCCAACAAGTACAGGCAGCGCTTGCCAATATGTCGGCCGATATCGAGGCGGCTCGGCTGCTGACCTATCGCGCCGCCTGGCTGAAGGATCATGGCTACCCGATGTCACGCGAGGCGGCAACGGCAAAGCTTTTTGCCACCGAGGCGGCCATGCGTGCCGCTTCGGAAGCGGTATTGCTGCACGGCAATCGCGGCTACTCCAATGAGTATCCTGTCGAGCGTTACTTTCGGGATATCAAGGGTCTTCAAATCTATGAGGGTACCAGTTACATCCAACGTATGATCATCGCACGGGAGTTGCTCGGGCGTGAGTAACCCAGGCTGCCCGAGCTCGAACCCAGGCACCAGAAAAGCAATGGAGGAGACAATGGCGTATTCCCCATACTGGAATCCCAAGAATGAGACTCTGCCACGTGAAGACCTGAAACGCCTTCAGCTGGTTAAGCTGGCACGCATGGCAGATTGGGCATACACCCAGAGCCCGTTTCACCGGCGGAGCTTTGAGCGCGCCGGATTTCATCCCGGGCAGCTCAAGACGCTCGACGATCTTCGCCGGATTCCGTTTATGACACGCGAAGATTGGATGACCTCGATTTCGGACCATCCACTCTATGGCGATTTACTGGCCAGCGCTCCGAGCAATGCCATACGTTACCATCTTACCTCGGGCACCAGTGGCCGAACGCCTATCCGTGTGCTTGACGGCACCAAGGATTGGAACTGGATCAGCGAGATGTGGTGTTATGGTATGTGGGGTTTCGGGGTGAGACCGGAAGACGTCGTGTACTTTGCATTTGGCTATGGCCACTTTATAGGTTTCTGGGGTGCTCATTATGGCTGCGAGAAGATTGGCGCACTGGTGATCCCAGGCGGCGCTCAGTCCACTGAGGCGCGCGTACATCAAATCCTAGACATGGGGGTGACGACGGTCTGCTCGACGCCGACGTATGCTCTACGGCTCTGGCAAGAAGCTACTGAAATGGGAGTCGATCTTGCCAGTCAAAGCAAGGTTGACAAAGTCATTCTATCCGGCGAGCCGGCTGGATCGATTCCGGCGGTCAAGCGCCAGCTCGAAGAGGCATGGGGCGCCAAATGTGGTGATTCTGCCGGTATGACCGAGCTGGGCACCATCATGATCTTCGAGTGCGACCACCAGCCTGGTGGCACGCATATTATCGAAGACCACTATATCGAGGAGGTCGTCAATCCCGCTACCGGCGAGCCGGTAGGTTACGGCGAGCTAGGTGAGCGGGTGGTCACATCTTTTGGTCGCGGACTGATTCCAGTGTTGCGCTACCGAACCAAGGACATGGTGATAAAGGTGCCCTTCTCCACCTGCAACTGTGGTCGCACCGGTGACCTGTACGACGGTGGCATACGGGGGCGGTGGGATGATATGAAGCTGATTCGCGGCACTAATGTGTACCCACGTGCGGTCGAATCCTTGGTACGCGAACATGACGCAATCGACGAGTTCCAGATCTATATCTGGCGGCGTGACGACATCCGCGATGAGATTACGGTTAAGGTAGAACTCAAACCCGGAAGAGAGGCGGAGTGGGTTGAGCTGGAGCACGCACTCTTGGTCGAGCTTGCCGAGGCTCATGAGGGTCTGCACTTCCTGATCGAACTTATGGAGCCGGGTACGTTGCCGCGTTTCGAGCTCAAAGCTAGGCGGCTGCAGGATGTACGCCCAGTAGCAACTTACTGATACCGGACGTCCAGCGCAGAAGTGCCTGGAGTGTACCAGGAGTTAAGAAAAATGGCAGAGAAGATCGACTTATTAGGAATGCCGCTCGCCCTGCATGAGCAGGCGACCTTGCGCGTCTACGAAGAACTGAAGGCCCTCGCCGGCCGCGACGACCTTCCACCGTGTGTAGCTCGTAACGTCAGGATGGCTCTTGCCGCCATGTGGCAGGCTACCAATGATCTCGACCTGCAATTCGAACAGCTCTACGACCTGGGTGTGTAGTAGCCGCCGAGTTACGGTTTATTTGAAGATCGATATACCCACATCGCTTGGCTCGGCATAAACAGTGTGCTCGTGCTGGTAGGTGACCATTCCGGGGCCGCCTCCTTTGACATGGCGCACGAAGCGCTGCTCGGTGATATCCACTGGAACGCTGCCGGCGCTGCGCGACTGGCTATAATATGCGGCCAGCGCAGCCGCCTCCCGCTGAGTCGCTGCAGGTACAGGGCGGCCGCCAGACTTCACAATTACATGGGAGCCAGGAACACCACGCGCATGCAGCCAGAGATCGGCAGGGCTTGCCTGATGGAAAGTTATCTCTTCGTTCTGGCGGCTGTTCTTCCCTACCAATACTACCAAACCGTCAGTGGACTGCCGGCGAATTGGCGCGCCCACGTCTGGAGCGCGCTTGGCCGCCGGCTTACCCGATTTGCCTGTCCTGCGAGCCTTCGGCTTCTGACCCGGAGTCCTTCCGTGCTGCTCTTTCTTCTCGCGTAGGTAGCCTGCTTCAGCCACCTCAGCACGTACCAACGCGATGTCGGCCGGCGTCTCGGCCAGCGCCAGGTCGGTGCGCAACTGTTCCACACGAGCCAGCTCCAACTCATTGGCTTGTATCTGCAGAGGAATGTGGTTGCCAGCCCGTTGCAGCTTGTGGTAGCGGTCGTACTTTTTGTTCGCGTTTTCCACCGCTGAAAGACGCGGGTCCAGCGAGATGGTCAGCGCTTCAGCTTGATCATCGTTTGGGGCAAAGGGATTCTCGACACTGACGCGGCTAACCTTCTCCGGTATCTCCGACTGGAAAGCTAAAAGGATGTCGGCCTCCTGACGGAGTCTGGGCATCTCATCAAGCACAGCCAGTTCAGTCTGCAGAGCCTCCTGCTTGCGGAGAGTACGGTCGTGTTGGGTCTGGAGCAGATGGCGGAGGTTGTGCTTTGCTCCTTCGATGGCGTTGTACCATTCTACCTCCTCGAAGTAGGTAGCCAGCATAGCATTGGCGCTCTCCACACCGCGTAAAATCGCCTCCTTGCCGTATTGCTGAGGTCGATATACCGCAAAAGCATCAGGCCGAAGCTCCGGAGCGGATCCTTGATACACTAAGGTAGGTTCCCACAAGTTAGTGGTGGGAAGCTTTGCCAGCGTATGTACCGATTCGGCGACTCGGTTCCAGTTCAGCTCGCCGGTAAGCGGTGCATTTGGGTCAGCCAAAGCGCGTGCGGTAGACTCGGCTGCCAGCTCCCGGCTAAAGCCGGCAACATTGGCCAGGAGAACATTGGCAACGAGTAGGGATGGGGTGCGCTGCTTCTTATTTCTCACCTGCGGAGGTCCTTGGGTGAGCATCTGCAGCCCGGCCGCCTCCAATTCTTCGGCGGTGACGGTCTCCGGCGCCAATCGTCTCAACAGCTCGCCGCCAAGCAGGCGGGTCTGAGGTGGGGGATAGCGATAAGGTACATGCGGTGCGATAGTACGAAAGCGGTTTTCGTTGGAGCCGACATGTCGGAGCGCCCCAAGGATGATGCCGCTGTCGTCTCGAAGAATCAGGTTGCTAATGCGTCCCATTACTTCGACAATGAGCCAAACTTGACTGCGATCGGTTCCCTGGTCCGCCAAACTTGGGTGTATCAAGCCGATCTCGATCAGACGCTCCCAGCGCGGCTGTCGCAGCTCGGTGATACGAGCCCCTCCCAGGTACTTGCGTAGCAACATGACGAACGACGGCGGATCCAGCACGAGTTTGCGCGGCTTACGTTCAATATAGTGTAGCCGCGCAAACTGCGGATGAGCCGAGACAATCAGCCACCGGGTGCGGCCGTTGCCATAGGTCTGTAATGCAACTGCATGAGGAGTTGGCTGCACAATATCCTCTATGCGGGCGCCGATAAGTGTGGAGCGAAACTCGTCGGCCAGCGCGGCCAGGGTAAGAGCGTCAACCTGCATGACTGGTATCTCGCTTTCGGACGATACGATGCGGCCTCATAGTATACCATCTGAGCCACGTTCCCAGATGCGTCCAGATCCATGTCCGAGTACAAAGACTGAACGCATGAGACGGGATAGCGCGGTTAGACCGCGAGCAGGTAGAGTTAGAACCGTCGTATAATCGCATCATGTAATCGCGTCATGGCGGTAAAAAGTGTGTAGGTCAGTCACCATATCAGACCGCAAACTGACCTACCAACACAATCGGGAAATGCGGTACGGGCTCCGATTTCGGGTAGCGGTAAATCCTCGTGATACGATCTCGCGTTGTAGCTAGGCAGTGCCGAGACATGGGGAAATTGTTTGGTCGAATGAAGGGCTCGACCCAAGCGCTAGTGTCCCCGTAGTGAACAGCACTAGGCTGAGCAATAGTACAATATTTAGGTAAGAGGAGCAGACTAAGCCGTGACATATACCGGTGAGAATTCTCTAACCGAGCACCTAACCTCCGTGCCGGTGAAGACCTGTCCTCTGTTGATGGTGCTGTCCGGTCCATCCGGCGTCGGCAAGACGACCATTACCAGGGCCCTCGTAGAGCAGGGGTGGTCCGGCTATACCGTAGTGACGGCGACGACACGGCGGCCACGCGATGGCGAAATCGACGGCGTGCACTATCACTTCTGCACTCACCAACAGTTTCAGCAGATGGTCCAGACCGGCCAGTTGCTGGAACATGCCGAGGTACATGGCTATCAGTACGGAGTTCCGGCTGCGCCAGTTCGCGATCAGCTTGCTGCTAATCGCGATGTCATTCTGACCATCGATCCCCAAGGGGCGCACACTATTCGGCAATGCACCAAAGGTGCTGTCTTCGTCTTTATTGCGCCCGAGTCCATCGCGGATCTCACCAGCCGGCTTGACTTGCGTGGGCAGGACTCGCCGGAACAGCGAGCGCTGCGCCTGATCAATGCCGAGCGTGAGATGGTGCAGTTTCCTAGCTATGACTATATTATTATCAATCGCCGCGAGCGCCTCCAGGAAGCCATAGATCAACTCAGGGCCATCATGCTGGCGGAGCATTGTCGCGTGAACCCACGCCGTCCGGAAATCTAGGCCTGGAAAGCGTGGAACGCATCATCACTATGAGTGAACCAAAGGAGGTAGCGGATGCAGAGTCAGGCAAACGGATTCGAGCGCTCGAGCACACGAGAGCGTAACCTCGGAATGGAGCTGGTGCGGGTTACCGAGGCGGCTGCTTATGCCGCTGGGCGCTTTATGGGGCGTGGTGACAAAGAGGCGGTAGACCGGGCGGCAGTTGATGCGATGCGTAACGCTCTCGATGGGGTGGATATGCATGGCCTGGTAGTTATCGGCGAGGGTGAGAAGGATGAGGCGCCGATGCTCTATACCGGCGAAGAAGTGGGTAATGGGCTGCCGCCGGAAGTGGATGTCGCGGTGGACCCAGTAGACGGCACACGTCTGACAGCACTGGGCCTTCCAGGAGCTATCGCGGTAGTGGCAATCGCTGACCGAGGCTCGATGTTTTCTGCGCCTCCAGGTGTTTACTATATGCGCAAGCTCGCAGTGGGACGAGCAGCGGCTCCAGTGATCGATCTGGGGGCCTCGATCGCCGACAATCTCGCACGGATTGCAGAGGCTCGTAGTGTCCCAGTGCCGGATGTGACCGTGACTATTCTCGACCGCCCACGCCACCAACAGATCATCGATGAAGTGCGTGCAACCGGCGCCCGTATTCGACTTATTATGGATGGAGATGTCGCCGCAGCCATTCAGGCGGCCATGGAAGATTATCTGGCGGTGGATGTCTACATGGGCATCGGTGGCGCGCCAGAGGCAGTGCTGGCAGCAGCGGCCCTTAAGTGCGTCGGCGGGCAAATGCTTTGCCAGATCTGGCCGCGTAGCGACGAGGAGCGCTCCAACCTCGAAGCTCGTAACGTCGACCTGAGACGTATCTATACAGTCGATGATTTGATTACGACTAATAACGTATCATTCGCGGCCACTGGTATCACCACCGGTGAATTATTGCGGGGTGTAGAATACACCGGTACCGGCGCTCGCACCCATTCGGTGATGATGCGCGGTCGAACCGGAACGATTCGCTATATTGAGGGCGTTCATCGCTGGAGGCACTAGACGGCATCGACGGGGCGCGCCGGTAGCCTACTTGCTCAAGCCGATAATGCCCGAGAACGGCGCAACTTCAAGTCCTTCGGCGCGCAGCCGGCTGATATATGGATTCAGCCCAAGACTGGCGGTTGGCAGGCTGCCGAGTGTGAGAATCGTACCGGTGAGATCACTATTTCCTGCCAGCTGCTGGGCGTCGCAGCCAGCAAAGCCAGCGCAGATTAGGGTATCCACGGTGTGCTCAAGATAGGCACGGGCAATGGAGGCATCGGGCGGAAGGTAGGCTCCATAGGAGATAGCCACCGTGCCGGCGGGCCTAGACCAGTCGCCGAGCGCCAGTCGTGGCGCAGTGTGCGCCGCCGCCAATTCTGGCAGTCCTAGAAACACGTCACGCAGCTCGCCAACGGTGATGTCTGGTTTAGCTGAGCAGGCTTCATCTACGCTTTTTCTAAGACGGCGTCTTCCAATGCTTTCCAGCGGTGAGAGGATGTTAAGGAGGGGCATCTCCAGGAGACGGGCGACCGAAGGAGTCCTATCGTAGTTCTCCAGCAGCGCTTCTGCTTCGAGCATTTCGATACGCCGGGCAACCGCGGCTTGGGCTATGGCGTGAGGTACACCGGACTCTTCCATCTGGGCGACATGGTCCCGGTATACCTCCCAGACCGGTCCGGGGTGCCCTGGAGGCCGGTGAGCAATCACGGCGTGATAGCCCAGTTGTCTTGCCATGAAGAGTTCGGCTGATCCCACATCTATGCCCAGGAGAATATGGCTGATATGGGTCCCGGCGTAATAGATGCTGCTATCGGGAGGTACGTTGATATAGCTGGCCATCTCCAGCGCAATTTCCATAAGTCGTTCAGTCGTTACTGCTGCCATTGTCCATTCCGATTTCTCCTGTTGCAAATGGCGACTGAAGCGCGTCAGAGCCTGAGTTCGAGTGCATGGCTGCCGGTAAAGCCGAGTTCTTCGTAGAGCGGCCGGCCCATCTCCGATGACCACAGAATGAGGCGCCCGATGCCTTCTTCACGTGCCGAAGCGATCAGCAGATTCATCAATTGCCGCGCGATTCCCTGCCGCCGGAAAGCCGGTTCCGTATAAACGCTGGAGACGAAGCCGCGTTTTCGCAAGAAACTATCGAAGTTCGGGGGTAATGTCCACCAAATGAGCAGGACACAGGCTACGGCCTGCCTATCGACCTCGGCGAGCCAGGCGCGGTGTCTTCTGCCTTCTATCTCATTTCGCACGGAGGTAGAGTAGGCCTGTAAATATTCCTCCGGATCCACTGCGTCATTCCCCGCTTCGATCTCCATTTTCCAGCGTAGCTTGGCGAGGGCCGCCATGTCGCCCAAGGCTGCCTCGCGGTAGGTAATTGTTGGGATTGTTGGCATCGGCCAAGACTCCTGCAAGTTGACTCCGAGACCAGATTCTGGTTATTCCTCTACCCAAAATCCCCCGGCCAAAGATCAGAAAGGCTCAGCGTACGCCAGAGAGATGGCGTTCCGCTGTGGTTTTCCAGTGCACTGCCACAGTGCAGTATAACATAGGGATGTGGTAGTGTCGTCGGCACGTCGACGACCGGTGGGAAGAGTGGGAGGCGTGACCACCAAGACTTTTCGGGGGATAATGGTGGGTGCTTCGCAGGTGGTGTGGTATACTATCATGTGTTCCCTGAGCTTGGTTCACCAGTACTCTGCGCCTGTATGGATGCAGTGTGGTCCCTGCTATACCGCGGGGAGTTAGATATTCATCCAGGAGAGTTAAGAAATCGTGAATGATGCCCAGATTCTCCCACCAGGCAGGGCTGACTCCGTCTCCACGCATCGTTCCCGCGTCATCAGGGAGATCATCGAGACCGTAGTTCTTACGTTGCTTATCTTCTTTGCGGTACACTTCTCGGTACAGCCGTTCCGAGTCAATGGGCCAAGCATGCAGCCTAATCTGTATACCAACAATCTGGTAATGGTCAACTTGCTTGCCTACGATTTTGGTTCGCCACAGCGCGGTGATGTCATCGTTTTCCACCCCCCTATACCCAACGAGCCAGGCGTATATTATGTTAAACGCATCATTGCGATTCCGGGAGACACAGTCAAGCTGACCGCTACTGCCGTCTATGTGGACGGCAAAAAGTTAAACGAGCCTTATATCCGCGCTCTCGGACCCGGTGGCCTCGAAAACTTCGACATATCCCCTACGATAACGCTGCACAAGGACCAATACTGGGTTATGGGGGATAACCGTACTGACAGCACGGATTCGCGAGTCTTCGGCCCCATTTCCCGCAGCGCCATTGTTGGCAAGGCGGAAGTGGTCATCTGGCCAATTAATTCTCTGGAATGGCTTCGCAATTATTCGTATGTCTATGCGGGTGCGAGGTGATGGGTAGCCATGGAGTAATAGCGCCGAATACTGCCGGCGCCGGCGGCTCTCACTAGGGTGTATTAGATGAGCTAAGGAGTTTGATGTGGCGAAGAAGCGATCGCCGGCGCCGACCCGGCTCGCGTCTGATAAACGCGCTCATGTCATGAGAGAGGTGGTCGAGACTCTGCTGTTTGTGGGGCTCATCTTCTTGATAGTTCATGTTGCTATCGTGCCGGTGGGGGTAGAAGATGGCAGCATGGAGCCCCATCTGTTTCCTGGCCAGTATCTTATCGTGAATCACGCCGCCTACCTGCTCTCCGGTCCCTCGCGCGGTGACGTTGTAGTGTACTATAATCCCCAAAATGGTAGTGACGAATACATTGGTCGAGTTATTGCCATACCCGGTGATACAATTTCAGTCTCTCTCTCAACTGTCACGGTTGACGGAACTGTTCTCAACGAGACCTATGTTCAGCCTACTGCAGGCGGCCAGCTGAACACGGGAGTCGTCCCAACGACGAAACTTGGGCCGAACCAGTATTATGTCATGTTCGACAACCGGCAGTACAGCAATAACGATTCGCGTACATTTGGTCCGTTACAGCGCCAAAACATCGTGGGGCGAGCAGTACTGGTTTTCTGGCCGCTTAGTCAGCTTGGCGGCATCTCGGACTACTCGGATGTCTTTCAGAATGTGCATTGACGCGAGAGCTAAAGCAGGCAATAGAAGTCGGGGCATGAAAGCGGAGTCGAGGCGGCTATGGCGCTGTGGGCAGTTCTTGCAGTAGTTGGTGCGGCGATTCTTCTGCTCGCGGCGCTGGCTTTGCTCTCTGTAAGCTATTTACTGGCGCACAGAATGCTACGGCCACTGCGAACCCCATTGAAACGAACCCCGGCCGATTATGGACTGAGTTTTGAGGAAGCTCGCATACCAGGGCCGCGGGGATACCTGGCAGCGTGGTACATCCCTGCCCGTAATGGTTCTACTCTCATCTGTTGCCATGGTATTCACGATAACCGCGGCCAGTGGATGGAGCAGGTCGCGCGGCTACAAGCCCGAAGTGGTTACGGCGCGCTTCTCTTCGATTTCGCCGGGCATGGCCAAAGCGACTCCAGCCTGGTCACCTATGGAGTGCGTGAAACTGAGGACGTTGCCGCAGTTATCGAGTATCTCCGCTGCCGTGGCGATGTGGATATGGACCATCTCGGCATTATGGGTTATTCACTTGGCGCCATTACCGCCGTGCTTGCGATAGCTCAGCAGCCGGAGTTACATTGCCTGGTCATCGAGAGCGGATTCGCCGATGTCGAGCGTGATCTCACCAAGCTCTTTAGCCGCTTCACCGGTTTGCCCGGCTTTCCCCTGGCGAACCTTGTGGTCTACTGGGGCGAACAGATTACCCGGGTACGGCTCTCTGAGATACGGCCAATCCAGGTTATCCATCGGATCGCGCCACGGGCGGTTTTTATCATCGCGGATCAGCTCGATCAGGTGGCCGACGAGCCGTATGACGGCGAATCGCTCTATGCTGGAGCGGAGGATCCCAAGCGATATTGGTTGGTGGAGGATACCGGCCATGTGCAGGCGTTCTTTGAACATCCGGATGAATGGGTCGAACGTGTAGGCACTTTCTTGGATGAGTATCTAGACACCACCCACCAGCCGGATGCAACCACTGGTTCAGAAAGCCGACATGCTTCTCTATAGGTATTGAGGCGTAAGATCGGCAAGGATCGACTTTAGCTGCCCCATATGCGCTCAGCCCGGTTGGCTTTGCGCTGGAAACGGAACTTTAATCAGTATGCCGGAATTACCAGAAGTTGAATATGTCACCCGCCAGTTACGTGCGGAACTGTTAGATCGACGCATCGTGCATGCAAACGTGTACTGGCCTGGCAGTATCAGCGGAATGGACCCGGTAGCATTTGAGCGTGCCCTTGCTGGAGCGAGAATCAGCCAGATCTCCAGACGCGGCAAATATCTGTTGATCTGGCTTGGTCATGACCAGATACTGATCATACATCGCGGTATGTCGGGTAATCTTTTGCTGGGAGAGACGCCCGCCGACACGCTCTATGTACGAGTAGCCTTGCTGCTAGACGATGGCCGTTATCTCCTGTATAGCGATCCTCGCAAGTTTGGGCGACTTCAGCTGGTACCTGTGGCGAAGCTTGCTGATCAATTCGCGCGGTTGGGTCCTGAGCCGCTGGATGAAGCCTTTACCGCGGATATTCTGGCGGCCAAGCTGGTCGGAAGTAAACGCGCCATCAAGGCGGTGCTGCTGGATCAGCGAGTGTTAGCCGGGCTCGGCAACATCTACGCCGATGAGGCGCTCTTCGAGGCCCGCATTCACCCGCTGCGGTTCGCGGGCGAGCTTGGTCAAGATGAGATCAAAGCTCTAGCTGCGTCAATCTCGAAGGTATTGCGGACTGGCATCGAGCATGGCGGCACAACTTTTGGACGACACCGAGACGTCTATAACCGGGCCGGAACCAACCTCTCACATGTCATGGTCTATCGAAGGACTAACCTGCCATGCCTGCGCTGCGGATCACCTATACAGCGCGTCATTCTCAGCCAGCGCAGTGCACATTTTTGCCCCGTATGCCAGAATTTGCCTTAGATAAGACACGCAGTTATTGCCGGCCACTAGGTCAGGGAGTCGCTGTCCCAGTCGCTGTCCCAGTCGCACCTGCAGTTGGGGTAGGCTTGGCTTCAGGATTGGGCGTGAAGAATGTCTGTGCCACGTAGGAGTTGCCTTCATAGGTAGCAGTAGCAGACACGCTAATGGGTACGCCGGAGCTGGGATCGTTGATCTGAAAGGTAAAAGCGGCGATGCCATCCGGACCAGTTGTCGCGGTAAGCGTCGGGAAATTGGCTGTGACGTTGGCCGCAGGCGCGAAAGTCAAAATCACCGGTACATTCGTTGCCGGCGTGGGAGGGTTCTGCATAGTGGGATCCTGAATGCGGCAGATTACATAAATGGTGATAGTGGCATTATTGCCTGGGGAGTATTGAGATGGCCATGCGCCCACTGTGAAGCCGGGAAAAGTCGGTGTGGGAGTGTTCAGACCCGGGTTTGGAGTCTGAAAAACGTTGCCATTAGGTCCTACATTGCCGCCAGTTGTGCTGGACGTTGTTGTCTGCGGAGCCGCACAGGCTACTACTGCTACACCAATGAGCAAGAACGACACAAAGAGCAACCCAAGCCGCGGGGCATTCAACCTCATGTTGCTGCCTTACCTCCAACGTCGACTAGACGGTCTATCCTGTCGTCCACTTCTGACTACATACGCCTCAGTGGGATTTCAATCTCAGTATAGCGAGCACCTGGCTACAAGGCAAGGCGATGGACCAAAAAGTGGTTTAGGCCCCAGTTTAGGCCTCATCTGATTGGGCTACTCCGACATTGGACTCAGTTACTTAGCCGCCAGTTTTGTCGATTGTTAAGAAAAATGTTGCAATCACAGCCCGCGTGCTATTATTATGTTATTGATACCCCATCCCGTCTGTTGACCAAAGCCACCTACGACGTGTCTCCGGAGGTACATTCTTGAACCAGGCAGAGAAGCCAGGTGCACCTGCAGGCTGGCCAACCAACTCCTACGAGAGGGAGGAACTGGTTGGCTCGTGGATCTGGATGGAGCAGTGCCGTTGGTGGTGGCGGGCTTGGCTTACATACCCGTCACAGGTGTGCCAACTATGGTGCTCGGGGGAAACGGGCTCGCTGCCCTGCCGGCGATGCTCCAGACCAGTGCATCTGGCCTCAAAGTGGCCAATAGCGATAACGGCATCAGCGCCGGAGCCACTGCCGCGCTGACTGCGAGTTGGCTTACCGCCGCAGAGAAGGCTACTGTTTCATAGGCACGTAGTTGTGGCTATCCGGTCTACGCGCGGGGTTTGAGGGTATGGACGTTCTGCCGAGTATTGGCAGAGTGCCACTCAACGGATCTCAGATGGTCATTTTTGTGGGAAGTAATCAGCGGTGGATTGGACAAAGCAGCCACTCTGGCATACATCCTGCGATAAGCCTGGCAGTTCCGTTGAATGAGCGACCCACGGTGGGTGGCGTCGCTATCTTTAGAAAGACCGTGGAAAGCGGAACCCCGATTACAGAGAGGTGTATGAAATGGCAACAAGCAAACGCGGACCAGAGCCGGGCTCGCAGAAGGCAAAGCATGGTGGACAGGCCGTTCGCGAGAAGTACGGCCCAGAGTTTTACAGCCGCATCGGCAAGAAGGGCGGCGAAGCCGTTAAAGAGAAACTTGGCCCAGCCTTCTACGCCGAAATCGGCAAGAAGGGTGGAGAATCGACTAAGCGGCAACAGGGCCCAGAGTTTTACAGCCGTATCGGCAAGAAGGGCGGCGAGCGAGGTCGCGGCACGCCCAAGCAGCAGGCTTCCGATCGCGCTGCGGCAGCTGCGCAGCACCAGAACCGTTCTCGCTAGTCCGAGAATGCCGCCCGTCTTTTAGGGCTGATTAAG
>JBKQTH010000423.1:0-8192 GCA_052143275.1 Ktedonobacterales bacterium | reverse complement strand
CCTCTATGTCAGCATAGTCACTGACCAGAACCCGGCGGATCCCACGAGTGGCGTGACGAGCCTCTACGAGCTGGAGCACATCCTGTCCAGCGGTACCGGGGAGCAGTTGCTGGCCACGTTCAACGGTGATCTGGGGCAGATGGAAGGCGTGAACGCCAGGTTGATCGCCTGCGCTGGGGCGGTGTGGGATATGACGTTGCACACATTTGTCACCTTCCCGGCATTCCCCGGCGGCGACTTTGGTCTTTCCATCGCTCTGGCCGGGAATGATCTTGCGGTAACCCAGGGAAATGAGACTGCCGCGACAGTGCTCATCTTCGATACGGCTGAGCTCCCGCACTCGGCCAGCACTTAGGTAATACTACTTCGCGTTCAATTGTTGTCGTTGGCAGCCTCTTTGGTGCAGTCGTGATGCGCTGCAGGTACTCCGGCCCACCGCGAGCATCGGATACACCATCGACTCAAAACGAGCCAGGATAATGCCCGAGGCCGCGTCTACGAGCCAAGGCCTAGATGCGTTCCGGCGAGTCCGAACCTATGCGGTCTCATGCACACGGGCAGTAAATCGAGGCATGCGGTAACGACCAGTTTCCACCCCTGCCACTCAATGACTCGAACAGTATCGGCGCCGTGAGCAATCTGCACATACTTTGAACCATTCGGCCCTATCCACACACATATTCTTCGTCAGCACCTATGACAGCTTTTGTGGCAGCAGTGAACTGAATCGTGAGGAAGAGAGTACTTGCCGATGAGGAACGCCCGTGCTGGATGAGCAACGGTTGCTAGCCCAGGTTGCCACTGGCGACGAGGAGGCTCTGCACCAGCTCTACCTCGCCTATCGCCCGCGCCTGCGCCGCTACCTCTGGCATCAACTCAACAGCGACTCTACGGGTGTCGACGAGGCCCTGCAAGACGTCTTCCTGGCTGTGTGGCGTACCGCTGCCGGCTATCGCGCCGAGGCCCGAGTGTCCACCTGGCTCTACCAAATCGCTCACAACGTGGCGCTCAGCGCCCGGCGCCGCCTCGTCCGCCATCTCGGCAGCTACCGGCTCGACACATCCGACAACGCCGAGGACGATGCTCCAGCCTGGACCAATGCGGCATACGCCGCCTGCGACGACAGTGTGCTCAATCGCATGGCCCTGGGCGATGCGCTCAACCACCTCTCGCCTAAACACCGAGAAGTCCTGGTGCTTGTCTTTCAGCATGGCTTCTCACTCGACGAAGCCGCCCAGATCCTCGACGTGCCCGCTGGCACCGTCAAAAGCCGGATCAGCTACGCCCGCAAGGCACTGTGGCGTGAGCTGTACGCTACTCCGGTGAAGGAGTTGCCCCATGACGCCTGACGACCTGACATGTTCCGCCTGCCGCGAGCGCCTCCCTTGGTACGTCGCCAGCTGCCTCTCGCTGGCTGAGGGTTCGGCTGTGGAGCGCCATCTTGCTAGTTGCGCGGACTGCCGTCGCGAGGCCGCGGCATGGGGCGCCGTCGCCACCACTCTGGCTGACGAGGACAATCGCATTCCGCCCGATACCTACGCCGGTGATGCCTGGCTCACCCTCCGCGGCCAGCTTCCTTCACGATCCTCACTGACGATGTCTCACAGTAGAAAGGCGCGTGTCACGGAATACGACATAGAATCTCGTGCTCCTGCCTCCGAGCAGGCTACTACTGTACCGCGTCCACCACGACGCCCATCCCATCGCCCCGCGCTCGCTCTGCTGGCCGCTGTCTTGCTCGTCACCCTGAGTGCTGCGCTCTTCGGATACTTTGGCGTACAGATTCGCAACCGCCATACTCCTGCAGTGGCCACCATGAGTACACCAACGCCGTCTGCCTGTGCTTCTAGCGCTTTGGAGGCGACCATGCCTCACGGCGCTCTCATTCAAGACATCAGTATGACCTCTCCGCGTACTGGCTGGGCGGTTGGCTGGATACAGACCATCACCCAGCAAGGCACCGTCGTGCCTACTGCTACAGTGTTGTTGCAATTCCAGAATTGCCAGTGGCAGCCAGTTGATGACAGCATTGCCGCCGCCGAACTGTGGAGCGTGTCCATGGTATCTGCGACTGATGGCTGGGCCGTAGGCACTACCGCTAATGCCAAGCCACTAGTGCTACACTACACGGACGGCCAATGGCAGCAAGTATCTCTTCCAGAGATTGCCAACACCACAGGCATAGTCACCGGTATGATGGTCCGCATGACTTCGTCGGGTGACGGCTGGATGCTGATAAATGGCGGAAAGTCGCACATCAATCCGTACACGGCAAAGTATGCCTACACACTGTTGCACTTTCAGAACGGTTCTTGGACATTGGTGCCGCTCACGTTCGATACGTCGGGAGCGCTCATATTTACGGATATTGCGGCTCTCACGCCTGACGATTGCTGGGTCGTGGGTTATGGCACCGGATCCGGTACCAGTAGCGACTTTGCTGTGGCTCACTATCAGAACGGCGTGTGGACGGCGTGGTCAGGGACACAGATTGGCGTGCAGTACCCTATCATATATTCCGTCTCAATGACCTCGCCGACCGACGTGTGGATTGCGGGCGCCTACCCATTCACATATAGCAGCCCAAATTACAGCTATAGCGGCACCGCCCCGCTGGTGCTGCACTACGATGGTGACGAGTGGACACGTGAAAACGTGGCAAACTACCTCGACCCGTATACGAACGGCATCAACATTGCGACGATAGGCGCCCTGTCATCAACCGAGGTATGGGCGTTCCCCGATTTCCCTAGCAACCCTAAGCCTACCAACGATAACTATCCGATGGCGCACTATAGCAACGGCGTGTGGACATGGACTACGCCACTGAGTACCAATATCGTGGCGATCGACGCGGTTGCATTCGTCTCGAACTCTGAGGGGTTCGCTGCCGCAGAGATGCAATCAGGAGTCGGTCTTGTCGTGTCGATTATGCTCCATTACATCAACGGCGCCTGGAGCGTCATCCCGAGCCGCTAGCATGATTGCAGACAAACGCGTGCACCCATACGCGCTGGAGCTATTTCCGTGGGCTCTGAGTGGGCTCCCACGCCGTGCCTCAGATCGGTGTACAGTAAGACATACTAAGCCAGCAGATTTGGACAATGGAGGTTCTTCTTCGGTCATGTCCTGCTCGATACCGGCCTTCGAGTGAGCGAACTGTGTGGTATCCAGCTAGATGATGTCCACGAGGCTTACATCAAGGTCTTGGGCAAGGGGCGCGACCACTTCGCCTGCCTCGATCTTTCGCTGCTCGATGGGTTGCGCGCTGCTGGAGATGCTCTGCAGTCAAGCCCCGCTCTTCTGCCTGCTTGCCGACGGTGTCCATCAGCTCACGCAAGGACCGGCGGCTCGTTGCGGCCTCCAATAGGTGCAGACTCACCAGCGCTTCCAGTTTGCGCCGCATCTCAGGAGTTGCCTCCTTGAAGACACGCGCTGCTGCTTCATCCAATTCCAATGTGACGGGTTCCGTCGCCATACCCTTCGCTCTCTCGCTGCTCTACCAAACCAACTACAGTATGCCACATCGGGGTGCTGCGGTGAGCGCCGAGTCCAGGCTGCTCAGAAGGCGCGGCCAGCTCCGCCGAGATCGGGAACTCTTCGAGCGCCGCAGCGAGCGATGGCCGGTCGGCGATCACCGGTGCCGTACTCGAGGCGGTATAGAAGGAGGTGGCGGTCAATCGCACCAGCCCTTTGGCCCCGGCGCGTCGCCGGTAGCTCGCACACTACTGTCGACCGCCTCTTTGTCTCGCTGACGAACACTGAGCCAACAGCAGTGGGACGCACATGGCAAGTTGAGGATTAGGCCGCACGCGATGCTCAGTTAGCAGCATTGGGGCTACTATCGTTCCCTCGCCGAAAGAGATAACCCATCGAGCTACGAATAACGCTTTGAGTCGGTGACACGCTGACGCGCAGTGGTTGTTGCGGCAGATGAGGGAGGTTGCACCTTGCGTGGTGGTCTGACGACTGCTCCGATACCTGTGGCACAGAACTAATGGGATCTCCGTCGTGGTCTCGCTGGCGAGCCAGAAGCATGTCAGAGGAGCTCCCCGATGACGACGGTGCCCGTGCGCCGCTCTGCCGCTATTCCGCCGCGTCTGCGCTGGACGCGGGCAGCTCGACGTTCGCGCGGATGCGGCTGGCCAGCTCCAGCATAGCTGCCCGCAGTTCAGGTGGCTCGATGATCTCGATGGGGCAGTCTAGCCCGGCAAGCGCATACGCCAGCGGAGCCAGGTTTTTAGCGAAGCCATGAAGCAAGGTCCCGCGCGCGTGTGGATGGCTAATCGCGATGGTCGGCGCCAGCCGCTGGCTGACCTCCTCAGGCGCCAGGCGCGCGATGACCTGGAACTCCCAGCGCCACGGCACCAAGGCGATAGACCGCTCGACGGCCGCGAGCGCGTTAACCGGCGGTGGCGTGAAGGTATCTGGGAGCGCACTGGCGCTGATAATGTGATCGAGCCGGAAGACACGCAGATCGCTCCGCAGATGGCAGTAGCCCACCAGATACCAACGCCCGTAGCGGTGGACGACCTGATAGGGATCAACCGCGCGCTCGGTCTCCGCGCCATCTTGCCCGCGATGGCGAATGCCCAGCTGACTCCGCGTGCGAATAGCGCGGACGAGGGTTTCGAGATGCGCTGGAACGGAGAGGGCCTCTCCCCCCAGTACCGGCGTCGCGAATGTCACCGCGCCATCCATCCCCTGGATCAAATCGCGTGTCATGGCTGGTAGCGCCCGCGCAACCTTTCGGAGGGCGCGCTTGCTGTCGCCGTCCGTGACGCTGCGCGCTCGAGGCTCGACGCTCAACAGCCCGTAGGCGAGCGCAAGCGCTTCGTCCTTGGTCAGTGCCAACGGTGCCCGGTACCCTGGCGCCAGCGAGTAGCCACCATGACGCCCACGACGCATCTCAATGGGGACACCACGCTCACGCAGGATCAGCACATAGCGCCGCACTGTGCGGGCATCCACCTCCAGCCGGGCCGCGATGTCGTCGCCGCGCATTAGCCCATGCGTCTGCAACAGCTCAAGGACCGCCAGCGCGCGTGACGTCGAGTAATACATGGGTTTCTGGCTTTTTCTGTTTGATGCACTATCAGGATAATCCGTGTCCGCTTATCAGGCTATCATAGCTTCTGTGGTGAGGTCGAGGCCACCCCACGGTGGGGCTGGCGACCTGCCCTAGCAGGAGATCATGACATGGGAGAGCAGATGGCTGCCGCTTCCGAACTGGACGCGGACGGTCGCGCGGACTTCGATTTCTTTCTCGGCGTGTGGGACAGCAAACAGCGGCGTCTGAAAGAGTGGCTGAATGGTTGCGATACCTGGGAAGAATTTTCTGGCGTACACGACGCCCGCAAGCTACTGGACGGGATTGGACACATGGATGAGGTGACATTTGAAGGCCCCACAGGGCGTTTCATCGGTCTGACCGTACGCCTCTTCGACCCGCAGACCAGGCTCTGGAGCATCTACTGGGCGGATTCCAAGCGCGGTATCCTGGGCGCGCCACAGATTGGGCGATTTCAGAATGGACGGGGCTTGTTCTACGATCATGAAGTGCTCGCGGGCAGAGCCATCTTCAGCCGCTACCTCTGGACGCCAATGAGCGACACAGCGTGCCGCTGGGAGCAGGCGTTCTCGGCGGATGGCGCCGCGACCTGGGAGACCAACTGGATCGCGGATTTCACCCGCCGCACCTAAAGCCCATTCTTCGTTACTGACGTAGGTGAGGTAGGCGGGTGAGGATATTGACATATCTTCACTCTACTACCCATCAACCTCTAGTCGTTAACGGGCTCTAGTGGGCTGTAACCTTGCCAATTTTGGAGGGTTTTGAGAGGAGGTAAGCAGGTTCGCCTGGTAATAAAAAACCCAGGCGGCAAGCGGATTTGCGACCCGGGCGTCTACTGAAATGCGGGCTCCTCGGAGGGGATTCGAACCTCTAACCTTGCGGTTAACAGCCGCCTGCTCTACCGTTGAGCTACCGAGGAATGGGCAGTGATGAGATTGTTGGCCGGACCTGTAGGCACACACTACTCAGCCGCAACCGGGTGAAGTATACACTTTATCTCCTATGCCGTCAAGATTCGTGCAGGTCTAGTGTTGGCGTTCAGCGCCTTTGGCCGGGAAATCCGTTAGTGAAAATCCCCACATACCGCGGATGAGATCCGTCAGGCGGCCGTGGTGACCTGATACGCAGCGGTAAGGCCTTGCTGTCTCAAGCATGCGTGAAAAAACTACCATTAACAGCCTCCGAAGTTGACACCAAGATCATGTCCATCAGCCGGTGAAACGGAACGATTCAAGGGAGTTATAACCAGCAGATCCACTCCAGGTTCCGAGGGAAAACGTGCTACGCGATAGGTAATGCGCTCTTGATCAAATCTTTTGAGCAAGTCGGGATAAGAGTCGTTATATGACACCAGAAGCAACACGCTGGGGCGATCGGCATGGAGGACAGCTTCGGTATAAGCCGGGATACGACTTGTACTCGGATCTGCCGCCTGCCGAGGATCGACGACAATGATTGAGCTATCAGTAACGAAGGTAATAGGGTTCCCCACCCAACCAGTGGCCCAGGCGTAGCGAATATGTTCGCGTCGCATGTAGGCAATAACGGGTGCGTTGTTTGCTGGCGCAACCGTACAGCCTGAGGTTTGCATGGTATAGTTTGGGCTAGTCTGCATATAGGAAAATCCTTCTATGCATGCATAAATTAGCACTAGTGCCAGTAAACTGACCTTCACTACATTTGAGGTGTGACTCCTGGTCGACACCGCTGGTGATTCTACGTGATTATTGGTTGTTTGCTGCTGTTTGTTCCTCTCGACAAGATACATCACAATGAGAGTCGGAGCCGTTGCAAAGAGGAATGGGAGCGCAAGCACTAGCGGAGTCGCGTAGCGCCCAACGAGATCTCTAGGGCCACAGCCATAGATAAGAATCCTCGCGGCAATACTTGACAAACAAAAAATAACAGCGCTACATGCCGCGAAGAGTAGTGGAAGGGATGCCAGGCGCTGTACCTGTAGCAACAGCGTTTGCTGCCAGAAGAGTGAGAGGCCAAATGTCACCAGTGTGATCAGCAAGCAACAACCTCCAAGAACCAGTACTGGTGTCAGGAGGTGAGGATTTGTAGCGGTTGCACCGCTCTCAGTTGGCAATGCGCCACCAATAATACGCGGTACCGAGCAATCTCCGTAGAGCGCGCCGACATGCTCAATTGTTGTAAGGCGTGATCCTGACGAGTTAGTGCTTGTACTGAACAGATAGTGAATATTTTCCCAGTTATTCTGCAATCCCCAACTGATAGCAGGTGCAAACCCCAGCAGCGCGGAAGGAAGAGCAACAACAGCCGGACACATTTTTTTGAGGGGATGGAGCAATGCCGCAAGCGATTCGTAGGCTACATCTACCGGCAACTGCTTATAATTTCTAACCAATTCATGTACGATATAGCCGGTAATCCATATCGCAGCGGCCAGAATAGCCATGATAATCAATGGATTGACCCACAATCCCAGTCCGACAAGAAAACCAATGCCAGCCCAGCGCAAAATCAGTTCTCTCACAGATGCGTCGTGCCAGCGTTGCGTGAGACGGAGCGCAGACAACAGCATGCAGAGCATAACAACGAATGATTCGATGTAACCGCCGAGGGTACGCATTTCTATCACAAGATCGTAGAGCGGTGGCAAGGCTGCAATACACGTCGCAATCGTGACAAACCAGAGCTTGGCATAGTCTGGTAGGTGCGCCAGTTCAGCCAGGGCGTTTGCCAGTTTCCAGGTGAGCCAGATGAGGAGTACAGAGAGGAGAATGGGCTCTGTCCGCAGAGTCCATGCCGAGGGCCCGGCAATGGAGAACACAAGCGCAACGAGATAAGCTTCTAGTGATCCCGCGTAAGGCTGGCCGAAGTAGTAGACTGGATGAGCGCCATGTAAGATTTGTTCGGCTTGTATACCTACCAGTGCTTCGTCGCCATCGATAATTCCTTTGGTATAAACAACCAGCCAGATACGTGCGGCTAAGGCGCCAAGAAGACAAATCCCTGCAGGGGAGCGGAAAAAACCGGATTGCGGCCACTTGAAATATTTTGCCAATGTGACTAAATTGACTGATTTAGATTGGACCGCTTGGCCAGTCACGCTTCTTCGCTACCACTTTCCATGTCCGGCATGGAGAGCGGA
>JBKQTH010000422.1:0-6982 GCA_052143275.1 Ktedonobacterales bacterium | reverse complement strand
CCGTCGGCGGCGCAGCTTTCACCCGCAAACGTCGAAGCATCCTTAATGTTGAAGAGATAGTACGTGGTCAGTGACTTGGTGCAGGGGTCGAGCGTGCGATTGATCGAGTAGGCAAACGTGTTGGCGTCGATGGGACTGCCGTCGCTCCACTTCATGCCTGAGCGTACGGTGAAGGTGTAGGTATTGTTCGTGGCGTCAAAGGTGGGCAGTGCTGTTGCCGCCCACGGAATCGCCGCGCCCGCTGTGCTTAGGGTGAGCAGTTGCGGGTAGACCATTTCAATCGGGACAGCGGAATACAAATCCTGGACCAGAGCCGGGTCCATGGTCTTGATGTCGGTACTACCGGAAACCAACTGGGTACGAAAGATCTGCTGGGAATCCGGCAACGGCGCATTGGTGCTGGTAGTGGAGCCGCCGCATCCGACCAGCAATATGGCCAGGATGCCTAGCAGCACCATTACCCCCGCTGGCGTGAATTTGCGGAATCCGCCCAAACTCATGTGCATGAACTCTCTCCTCTGGAGAACAATCGAGGGCCCGAAATAATTGTCCCACTTGCGCTGCTCAGCCGCTACAGTTTGCTACCAGAGGTAAATAGCTATCTCCTCGCCTGCAGTAGCAGCACGTAACGAGCCTCACAACATCAAATTGGGAGTAGGAGGGTCAGCAGATACGCAAGACGCACTGCGCTGTCCGAATGGGTTATTCGAACATGTTCCCTCTCTGGTCGCTCTCACACCCGTCATCCTGGGAATACAACATAGCGAGGGCGCCAAATGGATTAGATGGATCAGATGGAGTCAGGCCGGGTACCGGCGTGAAGTGTCTTCGAGAGTATATAAGCGCATCACGCCAAACTGACTCTTCTGGGTCGGCAGATAGAGATGCGGCAAAGCACACTCTTCTGCTTGCGCAAGTATAACATACCCTACCACCTTGTGCGCGATGTAGATTTACCGGCACCATGTACTTTCAGTTCATCCGTTCGTGGTATGGTGTTGAGCGATGTTGAGCGATGTTGAGCGATGTTGAGCGATATTGAGCGATGCTCTAGCGATATTGAGCGCGTCGCTAGAGCATGGCAAGGCGTCCTAGTGCATCCGCGCCGAGGTATATCCCAAACTATCCCAGCAGTATCTCGAGAGGACTCGCAGCACATGACCAAATCGGCAAGGCGGCAGCCTGACCGCCCGGATCATCTCACACGACCCGGACGAGCGAGAACGGTAGCGCCGCAGGCCCGACCAGCGCAGGGCCGGCAATCCAAACGCCGCCAACCCCCACCAGCAGCGGATGTCGAGGCGATACTCGCTCATGCCAATCAGCCAGAGACCGATGTTCTGGCGGAGATCGAAGCGGAGATCGAGAAAGAAAGCCGCGAAGCCGAGCCTCACAGCGAGAACCCGCCACTCGATCTCACCAATAGCACTGTGCTGCGCAGCCTTCTCCGCCGCCATGGACTACGCCCGAACAAGGCTTTTGGGCAGCATTTACTGATCGATCGTACGGCACTTACTACCTTGGTGGAGGCGGCAGATATAGCTTCTGACGAGAACGTCCTCGAGGTCGGTGCAGGTACCGGAGTGCTGACAATCGAGCTTGCTTCGCGAGCTCGAAGAGTCGTCGCCGTAGAGCTAGATCAGGCAATCCTGCCGGTGCTACGCGAGACAACCGCGAACTTGCCGAGAATCGAGATTCTACCGTCAAACTTGCTTGATGTTGACCCCTCCAAGGTTTTCGGTGGGGAGCCATATAAGTTAGTGGCGAATCTGCCCTATTACATTACAGCGCTCGCTCTGCGGCACTTTCTGGAGAGCCCCACTCCTCCAAGGCTACTGGTAGTCATGGTCCAGAAGGAGGTAGCGGAGCGGATGGCGGCCGCGCCTGGAGATATGAGCTTGCTCGGCTTAAGCGTGCAGTTCTATGGTATGCCCCGCATCATCGATCAGGTTCCATCTGAGGCGTTCTTCCCACCACCTCAGGTAGATTCCGCTATTATCCGTGTGGATCTGTTCGCCGAGCCGCCACTAAATGGCGACGCACGCGAATGCTTCTTTCGCCTGGCACATGCGGGATTTGCCGAGAAACGCAAACAATTGCACAACAGCTTGGCGCGTAACTTGCATCTGCCACGGGATACGGTTGGCAGATGGCTAGCCGCTGCCGAGATTGATCCAATGCGTCGCGCTGAAACACTCCGCTTGGAGGAGTGGTTGCTCCTGACCCGCATAGTTCAGGATGACATCCGGCAACTTCCGACAGTCTCTAGCTAAGCGGCTGCCAAACGAAGTGAGAGCGTATGACTCTTCAAGACCCTCTTAACCACGAACGGCTGGCGGCGCGACGTAGGCGAATGGTGGTGGCGTCGACCACCGTGCTCTGGGTAGTCGCTTTTATATGCGCCGCTTTGATTGCCACCACCATCGGTGAGGCACACCAGCGTGCCCAAATCGAGGCACTGATACAGACAACCCACGCACAAAACCTGGCCCTTGAAAAGGACATCACCAAGACGGAACAGGCTCTGAATGTCGCACGCTCACCGGCAGAGATCGAACGTGAGGCGCTTCGTTGGGGTTACCAGCGACCTTGAACCTGATTCTTAGCAGCCATTTCCCCATCATCTCTTCTTCACGCTAAGCTGGTTAGTTACAAGACTACGGCAGAGCCGTTGCACAGGTTAACTAGTATTTGGCGATGCCTGGCTGATAGCTAGGCCGGCAAGAGACGACGGGAGTGGTGGAAGATGCGAGTGTCCCCGCGTGGAAGAGCAATTCTGCGCCAGATATCAGCACACCATGCTACAGGCGCCGCGGGCGGCACCGGAGATGCCAGGGACACTATGCCGACATTCCGCACTGGCGATTTCTTGCTGACATCAAGCGCCGGAGGATTGGCACGACTACTTGGCTACGCAACCCGGAGCAAGGTGAATCATGCCGCAGTCATCGTCGATGGGGAGGGAACGCTTATCGAGGCCAACCCCTCGCTCTTTTGTCATGGCGAGGTGTTCCGTTACTCTAGCGTGAGGCACTACCTCAAGCGGGGCCAACTCTGCTGGATCGGGTATGTCGAGGTACGTGAAGGTAGCCGCCAGGAGGTAGCTGACTATGCCGAGCATCTCCTGCGAGCCACGGGAAGCAGAACTAGTTCGGGCCGCTTTTGGTTGGTGCTGCACACCCTATGTAGTATAGCGCCACGTACCTACGCTTCACGCCTCAGCGCTTCCTCATCGCTCCGGCGCTTCCTTGAACATCGCGCGATAGTGATGCGCGCGGACCTCTGCTATTCGTCAGGCGAACTCGTGGCCAGATCACTAGAACGCGGAGGCTTCATCTGGGAGCATGATCCCGCACAGGTAACTCCGGCAGATATTTTCCGCCGGTACCGCCAGCCTGAACTCTCACCGGTCACCCCGTTGCTGAAGCCGGCGCACGTAGCTCGTGAATCACTGGCCGTAGCGCTTACGAAATCGGGCAAGCGGAACGAGGTGGTGTCCATAACATCCGCCTCCCAGAATCCAGAGAGCGTAACCGCGCCCTCGGCATCAACCGCTGCTCCCCCGAGTAGAGAGACCCAGTGGCAAGTATTCTGCGGCATTGGCGCCGCCACCATCTTTGGGCTGGTCTGCGTCGACTTCCTTGAACAGCTGATCAGATCCATGAGGCGCAAAGCCTGACAGGGCCTGTGACGTCCTTAGATTCTGCCTTGTGGCACCGGCACAGCGTGTGCTACACTGGATACGTGACTTGAGTCTTTGGCGTATCAAATCGGGTAACTCCTAGTAACCGAGAAAAGCAAAGACACAGTGACGTTGTTGTTTGGCATTTTGCCACGAAGCAAAAGGGAGGCTTAGGTATCAATAGAGATTTTCGAGGTGATAATCGTGATAATCGACCTCGGGAAACGCGCATCAATGAGCGCGTGCGAGCGCGTGAAGTCCGTCTGATTGATGAGGACGGAAAGCCGATTGGTGTTATGTCGTCTGGGCAGGCTCTGACACTTGCACATGAGCGAGATCTTGACCTCGTTGAGGTCTCACCGATGTCGGTGCCGCCAGTTTGTAAGCTTATGGACTGGGGCCGGTTCAAGTACGAGCAGGCCAAGAAAGAGAACGAGGCCCGCAAGCACCAGAAGACTATCGAACTTAAAGAAATTCGCATTCGTCCCCGTACCGACGAGCACGATCTTGGCGTAAAAGTGCGCAAGATAGAAGAGTTTCTGGCCGAGGGGGACAAGGTCAAAGTCAGCGTCATATTCCGCGGACGCGAGAATGCACATCCGGAGCTTGGACGAGTAGTGCTGGATAAGGTTATCGCGGAACTCAAGAACGTCGCCACTCTTGAACGGCCCCCGATCATGGAACAACGAATGATTACCATGGTCATGTCACGAGCACCTGGATGGGAGCCTCCAACCAAGGGAGCGCCGCAGCCTCGTGAGCGCAAAGATGGAAAAGCCGGAAAGGCCGATGCCGCAGAGTCAGAGACTCAAGACGACATCCTTGAGGCAGATTCCGGTCTAGATACCGGTGAGGTTGCCGCCGAGCCGGATGCGCAGCCATCTCCTCAGGCGGATTCGATGTGAGCCAGTTCCGACTCATTGTGGCGGCCAGATTCCATAGAGGCTCTTGCGAGGTTAAATTGCGCTACGGCCGACCGCGGCGAAGCCGTAGCCGCCGCCGCCAGCTAGGAGAGCCGTTCATCTGCCAAGGATGAACCGGCCAAGGGGTGGATGCTTATAACTTGTCTGCTTGTATTAGCCTAACCGGCCAACGACATCCACGTAACCCCACTCGTTTACCCATAGGCCGACTACCTTGACCGGCAGTTGCCAGGAAACCACCACCGCCATCGCGGCCCTGATGTCAGCGATATGTTCAGGTTCTGACACTGGGTTGCCGGCACAGCCCTGGTGGCCAGCAATAGCTACGAAACTAGAGTTATGGGCCTTCACCGAAATCAGCACGTGTTGCTTGATGGAATCCAGTTGTACCGGCGTACCGCGCACCATCACGCCATCGGCGCCAGCTTCAGTAATAATATCTACGAACTGCACGTGCTGGTCGATTTTCACCCAATCAGCGACTGGGCTTTGAACACGCCCGTCCATACAGTTGATCGCCGTTGCGAATGTACCTTCTGCCATGGTCGCCAACCCTTTCCTCCGGCCAACTGTTGCGCACAACCGCCGCCCTATTCGCCACCGGTCTCGGCTACAACCAGATAAGCCATTAGGCTCTCTCCGGCATGCCGGGATCGGCTGACGCGTCAATACGGCGCTTTGCCAGGCGCACTTGGTAGGCGGTATACCCACGGCTGCGATACAGACGCAAGGCGGCCTCATTGTCTGGAGAGGTAGCAAGGTAGATCTGTGAGAACCGCTGCTCTTCGAGGAAGAAGTGCTCAGCCGCATCCAGTAGATGCATAGCGACTCCAAGCCGCCGGTAAGCCGGATGTACCAGCAACTCCTGGATATATCCGACCGGTTCCTCGGAATCTGAATCTATCTGGACAGTGGCCAGCAATAAGCCAACCAGCTTCTCCCCGTCGCCCTGACCTTCATAAGCGACCCAGAGCAGACCCTGTCCGGCTCGGAGCAAGACCAGACTGGCACGGCCACGCGGCGTCGTTCCCGAGATCAATTCGCGAGCTGAGATCCGGTCTGCATCGGTGGCGGCACGTACAGCAACAGCAGATTCACGCGATGTCGCCATCGCTCACCCCTTGCTCTTAGTCAAGCTGCCGGCGCTGGACTTGTACCAGCACTCTTAAGTATACCGCCGGCTATGCTCCTGGCACGATAGAGCGACAGTATCCCTGCCAACTATACTCCTGACCGACTGCTCTTTACCTGCTATACATTGTCTGCCACACCCGCTGTTTCAAAGGACTGAGCGCCGATGCAGCAGACATTGCCCGCTGGACGGTGCGCTGATAGGCCTGGCCTAATAGGCGGCTCGTTGTCCAAACAGACGATTGCGCCGTTGGCCCAGCAGCAGGTAAAGGAACGGCCCAATGAAGTAAATGGTGAGCCAGACCACAGCAATCCAAAGAATCTTCTCGATTACCGAAAGATCATCCTGAAGGATCATCACTGTCACCCAAATGTGACCAATGATCGGAATGAACAAACAGGTGAATATCGCGAACCAGGTGGCGCAGCCAATTGAGCGATTGGGGCTTTCGCTTGCCATATGAACACTTCTGCCTTTCACAACATGCGCACATGCACCGATCTCTGCACACGCGTCCGGTATGCACCCGCAGGAACAGAGCTCATGCATTGTCCACCATACAATACGATTCATATGGCGGGAAGTTGTGACTAGCAGGCTATCAGCGTAGCCAATCCTCATCGTCGCCGAAATCTATAGGGCGCGAATCCCAGGGCTTGAATGAACCACCTGAGTCATATGCTACTGCCGCCGCTACTGCCGAGGGTGGAATGTTGATGGTAGGGACTGCCGAAATAACCGCTTTCGGGTCGACTCCGGCGTGCTCGACCGGCCGCGGCGGTGTTACGCCGCCAATGAGTGTCAGGAAACGCGCGGCATTAGTATGGGGATTGGCGGCAAACTCGACGAAAGCGCGTGCGCGATTGGTGATGGCCTGCCAGTTTCCCCGCTCGTAGAGCAGACGCGGTACAAGAAGTGAGCCCAGCGCCAGCGTGCGCACCGGCAATTGCAGGTATTCAATCATATTCTCTGCGGTAAAACCACCGGAGATCTGCAGACTAATATGGGTGAGCTGGCGTAGCAACGCTCGAACGTACATGGGACCGCCCAGAGCCTCTACCGGAAAGAGCTTGACCATTTCAGCGCCCGCTCTCTGCGCCGCGATGATTTCAGTCGGCGTCAGCGCACCTAATATACAGGCAACCTTGGCCTCCCGGCAGGGAGGCATCAGCTCAGGCATACAGATTGGTGAAGCAATGAAGCGCGCGCCGTTCGAGATGGCCTCACTTGCCTGACGGGGGTCCA
>JBKQTH010000421.1:0-15745 GCA_052143275.1 Ktedonobacterales bacterium | reverse complement strand
TGTGTGGAAATAATAAAGTCGTTCACTGAATAATAAACTCGTTCAGTGAATAACAAAGTCGTTCAGTGAGTGAACAAGAAGCTGTACGTTGACAACAATGTTGTGCACTCGACAACAAAGTTGTGTACTCGTTGACAGGCCCGAGCACCTGTTCATGGACAACAATGTTGTGCACTGGGTCCAGTAACAATCTCATCTGTTACTCGGCAAGCAGGTGTGAAGAAAGACAATCCGTTCGGATCACTTCATTAGATCCGAACGGATTGTCTTTCGCTCCTTTAGGACTCGGGCAGTCAATCTGTATTTTCTTTACTTTCGAAGGTCACGTGAGTCGCAACTATGCACCTACTGTATGCGTCGACCAGGGTAGTTAGAATTGGTCTACCCAAACTGTTTCCGTCTGAATCGACGACCCTCTGTGTCAATACTCCTTGAGACGCCGCTCCTCCTTTTATTAGAGAGCATGAGGGCGTACCAAGGAGCACACGATGACAACGGAGATCCTACCGACGCGATCGACTTTGGAGGCCTTCGCGCGGCCTGATCCGGAGGTGCTGGCGCGCCCCAAGCGCCGGCGCTTCACCGCCGAGTACCGCATGTCCATCGTCCGCGAGGCGGACACCTGCACGCGCAAGGGCGAACTGGGTGCACTGCTGCGCCGCGAGGGCTTGTATTCGTCGTACCTCACCCAGTGGCGGCAGCAGCGCAACCGTGGCGGACTGGACGTCGAGAAGCGGGGGCGCAAGCCGACGTCTCAGGCGGAGACCGAACTTGTGCGTCTGCGCAAGGAGAACGCGAAGCTCACCAAGGAACTGGCGGCGACCAGGATGGTGGTTGACGTTCAAAAAAACGTCTCAGCACTCTTGGGGATCGCCCTCGAGAGTGCAGAGCCGGAGACCACGCCGTGATCGATGCCTCCGTGGCTGAGCTGGCACTGGCAGTGGGCACCGCTGCCGCGTGTCGTGCGTTGAGTGTGAGCCGTGCCGGTGTGTACCGACGGCGAACGCCGCGTCGTGCAACGCCAGCGAGACTCCGCACGCCATCGCCGCGCGCGCTTTCGGATACCGAACGCGCCACGGTGCTGGCCGAGCTACATTCCGACCGTTTCATCGACGACTCGCCCGCCCAGGTGTACGCCACGCTGCTGGACGAAGGCACGTACCTGGCCTCTCAAAGCACCATGTACCGCTTGCTGGCAGCAAACGGTGAGGTCCGCGAGCGCCGTGACCAGCTGCGCCGTCCCAACTACACCAAGCCAGAGCTGCTCGCGACCAAGCCGAACGAATTGTGGTCCTGGGACATCACGAAATTGCTGGGTCCGCAGAAATGGACGTACTACTACCTGTACGTCATGTTGGACGTCTTCAGCCGCTACGTCGTGGGCTGGATGCTCGCGCATGGTGAGACCGCGGTCCTGGCCGAGAGGTTCATCGCCGAGACGCTGGCCAAACACGAGATCACGCGTGACCAACTGACGATTCACGCTGACCGAGGACCAGCGATGACGAGCAAGCCTGTGGCGTTTCTCATGGCCGATCTTGGCGTGACGAAATCGCATTCGCGACCACATGTCTCCAATGATAACCCGTTCTCAGAGTCGCAGTTCAAGACGATGAAGTATCGGCCAAATTTTCCCGACCGCTTCGGGTGCATCGAAGATGGCCGCGGATTCTGCGGGCACTTCTTCCTATGGAACAATGATGAGCATCGCCACTCGGGCCTCGGGTTGCACACGCCGGCGTCGGTGCATTACGGACTCGCCGCTGGTATCCGTGAGCAGCGCGTTGCCGTCCTTGCCGGCGCCTACGCCGCCCATCCCGAACGCTTCGCTCGCGTCATTCCGCAACCCCCGCTGCTTCCAACCGCTGTTTGGATCAACCCGCCAGCGCTGGAGGCGCGGAAAACTCAGTAAGTTGCAATACGTTACTGCTGAGGAAACGGATGCAGGATTTTTGGGACCGACATGGCTGAGGTCCACTCAACAACGATCGAGGGAAACGATGGAACCGTCAGAAGTCCAACGAGCACTTGAGGCGGGGAGGTCGACGGCCTCCGCCCTAGGCCTTCGAGTCGATGATGGAGTCGTTGTCCACAACTCGAACCGCATCGCCGTGCGCCTGACCCCTTGTGACGTTCTCGCTCGGGTGGCGCCTCTAGCGCATCAGGCAGGCGCTGAGTTCGAAGTCGAGGTCGGTCGGCGGCTCGCCGAAGCGGGATGCCCGGTGGAAGAGCTTGAACCTCGGGTGGAGCCGCGCGTCTACGTGCGTGACGGCTTCGCGATCACGTTGTGGACCTACTACGAGGCGGTGCCGTCTCAAGACGTCGCGCCAGCCGAGTTTGCGCAGACGCTCGAGCGGCACCATACCGGCATGCGCCAGACCGATCTGACTGCGCCGCACTTCACTGATCGAGTCGCGGAAGCCCAGTGGCTGGTCGGCAACCGCGCCCAGACACCGGAGCTTGATGACACGGGACGGAAGCTTCTCAGCAACACGCTGCGGGGCCTGAGGCGCGCGATCGTCGCTCGGGGAGCGCCCGAGCAGCTGCTGCACGGCGAGCCGCATCCGGGCAACGTGCTGAACACGAAGAGAGGGCTGCTGTTTATAGATCTTGAGACGTGTTGCCGCGGACCTGTCGAGTTCGACATCGCCCATGCACCCGAAGAAGTCAGCGAACACTATCCGGCGGTGAATCAAGACCTGCTTCGCGAGTGCCGGGTCCTCATGCGTGCGATGGTCACAGCGTGGCGCTAGGATCGAGACGACCAGCTCCCCGATGGGCGCTACTGGGGAATCGAGGGGCTCAACCAGGTTCGGGTAGCACTCGATCGCTTCGGAATGGATGTCGCTGACCGATACGCCTAACGGCCGGCTCGTCACGCTCAGTGCGCAGCGTTGCAATACGTTGCTGCTGAGGAAACGGATGCAGGTGGAGGTGCCGAGAGCTCAGTAATTAAATGACCCGAGTTGTCTCAAAGGGGTTGACAAGTTCCGGGTCGCAAACGCCATATTTTGGTCGATACCGAAGGGTTACTGTTAGCGGTCAATGTCCATCCGGCCAATGTCATGGACCGGGATGGAATCAAGCGGGTGCTGGATGAACCGACGCGTGCCCAGCTGCCACGCATGCGACATCTGTGGCTGGATTCGGGCTACAACGGTCGAGGCAAAGGCAGCGATTGGGTCGAGAATGTCGTCGGCTGGACGGTTGACGTGCTGCGCGCGATCCATCGATTCAAGCGCTATTGGGTGCCCAGTGACATCCCGCCAGACCAGATTGATTGGTCCCAATATCTGCCGGCTCCCGGTTTCCACGTGCTACCACGCAGGTGGGTCCTCGAGCGAACATTCGCCTGGTTGCTATTCAACCGGCGGTTAAGCCGCGACTACGAGCGGCTGTGTGCCACCACCGAGACCTGGATTTATCTGGCCATGATCCGGCTCATGGTTCGAAGGTTAGTCCGTACGCACTAGTTCCCAACCGGTCACTGAGACCGTGTTAGACTAGGAAAGAGCGCATTCTTGTTCAGGAGCAGGCTCTCATGTCTATCGAATCGTACATCCGGGCTATGCCCAAAGCCGAGTTGCACGTCCACCTGGAAGGCTCAATCCAGCCCGCGACGCTGCTTGAGCTCGCCAGGCGCAACGGCGTGCCCCTGCCCGCCAGCACCGTGGATGGCATGCGCCGGTGGTACAACTTCACCAGTTTTGATCACTTCATCGAGATTTACATCATCATCTCGCGCTGCATCTGCACAGCGGAGGATATAGAGCTAATCGCCCGCGAGTTTCTGGACGGGCAGGCGGCGCAGAATGTCAAGTACAGCGAAGTGACCTATACCGCCTTCACCCACTACAAGACCAAAGGTATCCCCTTCGAGGAGCAATTGGCCGCCATCAACCGCGCTCGCGCCTGGGCCGCCGCTGAACTGGGCGTAGGCATGAATCTCATCATTGACATCTCCCGCTCCTCGCGTATGACGCGGGCAGAAGTGCTGATGCAGGCCGACTGGGTGATACATAACGTGGGCAACGGGGTCGTGGCCCTGGGACTGGGCGGACCGGAGGTGGGCTACCCGCCGGAGGCGTTCGAGGAGGCGTTCGCCCGCGCCCGCGAGGCCGGTGTTCCCGGCGTGCCCCACGCCGGCGAATCGGTGGGGCCAGCGAGCATTTGGGGCGCTTTGCGAGCCCTGCACGCGGCACGCATCGGCCATGGCGTGCGCTGCCTGGAAGACCCCGAATTGGTCGAGGAGTTACGGACCAGGCAGATACCGCTAGAGGTCTGTCCCGGCAGCAACGTGTGCCTGGGCGTGGTGCCCAGTCTTGAGCAACACCCGCTGCCGCGCCTCGTCGCGGAGGGCTTGTACGTCACCGTCAACTCGGACGACCCACCGATGTTCAACACCAGCCTCAACGCCGAGTACCTCGCGTTACAGAGCGTGTTCGGCTTCACGCTGGCACAGATCGAGGCGCTCGGCCTGAATGCAGTGCGCGCCACGCTGCTGCCTGCCAAAGAACGGGCGGCGATGGAGGCCCATTTCAAAGCCGCGTTCGCCCGGTTGGGGGCAGAGCACGGGCTTTAGGTGGCTTCCGCACCACAGCCTATCTCACCCCGCCGCTCCCCTTCTTCCCCAGTTCCCAAACGGTCTCTCATACGAAATCCGGATCGGCAGTTGCATTTATTGGTGATCCCAAAGCAGCATAAATTTAGAATTCGCGCTATCTTAGACGGGTGCGGCTCGGACAGGATTGATGTCACTTGTTCATGAGGAAGTACGTGATCATGGTTGCTTTGCGGATGAGCAGCTATCCTGTCTTGACGGCTCGACCCCGCTGATGGGTGCCATCATGACCCGACCAGTGCCCGCATTTACGCCGACAAATTCATAAAACTCGTACAACCCTGATTCTCTACTACCGTCACCAGCGTCAGGGTCTGCACCGACGCTGAACTACTCTTCCAGGGCAGCTTCCAGATCATCTTGCCATCTTGTTTGCTCACCCCGTAGAGATTCTGGACCAGGGTCACCGGACCCGGCTGCAACATTTCTTCAATAATGACCATATCGTGCGTTGCGCTCAGACCGAAGAGGCTGGGCTGCAAACTATCCATACACCAACGATCCGTGCCTGTCGTACTATCGAGCAGGCAAATCTGCTTCTTTCCTTGCGGGCTATCGCTGGAAGCGTATCCTTTATAGCCGTAGAGATTCTCTCCATCCAGCACGGTGATCTGATCATAGGTATGCTGGCGTAGCCATTGCCGCTTGCCATTGCTCGCTTGTAAGGCAACCAGGAGAGACTGGTTCTGGTCCAGCTGAGACTGGCCGTTCAGGTAGAGCGTAGCACCAACCCTTCGCACAGAGATCTGCCCCATATGGGGAGGCATGTTCGCCTGCCAGAGCACGTTGCCGCTTTCGCCATCCAGCGCTTGCACGCTGGCAATCGGCGCCAACGGGTCCTGGGAGGGTAGTGAAGGTATCTGGTTGATCACATACGCCGCCGACTCGTTCGCCACGAGCGAGACCCGCGCCCTTTGCTGTGTACCAAACGATTTACGCCACACGACCTTTCCATCGTCCACGCTCAGGGCTAGTACAGCTAGGCTGATACTACCCGAAGTCGTCGGCTGATACTCCACCATATACACGGCTTGGGTCGTGACCAGCGTAGGAAAAGTATTCTTCTGGCTATGACTCCACAGCACCTTTCCAGTGCTGGTTTGCAATGCCGTGATCTGCGCATCGCCAGTGCGTAGGTACACCTTGCCCGCGCAGACAGTCAGCATCGACACCCTGCCCTGCTTTTCCGTATACTGCCAGATGGCCTGTCCATCCCGTGTATCCACTGCCAGCACCAGCGTGTTCTGCGAGCCAATGCCAGCAATATAGAGCACCCCATCGACCACCTGCTGTAAGCTTGACTGATATAGCGCGGATACCTTCGCTGGCGCCACCTGCCACAACACTGTGCCGCTTGCCACATCCAGCGCGCTCACATAGAGTGACGAGACTCCCCGATTATTGTCTGCGTCCGCTGCCACCGCATCCCAACTCACTGTGTACGCCACCGCGCTGGCGTCTTCCTTCTCCGGCGTGTCCTCTGTGGCACAATTTTCCTGCGGCGTTCCTGTCATACGACGTTCCTCCTCCAATGGCAACACAGGTACTCATAGTGCCTGTGAGCACATGTAGGTGCTCGTCTGGCCAACTCCGAGGGTTATACCATTTCTGTTCCAGCGGTAGAGCTGCTACAGCTCGCACATGGTGGGAGCGCCGAGGCCACGCGGCTTTGCGACTGGCACGAATCACAACTGCCGATCCGGAATCCGTATCAGCTCCACTTTGTACAATTTCAAGGTGCTCGAGAGTTTATGAAATGCGTGAGGGCAGTCCCTATCCCGGAATTGGCATGCCTCTGTCGAGAAGATACTGCCTGAACTCGGCTGGAGTGCGTACGCCGTGCTCCAGCACCGCATCATAAATATCGGTCCCGCCGACGTGATACGGATAACTTGGGAAGTGGTGCCAGATCTCTTTGATCCACAAAATGGCCAGTCTGGTTTCGTCGGTGAGGCGCTCAGCAAGGTACTGCAGATGGGCCAGTTGGGCGCGAGGGGTATCTGACAGCCAGAAGGAGATGTCGATCTTCCATTCGTGGCCCGCCTCAGTCTCATAGTAGGTGACAAAGTAGTAGCGTTCATCCCCCTGGAGTTCCGGCGGAGTATGCCCATCGCTCTCATTCGTATACAGGAGCTTGGTGACCCGTGGATTGGTCAACAGGGGTTGCATCGTCTCCACCACGCGACGCAGACTACGCTGTAAGCAGACGACGTTGAAATCGATATCCCGCCAGACCATCAGACCCGAGACCGAACTGCCGATCTGTTCTGGTGTTCCCGCATGGGACAGCATGGTGAGCAGATCGAGGCGATCAATCAGCTGATACGCTTCGGCTTGTAATGCCTCTTGACGCCGGAGCAAGGCAACTGCCGTCGGCGCGTCTAACCGCTCTTCCTCCAACAACCGACCTCCTAGAAGAGCCTGTCACCCCTGCACTGACGGACGGCACCTGTGCGAACACAAGTTGTTACCTCAATGCTATGCATTTTGAGGAAAAACGCGGCATGACGAACTCGGGTGTAGGATAGCAGTTGTCAAATGTCTATCTGCCCAGGAGAACGTTCATGCCTTGTACTGCCCCTATTATAACCATGCTGGAACCGTTTCGGCGCTTATTTACCGCCCCCACCTGGAAGAAAATGCTGACCCTCTTACGGGGCACCCTGCTCGCCCGCGGCCGCAGGACGGTGACTGCAGCTCTGTGGCAGACCGGTTACGAGCAGGATCCCCATTTTAGCCTCTTTCACCAGGTGCTCAACCGAGCCCGCTGGTCACCGCTGCAGGCCAGTCGGCAGTTGCTCCAGCTCATCATTGAGACCTTTGGCCAAGCGGGAGGCAGCCTGGATATCGTGATTGACGAAACGCTAGAACGCCGCTGGGGCTCGAAAATCCGCAAACGCGGGCACTATCGCGATAGCGCTCTCTCCAGTCACAAGCGGTCGGTGAGCAGTCCGGGCTTGCGTTGGATCGTGTTGGCGGTAGTCGTGACGGTGCCCTGGACCAGGCAGCGCTGGGCCTTGCCGTTTCTGTGTGTGCTCGCCACCACCCCAGAGGTCAGTGCGAAGCTGGGGATCCGCCACAAAACCCTCGGCATGCGGGCTCAACAGGTCGTCAGTCTGCTGCGGCGCTGGTTGCCAGGAGTGCCCATGAAGCTACTCGGAGACCGCGCCTATAGCATCCTGGAACTCGGATGGCACTGTGCCCGCCAGCAGGTGACACTGATTGCTCTGTTTCGTTTGGACTCCATGATCCACCAACCGACTGAGGCGCGCAGTGCCCACACCATTGGGCGTCCCCGCGTGGTAGGCCCACGCCTTCCCTCCTTGCAGGCGGTGCTCCAGGATCCCCACACCGTCTGGGAGCATCTGACTCTGGACTGGTACGGGGATGGGCAACGAACCCTGGACCTGTGTACCGGACTGGCCTGGTGGTATCGGTTTGGCTCGACGCCTTTGCCGATTCGGTGGGTCCTCACTCGCGACCCGGCGGGAAAGCAACCACCCAAGGCGTTGTTTTCCACCGACCAAGAGCAGCCAGCTGAGGAGGTCGTGTGCGACTTTATGAAGCGCTGGAGCTTGGAAACCACCTTCGAGGAAAGCCGCGCGCATTTAGGGATCGAGACCCAAAGGCAATGGTCAGACCTCGCCATTGAGCGCACGACTCCCCTCCTATTTGGGCTCTACAGCCTCGTGACTCTGTTTGGTTCTGCCGTGGCTCCCGATGGGCATCCTCCCCACCAGCAAGCAGCGTGGTATCACAAGCCGGCGGCGACCTTCAGCGATATTCTGGCGTTGGTGCGGCGGCATTTATGGGGCAATTTTACTTTTCCCACATCCCGTTCGGACCCCAATGTGGTTTTATTGCCGCGGTCGACGCTTCAGCAGTTGGCTCATGCGGCGTGTTACTGACGATTAATGTACAAAGTGGAGCTTAGTGATTGTTGGGGCGGCGATGCGCAAGCTCCTGCATCTCATCTATGGCGTGCTTAAATCGGGCAAGCCCTTCGATCCTGCAGTAGCAATGGCGGCGTGAGCGGCTCAGCAAAGTCTGGGTACTTGCACCAACTGGTTGGTGCAAGTACCCAGAAACGTAAACTCGGCGCTCAGCACTTGACGTTCAAGACGGTATCTGAGCGTTGTATTTTCACTTGCGGGCCAAAGAGGTCCTCGCATGAGCATGGCTACAGGAGATTACGCTCTGATTTCCCAAACATGGACGATCCCATCTTCTCCCCCTGAGGCGATCCGTTGGCTTTCCGATGACCACGCCAGTGCCAAGATCGTCTTCCTCTGCCTCTGATAAATCCGATGTGTGTGCCCACTCATCGCGTCCCATACCCGCACCACATGGTCTTGACCTGCTGAGGCAATCCATCTTCCGTTAGGAGACCAGTCAATGGCAAGGACGGGACCTTTGTGTTCCTGATAGGACAGCAGATTCTGAGCGGTGTCCGCTCTCCAGACCTGCACGCTTCCGTCGGCACTGGCTGAAGCGATCCACTCTCCGTTAGGAGACCAGGCCAGATCGTTGACCGCTGTCCTGGCTACTTTGCAGATCTGGTGGCGACAAGCAGGATATGTGAGGATCTCCGCGTGTGCATGTCGTGCTCATTTCTGCCCGGTAGGTGGTCCGCAACCAGGCAATCTGACCGCTATGGCTCCTTGAAGCTTGCTTCCGAGCAAAGGGGACCCCTGTATGTCCGTTCTCTTCACCCTGGCAACAGGGCACGCAAGCGCATGCTCAACGGTCGAGCCCACCAGAAGGCTTGGCCAAACAACACGATGCTGGTCGGCCTTGGTGTTCTACCTACACACACACCCGTCCTTCAGGCGACTCGGCGATAATCATAGTGTAAGCCACCCAAGATGGGTACAGCCAGGATCGGGCCATCCCTAGCCTCGGCAGGCTGAGAAGAGGCAGGCTGATCGGGGACCTGCTGTTGGAGTGCTTGGTGAGGGCGAGCCTGATTGAAGTAGGCACCATAGGCCTGCAGGACGCGCAAGAGCTGCTGCTCGTGCAGGATGAGCAGATGATCCAGACACTCACGACGCACACTCCCCAGAAACCGCTCACAGCAAGCATTCGCCTTCGGGGCATGGTAGGGCGTCTTCAGAGCCTTGATGCCTGAACCGCTGGCCACACGCGCCAAGAGCGGACCGAACTTGCTATCGTTATCCCGGATCAGGAACCTGGGCGTCATTCCAAATGGCGTCGCTTCCCGCAATTGCTGGGCGACCCAGGCATCGGTGGGATGCCGGGTCACTCCGACATGCAGGACTTTTCTGCTCTTGAGTTCGATGATGAAGAATGCAAACAGCGAACGGAAGCAGAGGTCGGTGACGGGCAAGAAGTCGCAGGCCCAAATATCATGGGCATGGTTGTGCACGAAGGTGGACCACGTCTGCGAGGAGGGCCGTACGCGCCCCAGTCTCATGTATTTCTGGATGGTGCGTTTGGAGACGTGAATGCCTAGCTTGAGCAGTTCCCCGCGGAGGCGTTCAGCTCCCCACAAGCGATTGTCGCGGGCCATTGTTTGGATCAAGGCCACGATATCGGCAGGAATTTTTGGTCTTGTCGAGGCAGGCTTGGAGCGTCGCCTCCAGAACCAGCGGAAGGCCTGGCGATGCCAGCCGAGAAGGGTATCAGGCTGCACAATGAAGAGCGCCTGTGTCCAACTGCGGGCAGCCCGTGCAAGCAAAACCAGAAGTATCTCATCCGTCTTGGTACATACTGGGCGCTTCACCTGACGGCGAAGCATGATGAGTTGCTGGCGGAGCAAGGCATTTTCAGCGATGAGGTCAGACTTGGTGCGGGCCAGATCGGTGAGCAGTGCACCCAGGAGGGAATGCCGCGTTGGCCGCGTCCACTGCAGCAGGCATTGGCGGAGCCGATGAAAACAGGAACGGATCTGACGCTTGAGGGGGAAAAGCCGGACACACACAATGATCTGGCTCCTTGGTGAAGGCGAGTGGCATAGGAGAAGCAAGGGAGCGAGCTCTCATACTCAGATTCTACCCGGATTCCCAGCGTATTGGCAAGGAGGTGCTTGACCAAAACGACAGCATTGTTCCCAATGCTGAGCATATGACGATCGTAGCCACCACAGGACTAGCTGGTGAGCAGGAAATCCTACCCCGGAACTACTTCTTGATTGCGCTTACGCAGGAATGTGTACTGGTCGCGCAAAACCTTCATAAGGAGATCGACATCCTCAGGCTTGAGGTGTTCATCTGCACGCAAGTGAAGAGCAACCGACTCCAATGTCGTTTCGTTCGGACCATGGATCACCGGTTTGGGCCGCTCCGATTCATCTGGTGCTGCCTCATTGACAGGCAGCTGGAAGTGGGCAACGCCAACCCATTGGGCGAGCAGCAGCAGGTTTTCGAGGTCGGGCAAGTGGCCACGGGCAACACGGGAAAATGTGGCTGCAGATACACCAGCTTCTTGAATGGTGAGCTCGTTTACCTCGCGCTTATCACGCATCCTTTGCACTAGTTCGGCTGGATCGATGGCCCAATGGGTCAATTCCGTTGTCTGTGTGCTGGAACGAGAGGGAAGCCTCGACACAAATATGGCCGTCCGGAGGTACAGTACATACATTGGTTGCAGGAACGCAGCAGCGAGACCACGACGTGGTCGCCTGGTTTGAGGTGTGTTACGCCTTCCCCTACCTCCTCGACGATGCCGCCCCCCTCGTGCCCGGCCACCAACGGACAGGGCACTGGTCCCCACTCTCCCTTCAGCAGACTGATATCGCTATGGCAGATCCCGGTGGCAACCAGGCGCACCTTTACTTCACTGCGCTCCGGTGCGTCTATCGCAATCTCATCGATCACCAGGGGTTTCCCAAGTTCGTAACAGACTGCACTCTTCATCGCGCTTCTCCTTCCCGATCAGGCGCGTGGGCCACCGGCGACATAGATAATCTGCCCGTTCACATAGCTTGCCTCTTCCGAGACCAGGAAACAGATGACGTTGGCCACGTCACGTGGCTGTCCCACACGCCTGACGGGGATCGTCTTGGAGGCGGCCTCGATGACTTGATCCGGATCATGACCCTGACGGAGTGCAGTTGAGCGTGTCATCTCGGTATCGATAAAACCTGGTGCGACCGCGTTCGTGGTGATGCCAAATGGTCCAAGCTCGATGGCGAGCGAGCGCGTGAGTCCTTGCAGACCGGCTTTGGCTGTAGAGTAGTTGGCCTGGCCGCGATTGCCTAGCGCCGACACCGACGAGAGTGAGACGATGCGCCCGTACTTTTGCTCGACCATGTGCTTTTGCGCGGCGCGACTGCAGAGAAAGGCGCCTTTGAGATGCACATTCATGACTGTGTCCCAGTCGTCGTCGCTCATCTTGAAGAGCAGATTATCGCGCAGCACGCCTGCGTTGTTGACCAGGATATCCAACCGTCCAAAGCGGTCGACGCCTTGCTGGACAGCGGCCTCAACGGCGTCGCGGTCGGCGACGTTGCAGGAAACGGCTAATGCTTGCGAACCCGCCTGCTCGATTTGAGCGGCGACTTGCTGGCAGCCCTCCAGATCGACATCGGCAAGAATCACCTGCGCGCCATCTTCGGCCAGACGCAGAGCGGTGCCAGCGCCGATACCCCTGCCGGCTCCGGTGACAAAGGCCACGCGACCGTCAAGTTTTCCCATAAGTTGTCTCTCTTTCTGTCTGCACTGCAGATTCTTTTGGTGAGTCCTCATGCTTGCCAATTGACCAGGACGTCGAGCGCCTCGACGCGTGAACCCGTGACCAGCAGTGGATTGATTTCCAGCGCGAGACAAGACCTGCGAACAGCTGAGAATAACACCCAAAATGTGATGTCGCGCACGATATACATCACGGAATGCAACAGACCAATACCTGCCGTGCGGCGGGGCAATCGCGGCGTGGGTGAAGCGATCACTGCTTGATGCTTCGCAGCGATTGCATCCATTCACTCCCGGTCGCCCCATAGTGCGCAGATCGCTCCAGATGAGCGATGTGCATGGTTTACGGCGCTGCGGTATCGGCGGCGTCTTCGCTCAGGGCAATTTCCTCGATCTGCTCCACGCTCTGCCCACGCGCTTTGGCGATGCGGTTCAAGCGCTTCTCAAACTGCTGTTTGGCATAGTCGCGAACGGATTCTGGCGTGTCGGTCTCCTGCTGATTGCGCTGGATGGCGTCAAAATGGGTATGCATCCGCTCGTCTACGAGAGGCCACAGAGTCGGATCTTGCGCCACCAGGCGGGAGATGAGAAAGACGCCATAGGCAATATGCCGGGACTCGTCACGTTTGATCAACTGAATGCCCTGCAATAACCCCGGCATCATCTGAGTCGCGCTGAGTAACCTCGCGAAGCTAAAGTAGCCAGTCTCCGCCAGAACCCCCTCAACGATCATATTGTAGAGAACGGAGGCCTTCACCTGATTTTGTGGTGAGGGATCGACGAGTAGGCGATTCATGGTGGTAGGAAGGACGTCGGCAAACAGGTCGCGTGAGCTATTGCTCCCGCTCCCGCGGATGATATGCAGGTCGCCCTGCTCCTGCAACACCTCTTCGAGCACCCGCCGGAAAAATTCGGTGTGCTTCGCCTCCTCCCACAAGAACGTGGTTAGGAACATTTCCTCTTCCAGCCGTCCCTCACGGGCGATGGTCATGATCAACGGGAGCAAGTCTTCGGTGACCGCCTCTTCGCCAGCCTGAAAGCCTAGGATGAGCAGACGCAGGCGCCGTCGAGAATCATCCGGTAGTGCGAGCCAGTCCTTATTATCCCGAGAAAGGTCGATGTCGCGAGGATCCCAGGTGCCCAGCTTCTTCGCTTTGTGATAGAGCCGCATCGGAAAAGAGTCTTGCCGCAGACCCCGGCTGGTCAGCGTGGTATAGGTCCGCGGAGGTGTCGTCGCCATACGAAGGCCCCTACCTTTCTTCGAGCTGTTCCGCTTCTTTGGGGGAACCAGCATACTCCTCGGTCTCACCCATTGTATTCCCTGCTGCCTGGACGAAGATCTCAACAAAAGGACGCGCTTCGTCAACAAAGGAGAGGCCCGTGTCACTGAGCAGTCTCCGCATGACCAGACCATTGATCAGATAGCGAAGCAGCGTGCAGAGGTGAGCATCACGCACCCGCAGATACGACTGAATGCATTGGTCATAGCGCTCTACGCCAGCGCGCAGGATGGCACGCGCATTCTCGCCATACAGATCGCGATGTTGAAAATAGTCGGACGTGATCAGGAATTGCTTCTGGAACGCCTCCTTGTGCTCCTCTAGAAAGTGCAGCAAGCTCATCAGGCGGTCTTCAAAAGAGGAGTCACTGGGTGCCTGAGCCAGAGCCTCAAAGACGGTTTGTTGGGTGATCTCTTCAGCTAGCTGCTGGAACAGTGCCTCTTTGGTAGGGAAGTAGTGGTAGAGAGTTCCTGTCGACACATCGAGGGCTTCAGAAATCTGGCGCATGGTGAGCGCGCTATAGCCTCGCTCGGCAAACAGATCAAGACACTGTGCGAGCACCTGCTTGCGGTAACTCGCATGGTCAACCAGCTTTGGCATACATTTCCCGGACTATTTTATATCGACCGTGTGATATAAATAGAAAGTACTTAATTCCGCGCGAAAAGTCAATATGCAATTTTCACATGCCGCGCTACGCGACTGGTTGCAGGAGTCCACAACAGCCGAGAGATGAGAGTACCGTGCGCGCTGCCAGCGCTCTATGCCAGGGGATATCTGAGCTGGCTGCCTGCAGCGCTACAACAGAAGCACAGAGCTGTCACGGTAGCGCTGAAATGTTCGTGATGTGTGACGTGACAGGTGCACGGCCCAGGACGACCGCGCAAGCACATTGTCGGCTACCAAATCGCCCACGAGAAAAGGATCGGCCCCACCTAGATCAGCAATGGCCGCTAGAGGCGTGTCGTAGGTGGTAATCATAGTCAACTCGGGGCCAGCTTTTCTCGCCTGAGCCAGAGGAACCGTCATTTTCTCTCGCGTCATCGTTCGGCTCTCCTTACCGACACCACGACCGTGCCGTCTTCTTCGCGCCTGTGCAGTCGCCCCTGGTTCGTCAAATACTGCACGTGCGCAAGCGTCTCGCTCAAGGCTGCCAGCCGATCAAACGGCTGCAGCTGCTGCCATCCGCCCGCTGATCCGCGCCAGGGTAGTTGACTGGCAATGGCGTAGGCATTTTGCCCCTCCTGCTTGGCCACTACATCCAAGATGGCCTGTAATCGCTCCTCATGATGCTGTTCTAAGGCATCGACGCGTCCGGTGAGGTCAGAAAAGGGTGCTCCATGTCCGGGAAGCACCAGTGCCACTGGCAAGTCACGCACCAACCGGAGCGAGCGAAGGTAGGCATCGAGCGGATCGCCTGTTTGCTGCGCAGAGTACGCGATGTTTGGGCTTATCCCTTCCAACACGTGATCGCTAGAAAGCAAGATCTGATGCTGTCTCTCATAGAGACAGACGAGTCCTGGGGAATGTCCAGGGGTCCAGATCACCTCAAAGCGAAAGGGTCGCCAGTCGAGCACCTCACCTCCCTCCAGGAGTAGATCCGGGCGATAGGTTGGAATACGTATAGGTCTGCTGCGCATGACGCGGATGATGACATCCCATTCTTCCTGCGGCATACCGTTGGCTTGCAGCCAGCGCTCGGTTTCTGCGACCATGCGTAGCCGCTCCGATGGCTCTGTCCACCGCGATACCGCATCCAACCGATGAAGGAGCAAGCGAGCATCAGTTACCTGCTTGAGACGCTCAGCCAGTCCAATATGATCGGAGTGAGCATGGGTTATCAGGATCTCTCGGATGTCGTTCACCTGCACGCCGAGATGGTACAGCTCGTCGGCCAGGGCAGCGTAGACTTCTTCTGCGTCCCATCCACAATCGATGAGGCGCAGACCATCCGCGCTCATCACCGCATACGTATTGACACTGCCGAGCGAGTTATTCGGTAAGGGAAGAGAGATGCGAGCTAGCCCTGGAATGATTTCTTCTGGCATCGTACGAGGTTGTCCTTTCTTTTTTATCTCTCTTTTCCCACCTCAGCCGGTTGGGGGAAGTGGGCGTATGTGCACACGACTTACACCACAGGAGGACATGCTGGTGGATCCGGCTCAGATCCAGCTCTGTTCTGGGACGACGCC
>JBKQTH010000420.1:0-10255 GCA_052143275.1 Ktedonobacterales bacterium | reverse complement strand
AACCCTGTCTGTCGGTTTAACTGCGAGCCGCAGAGCTTTGGGCTGGAACGTCACCCAAAGGTGCCTATACATTCGCCGGTATCGTAGTCCGAGCATTCGTTGCCGAGCTCGGACTGAGTCTGGTCAGGTTCAGGCTCGCTTGGGTAGAGCTCCCTCACAAGCCCATCCCTTGTAGGGGATAGGGTACCTGACAATCTCTACTCTTATCCGTTTCTCTCTTATATTTGTACGCTTAGAGTTTGCCACCGTTTCCGAAATATCCAAAAGCTGGTCTGGCGCTGTGAGCCACGAACCTTGGCGGCTAATTCCTCGCACCCCCTTGTTCAGTCTAGCACTCGTGGAGCCATTCTAGTCGTGCATTGAGCGTTTGGTCCAGTTGACACAGGACGATTGCACGAATTCTCGTACTCGACCCGGCCATTCGCCTACCAAGGCATTTCAACATCTGAGGCCGCTGCACATGGAACGCCGTGAACGGTCTGCTCCATGTGCAGCACAGTTTCCAACAACACAGTATACGGAAGAGACGTGTCTTGCTGAACTGAGGCTGGCGTTTCGATTAGTTTTGCGACACATAGTTGTCATATCTTTCTGGGGATATTCCCCTCGTTTCTCCAAATCCCCATACCGAGGAGTGACAAGTTCATGAAACCGATTGCGCTTTTTGGGATTCAATTTACGATGAGCTTATTGGTCTTTGCGCTCATTGCCGCTTGGTATGTTGTGCCACGACTATCCAAGTTACCAAAAGAGTTGGCCCTGGTACCCTTGCTCTGGGTACATGCATTTCGCATTATAGGAGGAACCATCCTTGCTCCCGGTTCTGTCGATCCCGCATTGCAAACATTGCTTAACCGCTATATGCAGGCGTGGGAAACCAATGATGTGGAAGCGCTCATTACCTTACTCAAGGAAGACGCTAGATTTGCCATGCCACCCTTTCCCGCGTGGTATCAGGGGCGAGACTCCATCAGGCACTTCTTCCAGGTGGCCATCTTCACCGCGAGAGGAGCTCCACAGTGGCGGCTGGCTCCAACTTCTGCTAACGCGCAGCCGACCTGTGTGTTGTATCGCCTTAACCAGTCTACCGGAACATTCTCTTATTTTGGCTTGGTTGTCCTTACTATCGACGGCGATTCGATTGCATCGTCCACTGCCTTCATCGATACCTCCCTTGGTCGGCGATATGGCTTGACGCTCGAATTGCCATTGACCACGGAGAGTGAGAGTCAATGAGCTAGATTGCGTGCGATACTTTGGCCTGCTGGCAGCCGCGGGTGAGCGGCGTCATCTATTGGGAACGAGCGCACGCTGGATGCGCAGTCTCGCCGCTACCAGGCGATCTATGATACTACTACGAGCAAATACCATACAGGAGACTGCGCCGTGTCTGAGCCGCCAGGGATTCCACAGGAGCGCCTGCGAGACTGTTTACAGGAGCAGTACGGCGTGGCCACCGTCGCTTTCGACTTTCTCCCAGGGGGACTGGACCGGCAGGCAGTAGTATATCGGGCGGAGAGCGAGCTCGGGACTCCGTATCTGCTCAAAGTCAGCTCTCGAACTTTTTACGCGCCTAGTTGTCTGATTCCTCGCTATCTCAGGGATTCGGGGATCAGAGCGGTTGTAGCCCCGATACCCACCATGGAGAACGCCTTGTGGGTCCAGCTCGGCGAATGTACTGTGACCGTGTATCCATTTATCGACGGAGATAGCAGTTGGACGGGTATGACCGATGGAGAGTGGAGAGAGACTGGAGCAGTTTTCAATCAGATCCATCAGGTGACGCTTCCGCCTTTGGGTTTCCCGTCACTGCGACAGGTGACGTTTGATCCGGCGGAGTATACTGGTGGCGTACAGGCTATCGAGACGCGGCATGTGCACGTGCCAGACAGAGGCGGTGCCGCTGAGCGCGCACTTCGCTCCGTGTGGCTGGCTCATCAGTCTACTATTCATCTGGCAGTCAATTACCTGGAAAAGCTCGCAGGTGTACTGCAAACCCAGACCTTACCGTACGTCATCTGCCATGCCGATCTGCATCCCGCCAATCTGCTGCGTGACCATGCTGGGCACGTATGGGTGATCGATTGGGATGAGATAATGCTTGCTCCCAAAGAGCGGGATTTTATCTTTATTAATGAAGCACCGGCTGAGGGTCCGGACGGAATCAGCACCCCGCCGTTTTTTCAAGGGTACGGAGAGACGCGCATTGACTGGATCGCGCTCACCTATTTCCGATTTGAACGAGCAGTTCAAGATGTGATCGACTTCGCCTTGGAAGTGTTCCTCAGCCAGGACGATCAGGAAGAAGCACAAAGAGCCGAGGCGGTAGAGTTTTTTCAGCAGATTTTGGCGACCGGCGGCGAGATTGATGCCGCCTTTACGGCAGCGGCTCATCTTCCACCTGACCTCATCCCGCACACGGAGAAAGGCACCGAGAGACCCGGCCCATGACCTGTGCATCACTGGGAGCGTGGGTGCCAGTTGCTATCCATCCGGGTCATGGTTGCGTCGTACGCAACGTTAGCCGCGCTGTCCTTGCCTTCTTCCGGTCGCCAGCCGCCTGAGAGAACGGTACCATCCTCACTAAACGTACCGGTATACTTCGCCCCATCCGTCCAATGGGTAACGCTATTGCCCGCAACATCCCATTGGTAGCGACGGGGAACACTATCCATGCTGGAATAGACATACGAGGGGAAGGCTTTGGTCGACGGCTCATAGCCGACGATTTCTAGACTCTGTACTTTGAGGCCTCCAACGCCAATCTCTCCCCGCTGCTGCAGGAAGAATCCACCCAGCAGCCACTCAATAGTAACCTGTCCGCTTATATTCTCGTCCTCTGAGTCGAGCGTGCGGCCGGTTATCCTCCAGGTTCCCACCAGTTTCTCCAGACGCCGCAGCGCAGGGTCTGGTGTAGACATATGTATCGGTGCTACATCGTTGTCGTCGTCGTCGTTGGCCATGATGACTCACTCCTTTCCATAGTTCATCATTGTATTCTTTCTCGGCTCTCAGCCAGATGGTAGTGTGCCAACCTTCGCTATAGCAACATGGCCACATTCCCGGTGTAGTTTTCTGGCTTTGGGTAAGTAAATTAGCTACCACCATCATTTCGCCAATTTTGATCCCAACGCGCTCTCAGTGCCCATTATTCCTAGATTCTCCAACCAAGGTAAACCAATCGACCGTCTACTCGTTTCTGGAGTCTAACCAACCATCCTAGCAGGCCATTCAGCCATCTGTGTGCTGCGCACCTACTATGTCTGCTTGGTTTCAATTAGCCAGCTGCAGCACTCTGCTCACCCCAGTGGCTCACGCCGACAAACTGGCACAAACTGCGCCTGTAGCCAGGAGCGTCTTATGGTCTTACTCCTGGCTACAGGCGTGTACAAACCAGGCATGCGCCTAACTAGGGTAGGGAAAAGGCGTATACAGAGCCAATCTCGGATTGGGTGGTCTGATCATACATCGAGCTCTGAACATACACCATGCCATTGACGACAATTGGCGGTCCAGGATTTCCCTGCACCGTGGTTTGCCAGAGCGCCGTCGACGTCGGGCAGACCGTTGGGACCGCTGGGACCGTTGGGACCGTTGGACCGCCGCACCCATTCGCGTTGAAGGCGTACAGATCACCGTTATAGTCTGCGAAGTAGAGTACTCCGTTTGCGAGGGTAGGAGGCCCACCCCCATATTGGTCGACGGCTACCCACTCCTCCTCAAGGTTTGACGCGTCGAAGGCAACAACACCCGAGTTCCCATAGGAATCCTGACCCGCAACAAACACGAGATTGTCGCCGACTGCGACAGTTTCTCCAATGTTGTTGTAATTGCCAGGAAGAGAGGTCCACACCAGGCTGCCATTAGTCGTGCTGAAGGCTCTGATCCTATTGTCAAAGCAGACGATGTAAATGAGACCGTTGGCAACAGCAACTTGGGCTTGAGGGCTGGTTCCGCCAGGTACGACCACATTCCCCATACTTCCAGGTACCGTACTCCCCCAGGTTGGCAGTGACGTCCCAGTGGTTGCGTTGACCGCGTACAGGCGGCCATCTGATGAGGTCGCGTACACCACGCCTCCGGTCACTGCTGGTGTCGTCTCGATCTCGTCGCCGGTCTGGAGTGTCCAGATGACCTTCCCAGTACTCAGATTGATAGCGAGCAACTGCCCGCCTAGTCCTGCATACGCAAAGCTGCCGGCGATAGCCATTCCAGTGGAAAAACCGCCGCTGTAGTAGGCACCAGGGTAGAGCGGATCTCCAATCTCCGCTCCTGAAGTGCCATTGAAGGCGTAGGCTCGGCTGTCGTAACCAACTGTATACACGGTTCCTGAGTTGCCTGCTAGGCCACCCCCTAGGCCACTCGGGTTTCTGCCCATGTACGGGGACGAGGAGGTGGGCAAAAACTGCGCGCCTGTCATCGCATTCATGCCGAAAAGTTGAGGGGTAGCCACTTCGCTACCGCCTAGTGTGTAGAGGTTGCCGCCGAGGACGATTGGTTGCACTGTTTGAGGATTGGCCACTGGCACCGGCCACCCTGGGGCCACAGTGAGCCCGCCGACATTGCCAGTAGTGAGGATCGTTTCACTTGTGTTGTTGCGCGCGCCCGATCCATCGAAGCCCCCCTGCGGCCAATCGGTGAGCGTTTGATCAGCGGCATAGGCGGTAGCATAGGTGCCGTTGCGGCTAGGTTTGTAGGGAAGAATCCGGCTGTGAATGGGTGTGGCCCTCGAAACTGCCACAGCCCTCGAGGCTGCACTGCTCGGAGCTGCACTGACTGATCGAGCAACGCCAAGTCCAGCGACAAGGACGAGGCAAACGCACGCAGCAATCAGTACGTAGCGACGTACCAGGTATCGCATCATGGCAGCTTTCCTCTCGTATCGCGACCAAGTCAGTCGCACTAGTTCGACTTTTACAACAAGCAATCGCTGGTGCAATACTAGCATGACTGTCAACGCTGTCCATTTTGCTAACAGATGCACTCAACTGTCTGTGTGCTGGGGAGCTGTTTGCGCACGCCTGTCTTTTTCATGCGGGCCAAGGATACACACTACTGCTTGCGCTGTTCGGGGTGACGGGCTGTCCATGCAGATTCTCGCGAGGCGTACGGGCCGGCACAGTCGCATTGCCTATAGCCTATAGCCTATAGCCTATAGCCTATGTACTACGTGCTCGGTGATGTGGCAGCGCAGGAGTTACACGCTTGCATGGACGCGCGGGGGGGGCCTGCGGGGATGAACCGAGAACCCGTCGCGCTTTAGCGCGCGTGCGGAGTGTCAGGCAGCGGCCGCACGCGAGGCCGAGAAAGCAGCGCCAGGCGGTCGCGTAAGGTTGTACCTCCGAGGTACAACCTTGGTCTAGGAGGCGCGATACAGTTCTCCGATGGCCTCCAGGTGAGACGTGTCGCCATCGCGTAGACGTCGGATCGCGGTATCAATGATGGTCTGAGCAGCCAGATCAAGCCAGTGCTCATCGCAGTAGCTGCAGACGTTCGCGTCGACGGTGACTTCCACAGCATTCGCTCCAACACGAAGGGTCTCATTGACTGTCGCTGGCGATAGGGTCCCAATGCCACAGCGAGGACAGATCACCCCTTCAACGTTGAGTCTTTCTTCTCTTTTATGCTTGTTCATGGCTGGACTCGTTTCTTGAAATCGGCTGACCACTTCGCTGCATGCTGTGCCCCGCCAGGACGATAACAGGTGATGAGAAAGGCTAGCGCCGTATACCCACGTTGTTGTGCCTGCGGCAGACTCGGGTATGCGACCACTGCATGGTGGGCTTCACCGAGTACCCTACAGTAGATCAGACAACTAGGGCCCCGACGGTCAGTCGGATAGTCTTCGATCACCTCAGCGCTGTTACTAAGGATGCCAGCCCACACCTCGGCGAGTGTAACGCCATCGGCAGCTGCTTCGCGAGCTGCGTGACCACCTGCCAGTATGTGACCAGCGCGAATGGCGTCTTGTATCTTCTGCAGGTCCATAGTGGCTTCATTCTACACTACTGCAATTCATGCGGACAGTCCGGACAGTCATGCCAGTGTAGAATCTTGTTCGATGACGACTGAGCTGGACTTTATCTATTGGCGCCTCAACTCCTCCGCATCTGCGGTGTTCCGTCGTTCCGCCCGGCCTGGAAGCGCACGATGCCGGCAATGACTCCGCGCCACCGGCGGGCAGAAGGGAGAACGTCGCTGCTCCTACTTGTGGCACACCAGCCCCGCCAGGTATCCCTACCCGTCCTGGATCTGGTGAAGGTGCCCGCACAGGTGTCGCACTGCCAGTATGGACTCAAGCGTATTCGTCGCCAGACGCTGCGGGTACCGGCGGTGTTCTCCCAGCATGGCCTGAGGGATGAAAGCGAGTGACGCGAGTGAGATACCAGAGCCGATTACTGTGATTCCAGTGTGAGCTATGGGTAGTATCGTTCACTCATGGACGAAAGAGGAGCATCGCCGTGAATACATCCAACGTGACCTCACCGGGCGCCCGCCGGAAGCCACGAGATGAGTCCCCAGTCGAGAAGACGGTCGCGTCTCCTGCGATAGCCGAAACGGGAACTGCGCAGTGGCAGCGGCTCTACCGGGTAGGTGGAGCCGCTGCCTTGCTGGCCGCAGGTCTGGAAATCGTCGCGGCGCTGCTTGGAGTCATCGCCTCTTCCACCGTGGGGCCGCCGCCCAGCACTGTCATTGGCTGGTTCACACTGCTACAGCAGCACCGATTTGTGGGACTGCTCGACCTTGGTCTCTTCGACATTGCCGCGCTGACACTGTTAGTGCCTATGTTTCTCGCCGTCTATGTCGCCCTGAGAGGCGCGAGCGCCACGACTATGGCTCTTGCGACCATCCTAGCCGTCATTGGCATCGCCGTCTACCTGGCTACCGAAACCGCCTTCTCGCTGCTCTCCTTAAGCTCGCAGTATGCGGCGGCGGCGACGAGCGCGCAGCGATCTCTCATCTTGGCGGCCGGCCAGGGGATGCTTGCTGAAGAAGTCGGGCCGGGAACCGGCACTTTCATGGCATTCATGCTCATCGGCATTGCCGGTCTAATCGTGGCAGCGGTCATGTTCCACGGTGGCGTCTTCGGCAATGTGACCGCCTGGGTAGGGATACTTGCCAATGCGATTGTGCTGGTCTATTACCTTGGATTGGCCTTCGCCTCTATACCGCAAGCCGTTGGTGCGCCAGCCTATTGGATCTCGGGCCTGCTTTCGCTGCTCTGGTACATCTTAATTGGCTGGCGGCTCCTGCAACTGGCAAAGGAGAATTTCTGATCCCATGATGCATAACGGAACCGTGCGGCGGGTTACTGGCACGTTTGGGGTAGCCGGGTTCTTTGTGTTCCTGGCGGGGCTTCCCCTCTATTTCCTGGGCCCGCAGCCGTCATCTCAGCTACAAGATAGTGCCCAGTTCAGCGAGTCGGTGAGCCGGGCAAGCAATTTCATCCTTGCCCGCGCTACCCTGGTCGATCCGCTCATCATGGCCTGCCTCCTGATTTTCCTGGCCGGGTTCCGCCAGCAGATCCGGAATGCGCGGCCGGAGTACGAGTGGCTGGCTACGCTGGTATTTGGCGCCGGTGTGGCCGTTCTCGTATTGGAACTGGCCGGCGATGCGCTACAGGGAGGCGCGGCATTAGACACGGTAGCCAGGGCCGATCCCGCCGCCGTCAAAGGCCTCATGGTGGGCAGCTTCGTCCTCTATGGCGCTATTGGGCTCATCATGTCGGCACTACTGCTGGCTTCAGCCGGCTACGCCATTCTAGTATCCAGGGCGCTCCCTGCCGGGATCGGCTGGGCGGCTTACGCCGCCGCAGCGGTCAATCTGTTGGCTGCTCCTTCAATCTTTGGCGGCACCGACTTGACTGGATTCTACACCGCCAGCGGCTATGTGACGTTCATAGCTCAAGGGGCAATGCTGGTCTGGTTCTTCCTCGCCAGTGTCTCCATGCTCGTGAAGCAGAGGGCCGATAAGCCGGATCCAGTCTCGACTATACGCTAGGCAGAGAGCGGCCGTCCGTCTTCCAGACCGATAGCGATGCTACTCAAGATGTTCGCTTCGCCGGATGTGACGCCGCCGGATGTGACGCCTATGTGATGTCGATGGTCTGCGGTGGAGTCTATGGGAATGACCGCGAGAGGAGCGCGCCATGAAAACATCCGACAGCAAATCCCCAGACGCCTTCCTCAAGCCCATCGAGACATCTCCTATGGCGAATACGGTAGACGTCCGGTGGCAAGGTCTCTACCGAGCGGGGGGAATCGCCGCCCTGCTCAATGTCTTCGACATCGTCGACTATGCGCTGGTGGCGGTCACGTTTCTCGCCCTCTACGGCGCCTTGAGACGAGCCAGCCCTTCCGTCATGGCTGTAGCCGTAACCTTTCGGCCTGCTAGGGATTGCACTGTACTTCGCATCCAATCAGGCGTTCTCTATGCTGTTTTTGAGCAACCAGTATACAGCCGCGACCACTGTGGCAGAGAGAAGTCAGTTATTGGCCGCTGGGCAGGCGATGCTTGCCATCAATAACTGGGGCACTGGCATCTACTTGAGTTTCTTGCTGGTGGCGCTTGCCGGCCTCCTCAGCTCGGTGGTCATGCTTCGGAGCGCTGTCTTCAACCGTATAACCGCTAGTATGGGAATCATAGCTAGTTCATTCGATTTGACGTTTTGTCTCGCTTTCCTCCTCGTGCCGGCACAGTATACCTCCCTGGTAGGTATTATCCTGGTCCCTGCCGCTGCTCCCTTTCTGGTCGTGTGGCATATCCTGATTGGGGTCCGGCTCCTCCAGCTGGCGCGGTCAATGGCTGCTCCGGCGGGTTCGGCATTGCCTCGTTGACATCACCGACGTTCCCTCGATCAAGGAGGGATTTCCTTTCCTGGCGGTGATCCGGACCGTCTTCAGCGCCATCTGTGGACACAGACCACTTTTCCCACATCACTGTTGTAGTATGGTGATCATCGGAGGGTGCGGTGTCCAGGCAGGATGAAGAGCGATCGAAGTACCAGCCGGAAGGAGAGAAACCGAGCATGCTCTCAGCTCACGAGGCTGTTGCCCTGTGCAGGCTCTTGGAAAAGCACCGCATCCGATTCTGGGTGATGGGCGGCTGGGGCGTGGACGCCCTGCTCCACCGCGAGACCCGGCCGCACAAAGATCTCGATATTCTGGTGGCGCTGGGCGACCTGCCCCTGCTGTGGAAGGTGCTCGACGAGCATGGTTTCACCCTGCAATATGTGTGGGAGGAGAATCGCTGGCTGGACGGGGAACCAGATCGTCGGCCAACGGCGTTCGTTGCGGCGGACGCCCAGGGGCGAGAGCTCGACGTGCATGTCATCGACTTCGGACGGGACGGCAGCATCACTCAGTACTACAACAATCCCTGGCCTTTCCCTGACGCTATCACGACGCAGGGGAGCATCGCCGACGCTGTGGTCACCTGTGTCTCCAAGGAGACGCAGCTCGCAATGCACACCGGCTACACCTTGCCAGATGGACAGCTACAGGACCTCAAGCTCTTGCAAGGGGACTGACGTACTTGGCACAAGACGTATGGGGGAGCCCTTTCGTCTAAGGGTTGGCGTCCAACACGCGAGCCCAAAATGGTATCACGTATAGGCACCCTAGTCGGTCGTGGCCGTGGCAGGTGATACCAACTCGCGATAGGTGGTTGTAGTATGGCGAGCAGCTGCTCCTGGGATCCACCGGGGTGAATTACCACTATCCAGCGTAATTTCGCATCAGAGATTTCCTAAGGAATGTGAGGGAACTATGCCCTATAGAGATGCGGCGAATCAGCGGGAATATCTGCGAACCTGGGCGCGAATTTTTGACGTTGTGCCAGCTCACCCCTCGTCTCGATCTATGGAAGCTGCCAGCGGCGCCCGCTAATGCTTGCGTTAGGCGCGAGCCTGTGCCGTGCGGTAGCGCGTCGGGCGCTCCGGGCAGCTGGTGAGAATCGCGTGCCGTACACGCCGTGCGGATGCCACGTGCGGCCAGTCGCCGTGTGCAGGCCGCAGCCGGATGCGCGTGGCGCAGGGACGTGACCCACGCCGTCGCTGGGTCGCCGCCCGTTCGCATGCGGCAGGGTGGCCGTCTGGCGGCTCGTACGCCCGGGACAGCCGCTGCTGCGGATGCTACAATGGTGGATGGTGCCGGCGTGGGCCATGCGGCAGCCCTACACGGCTCTCCGTCAGGCATAGCCAACGCGCCTAACACCGCGCTCCAGCTGACCGGCTTTACAGCGGGCGATTTTGTAG
>JBKQTH010000419.1:0-2978 GCA_052143275.1 Ktedonobacterales bacterium | reverse complement strand
CCGCTCATGCAGACGTTAGCACTGACGCCATTCATTGTGGCGATCGGAAATTCGCCAATCTCACCAGGTGGAATCGGAACGACTCAGTTGGTCTTCACCTTGGGTTTTGCCCGGTTCGCGAGCAAGGACAATCTGTTCGCGCTGTCCCTTGCTGTAAGTGCCTTCAACCTTTTGATCCGCATACCGATGGGACTAGCCATGGGTACACCGCTCGTGGAAGAAGCAGTCGAGGTCGAAGGCGAATTAGTGACCAAGCGCAAGGTCGGCCAGCTATGACTTTCACGCGTTGGCAGAAGAGGAGCGTCGTCATGCTTCTAGGGCTGGCACTGTCGAGTGTGGCTCTGATGTCTCATGCTGCGGACGATCAAGGGGCGCGCGAGACCGTGGAACGGGTAGCTCGCCTCTTTAGCAGCAAGTCCAGCATCGCCACCGTTAAAATGCAGATCTCCAATGAAGATGGACAACGCGATATCTCGATGAAGATCTGGTCGCTCGGAGAAAAGGTTCTTGTCCGCATCACCAGTCCTCAAGATGAAGCAGGCACCGCCATCCTGAAGGTAGGCAGCGACATCTGGTACTATCTACCGAAATCGAATCGCACGGTTAACGTTCCCGCTTCGATGGCAATGACCTCGTGGATGGGAAGCGACTTCACTATCGATGATCTCGTGAAAGAGACTTTCCTCACGCGCGATTACTCTATTAGCATCTCTTTCGAAGGAAAGCGCGGCGGGGTTGCGGTGTATGAATATACTCTGACACCGAAGCCGGAAGCGGCGGTGGTGTGGGGGAAAATTGTGTTGCAGCTCCGCCAAGCCAACCTGATGCCCGCATGGCAGGGTTTCTATGACGAGGTTGGAGAGCTGGTCCGGGAGCTTACTTTTTCTGAGTACACGACCGTGAGCGGCAGGCTCATTCCGAGGCGCCTGGTCATGCGACCAGCGAACAAGAATGGTCAGCAGACGACGATCGAATACGAAGATATCGCGTTCGACGTGCCGATCAGCGAGGGGACGTTTTCTCTGCCCAACCTGAAGTGATGAGCGGACGGCTTCTACATCTCGCGTGGCGCAATCTCTGGCGCAATCCTCGGCGTACTTTCATCATGATGGCCGCCATCGCGTTTGGCTATGCCATGCTGCTGTTCGTTGCGTGCCTGATGGCGGGACTGAGATGGCAGATGATCGAGAACGGCACTTGTCTTGTCATGTCCCAGATCCAGGTACACGCTCCCGGTTACTACCCGAACCGATCAGTTCAGAAGACCCTGGGTGGGAGAAAGGGCACCGCTGTCAGCGCGATGCTAGCCGCCATAACCGCCGATCGGGAGGTTCTTGCCGCCGCTCCCCGGGTATACGGATACGCTTTGTTAAGTGCGGCGCATCGCTCCGCCGGAGTGGAGCTAATGGGAATCGTCCCTGATCAGGAACGGAAGATTACGACTCTGGATAGTCAGATCGTGAAAGGGAGTTATGTAACAGCACGGGTGCCAAAAGGAGTGGTGATGGGAGACACACTCGCCAGTACGATAGGTATCGAGATGGGCTCGGAAATCGTTCTGCTGACGCAGGCGGCCGACGGTTCGATGGGCAACGATGTCTACACGGTCGTGGGAATGTTTCACACCGGGCTTGATGCGGTGGATCGGAGTTTGGTGCTCATGTCGCTCCCTGCTCTACAGAATCTTCTGGATCTGGCTCCAGCGAGAATCCATGAAGTTGGTATCAAGCTGAACGACGTAACGAAGGCCACCGCCGTGGCGGCCGCGCTTGGGGTCCAGCTAAGCAAGACGGTTCCTGTGCGAGCAATGGCATGGCCCGAGCTGGCGCCCGAACTGGCGAACTACATCCAGTTTAATCACGGGATCACGGTTGTCCTGTTTTTTATTTTTTTCCTGTTGGCGGTCATCGGTGTAATGAACACCACACTCATGGCGGTGGTTGAACGCACTCGTGAATTGGGCATGCTCATGGCTTTGGGGATGCGCCCCATCCAGGTGATTGTGCTGATCCTCACGGAGGCGGCGGGTCTGGCAGCGGCGAGTCTGGTCGTGGGAGCGGCGCTTGGCATTCCGATTCTCTGGTATTTGCAGGCGCATGGTCTGGACTTGGGTGGCGCTACCGGCGAGGTCGTCTCCGTGGCGGGAGTGGTGGTGGGTCACCTCTGGTACGGCCGGCAGGATTTTCCTGCTTACGGTCAGGCAGCAGTCGGACTGGCTGCCACCGCTCTAGTGTCTGCTCTTTATCCGGCCTGGCGAGCCGCTCACTTTCGGCCGACGGAAGCGATTCGTAAGGTCTAATCGTGACGAGTATTTTTCTTCTGGTGAAACTCAGCTGGCGCAATCTCTGGCGTAATCCCCGAGGTACGCTGTTGACGGCACTGGCTCTCGGTTTGGGGCTTGCGTTGCTGCTGATCTCGTTGGGACTGCTCGATGGCGGGCACGAGCAAACGATTGCAGACGGCGTGCGGTTCGGTCCAGGGCATGTAGTCATCGAGGCCAAAGGGTATCAAGAGAGCAGCTCTGATGAACTTCTGCTTCCAGCTCAAGCGGTGTCCACGATCGAGGGGTTTCTGCGGACCGGAACCATGAAGCAAATTGTGCGAGGTAGTAGCCCCAGGCTTCTGGCCACCGGCCTTATGAGCTCCTCAACCAATTCCGCCGGCGTGAGAATTATGGGGGTTATAGAGCAAGACGAACGAGCTGTATCCCTGATCCCGCAGCGGATGATCGAAGGAACATATCTGAGTAATGACAAACTCTCGGGCGTCGTCATTGGCGCCGACTTGGCTCGCACGCTCGAAGTGAAGACAGGTTCCAAGGTGGTACTCATGACTCAGGCGTTGCGGCTGCCTGGCACCGATGCCGGCAACGGAGCTGGAGAAGAGATGCAAAGCACCCTGCTGCGGGTGTGCGGAATCTTTCGTACGGGGTTGCAGGCAATCGATGAGAATATCATTCAGTTACCCTTGCCTGCGGC
>JBKQTH010000418.1:0-23030 GCA_052143275.1 Ktedonobacterales bacterium | reverse complement strand
CCCGATATTCCGGCAGCAGTGATGGCGGCTCCGAGAGAGCCGGTATGACACCGGCGATTGCTCTGGCCTATAACCGGCAGCAGGTGCCACCTCTCTGGCCGATATGGGTGCTTGTCTGCTTGGTTGTGCTGGCACTTTGCTGTATTGTTTTCTTGCATGTCTTGGGATAAGCTATCGGTTGCAACGGTGGGGTTTTCACAGTTTATTCAGATGGAGGCAGCTCAATACCATGCAACGAGAACGTGTCGCAACGGTCGGTGCCCCAGCGGCGATTGGACCTTATAGCCAGGCAATTGTCAGCCGGGAATTGGTTTTCGCCTCTGGCCAGGTAGCTCTAGATCCGGCAAGCGGTCAGCTAGTAGCCGGCGATGTGCAGGTGCAGACCCGGCGCGCTCTGGAGAACCTCTCGGCGGTACTTGAGGCAGCTGGAAGCTCGCTCGGCCAGGTTGTCAAGACCACGGTGTTTCTCACCAGCCTAGACAACTTCACTGCGATGAATGAAACATATGCCGATTTTTTCCCTGGTGATCCGCCTGCCAGATCTACGGTCGCGGTTGCGGGTCTACCCCGAGGTGCCCTGGTTGAGATAGAGGCGATTGCCATTCGGGTCGAGGGATAGTAACCACAACGGCTGTCAGACGTCCTCCTGGTACCAAGATAGTCCATTCGCTGGTACGCTTGCGGCGGCGCCAAACAATCTGCTACTATTCCAGTCACATCTTCGTCGATGTATCCTAATTCGTCAGTGGTCTTCTAGGCAGGCTAATTCGTGAGCAATGCACATGTCTGGCTCGCCGCCCAGGAGCGGCTCCGACAACAAATGACCCCTACTCAATTCGATACCTGGCTACGCGGCACCTGGCTGGCGGAAGAGCGTGACGGTGTCACAGTGCTTTGCGTGCGTACAACCTTTGCCAAAGAACATCTCGAGACCCGTTTTCGCGAGCGTATCGAAACGGCAATCGCAAGCGTAACTGGACGTAACTGCACACTTCTGCTCGAAGTAGTGGCTGGCGAACCGGAATCCGGCAGTGACTCCGCCTCCTTAGAGAGCCGGCGAGACCGGGCGTCGGTTTCTCAGCTGCGCGGACGTTCTCGCATCAGTCAGTCGGGTGGTCCAACCCTTTTCGATAACCCAGATGAAGTTCAGCCACGTCCGGTAGCCGCGGGAGCGGTGACCCGCCAGTACATTGCCAGCGTGGACCCGAACTCACGTAATGGCGGACATAGGGGAGCGAGTGAGGGCGGGTCGCCTTCCACCGGCAGCATGACGCCGTCTTTTTCCCAGCCGGGTGCGGATGATGACGAGTTGGACGATGGCGACATCGTCCCAGAAGCCTCCGCGTACGCAGAAGTGGTAGAGCCGGCGCGTACCGCAGAGCAGGGAGTCACGTCTGCCGGCTACCGGCGTAGTAACGGTGGATCGCCTTCAACCAGTGTGGGACAAGCGCACACGTACGCGTCTCAGATTGAGATTCCACGGCTCAACCAACGATATACGTTCTCGACATTTATCGTCGGCAGCGGTAATCAGTTGGCACACGCGGCTTCGCAGGCGGTTGCCGATACTCCAGGGAAGGCCTACAATCCACTCTTCCTGTATGGTGGAGTTGGTTTGGGGAAGACCCATCTCTTACACGCAATTGGCCACACGGCACTGGCGCGTCATTTGGTAGTGCTTTATGTGTCATCGGAAACCTTCACCAATGAGATCGTCAATGCCATACGCTATCGCACGACTGAAGAGTTTCGCGCCAAGTACCGATCCGTAGATGTGTTGCTGGTAGATGATATCCAATTTATCGCTGGGAAAGATTCTACCGAGGAAGAGTTCTTCCACACATTCAACAGCCTTTATGAGGCCAGTAAACAGATCGTGATGTGCAGTGATCGGCCGCCAAAGGCCATCGTCAGCCTGGAAGAGCGCTTGAGATCACGCTTCGAGTGGGGGTTAATCGCGGACATTCAGCCGCCCGATCTGGAGACCCGTGTGGCGATTCTCCGCGCTAAGTCTGATGCCGTTGGTCGGCGTGTGCCTGACGAGGTCATAGATTATCTCGCGAGCCGCGTGCAAAGTAATATACGGGACCTCGAAGGAAGTTTCAACCGTCTCCTGGCCATGAACCAGCTGCAGGGCTTGCCACTAACCCTAGAGACTGCGAAGGTCGCGCTCAACAATCTCGCGAGCGATGGGCAACAGAAGCGCGTGAGCCTCGACGAGATTCTCGAGACGGTAGCTGAATACTATCGTATTCCACGTGAAGATCTCTGCGGTAAGCAGCGCGACAAGCATATCGTGGTGCCGCGGCAGGTTGCTATGTTCCTGATGCGGCAAGAAACACAGGCTTCTCTCCTGGATATAGGTAATGCGCTTGGAGGCCGGGACCATAGCACCATATTGCATGGCTGCGAGAAGATTGCGCGCGAAGTTAACGACAATACTGCCCTGCGCAAAGAAGTCATGGCTATTCGCCAGCAGCTGTTGGGATAGAACAGGACCGGGTAATGGAGGATTTTCGCGCGTATCTGCTGGATCTGGATGGTGTCGTCTACCGGGGCGAACAGGTACTTCCCGGTGCGCGCGAACTGGTAGAGTGGCTGGACGCTACCGGCAAGAAGGTGGTCTACCTTTCCAACAATTCGATTGCCACGCCGCAGCAGGTAGAGGCCAAGCTGTGGCGTCTGGGCATGCCTCGCCCCCAGGGACGCGTGCTGACCGCTGGCTCTGTGGCGGCACGCGTGCTGGCGCAACGCTTTCCTGAAGGGCGTGTCTTCGTGCTGGGACTTCCGCCTATCGAGGAGCTTATGGAGAAGGCTGGGCTACAGGTAGCCTGGACCGAGCACGCAGAAGGCCAGGTTCCCGACGCGATCTTAGTGGCCCTGGACCGTTCCCTCACCTATGGCCGGCTTCACCGGGCATTACAGGCGATACTTGGTGGTGCGGCGTTCTATGCTGTCAATCGCGATCCACGCTTGCCAGTGGAGGATGGCTTCCTGCCGGGGACGGGATCCATTGCGGCCGCGCTCGAATACGCCAGCGGGCAGCGGGCGGAAATAATCGGTAAGCCCGAGCCAGCCATAGTTCTGGAAGCCATGCACCTGCTCGGCGTCTTGCCAGATCAGACATTGATGGTCGGTGATGGCCTTGATCTCGACATTGTAGCCGGCCGCTCCGCCGGCGTAACCACAGCTTTAGTACTAACTGGACTGACCACACCCGAGCAGGCCGAGCAGTCGACCGGTGCGCGGCGTCCACACATGGTTTTCAGGGATCTGAGCGAACTTCTGGCAGCAGCCATGGCCAAGGTCTAACCGGCTCACACTGCGGTAGCAGGTGTCATCCTGGAGTGTTCTCGGGACTGTTGGGACTGTCCGACCGCAAGAAGCCGTTGTCCGGTTCATCCATGCCCAGGCTGTGCTGGTACTGGTCGGGCATACTGCCGCTGGCAAAGCCCTCATTGTAGATACCCAGCCGCACCAGGTACTTGAGCGCCATGAGCTGGCGATGACTCGCTGGTTTGCCTTGCTGGTCTACTCCTTCGGCAGGCTGTAGCTCCCTAAGTTCCGGCTGAGGTGCCGTCGAAGCTGGTTCGTAAGCGGGATTGTCGGGGCCCGCTGACCGGTCCGGTGGCCGCGGCGATGAGACCGGAAGAGAGTCGGGTCGTATTAAGCGAGCTGCCTGGGATGGTCGATCATAGGTAGCCCAACTTCTGGTCGCAGTCAGTCGAGGACGCATGCGACGGGTATCGTCCAGCCAGCGACCTGAAGCCAGGCCGCTGGCTGGTACACCGGCATCTGTACTCTGACGATATTCGACTGGGGTAGCCGTCTGCGACTCGTTTTCCAGAGGATTCGTCGATTTCGAGGGTGGTAAGTGTAGCCGCCCGGTAAAGCGACTGAAAACTTGTGACAGCAGTTGCCTGAGGCGCTGCAAGAACATGGGAATATCCTCGCTTCTGTCCGGTACAGAGAGCCTCGCGGTCGGGATAAATTCAGATACAAGGGTTATAGCATACCCAGCCAGCCCCAGTCAATTCTCGATGCTACTGTGCCGGCGGCAGAAGGGTGAAATCATCCAGCTTCCATCCACCTTGTTCCTGCGTAAAGTCAAGAACTGTAACCAGGCCGGTAGCTAGAGCGCCGGTTGCCGGCGTAGAGATCGTTAGATTGAAGGTCATGGACACGGCGGCGGAGCCGGCTTGAACGTGGTAGCTCGCGTAATCCAAGGCGCAGCTACGAAGACGTACGAGTGCTCCAAAGGAGGACTTGAACTGCTGTGCAAACACCGTCTCAGAAGCCAGACTTTGCTGGCGGCTTGAAAGCGTCTGGTATGCGGCAGCATAATCACCTTGTATCACGGAGCTGCAGAAGGTGTTAGCCACCACAAGCGGACCAACATCGGTTCCCTCCAGTGACTGCTCTATGGCCTCAACCTTCCAGCCGCCCTGTTGGCGGATAAGTTCGACGTGCCCGGTAAATGGCTTGCTACGCGCGATAGTTATCAAGAATGCGACGTGATCCTGGGGAAGCCCGAAGGAGAAGTCCAGGCCGGGGCTGACGGCAGTGGGGCAGGCTCGCACGTTGCCATCTACCGCATCTTGAAGTTGGCTCACTTGGATGAACTGGCTTAGTGTCAGGTTTACCCGGTAGCTAGACGAGAGCAGGGCATAGGCTGCGCTGAATTGCTGCGACTCCAGATCCCGGCAGTAGGCCTGCGCTACACGAGCAGGCTCAAGCTCCGCCTGTCCAGTATTATATGAGGCAAACACCAGTCCGCCGAGTATGGCGAAAACCAGCACAATCAGCGACAGCGCCAGCGCGAAACGGGGATGCTGTGGGGCGCTAGAAGCGGTTCCTGCTTCCGGAGGTTGAACTGCCGGACTTGGTACCGTAGCTTCACTGATTTCACCCGGATCGAGCTCTGGTTTTGCTTCCAGAATTGGTGCCAGTGAAGAACTTGCGGGAGATGACGATGGTGGGGTCACTACCGGCAATGCTGGTGGTGTCGGTGGGGAAGCGACCTCTGGAGATGCTTGAGGTTCTTGTTTCATGATACTACCCCGCGGGACATCCGAGCGGGACATCCTAAAAGTACGCAATTTTGCAGGCTCACACCCCACGGCTTCGAGATAGTGCAGAGAGAGCGCTTAGAGTATTGTAACTCGAACGACCACTCATTGCCTAGCTTTCACTACCAGCGTCCGGCAACAAAATCAGTAAATCATCGAATGCTTGCGTGGTTTGGCTCCTGTATGGCATAGTATCTGTTACGCACAAAAATATGAGGTCACCAAAACATGAGGTGACATACAGCATGGTACAGTATGGTGCCACCAGGACAATCTGGTCTAGACTGATACTCCGATTAGGAGAGCAGCATCATGTTTAATGATAAACCACATGCTAACGATGAGAACCAAAGCATACAGTCCGATGACAATCAGACGGCCGACGAGCCGGTCACCGATTCTCCGCCCGATTCCCCAGCCAACGAGGAACCTGATTCCATGCGATCTCTGCCCCATGGACCATCGGCGCAGGCCGACCCGTCCCCGCTGGATAGGTTGGGCGAGCAAGAAGACGAATCGGAGAGCGGTCCGATTACTGTCCTGCTGAGCGGACATGACGCAAGCGACCTTGACGACAATGATGAAGAACGACAAGTCGAGTTACCGGATGAATTGCCCATTCTACCACTCAAGGATACGGTTGTGTATCCTTCAGCGGTATCACCGCTTGGTGTCGGCAAGGAGCGCTCGATCCAATTGATTGATGAGGTAATGCATGGCGGTTCAAGACTTGTGGGGTTGGTAGCCCAGAAGGATGCCGAAGTCGAGGTCGCCGGACCCGACGATTGCTTCCGGATAGGAACAGTTGCCCGCATTGTCCGTATCTTGCGCATTCCTGACGGCACAGTCCAGATCATTGTCCAGGGGCTGGAACGCATAGTCATAGACGAATTTATCGCCGAGCAACCTTACCTGAAAGCGCATTGCCATCTTTCACCAGAAATCGTCCCTGATGACATTGATACGGAAGCGCTCAAGCGCGCGGTAATTGATCAGTTCCAGCGGCTGGTGAATCTAGTTCAGTATCTGCCCGAGCAGCTTGCCCTTGCGGCCATGAACCTAGGAAATGCGCGCCAGGTAGTCTATTTCATTGCCAGCAATGCTCAGATGGACCTCTCGCTGCGCCAGCAGCTCCTGGAGATGGACTCGGTACGTGCCAAGCTCGACAAAGTCACGGTATTCCTCACCCGTGAGCTGGAATTGTTGGAGCTTGGCAAGAAGATTCAGAGCCAGGCGCAGGAAGAGATGACCAAAGCACAGCGCGAGTACTATCTACGGGAACAGCTCAAAGCGATTCAGGAGGAGCTTGGCGAAGAGAGCGATGAGGTTGCCACGATCAACCAGCTGCGCGAGAAGATCGAAGAAGCGCATATGCCGGAGGAGGCCCTAAAAGAGGCGCAGCGTGAGCTTTCACGCCTCGAAAAGCTGCCGGCGATATCTCCGGAATATGGGGTGATACGCGGCTATCTGGATACTCTGGTTGCCCTACCCTGGGACAAGAGTACTGGCAAGAAGATTGATGTGCCTTATGCGCGTCAGGTGCTCGACGAGGATCACTACGACTTAGAGAAGATCAAGGACCGCATCCTCGAATACCTCGCCGTGCGCCGCCTCCGGGAAGAGCGCCAGGGCGGTCAAGAGAAAGGTTCCAGTGCCGCAGGAGTGAAGGCGCCGGTGAACCGTGAGCCGATCCTTTGCTTTGTCGGCCCACCAGGAGTTGGCAAGACTTCACTTGGCCACTCGATTGCGCGCGCGCTTGGTCGCGAGTTCGTACGTCTGTCGCTTGGCGGCATACACGATGAGGCGGAGATTCGCGGGCATCGGCGTACGTACATTGGTGCGCTGCCGGGGCGCATTCTGCAATCGATTCGTCGCGCCGGTACCAACGATCCGGTCTTCATGCTTGACGAGGTAGATAAAGTGGCGTCAGACTGGCGTGGAGATCCTTCGTCGGCGCTTCTAGAGGTGCTCGATCCCGAGCAAAACCATTCATTCCGAGACAATTACCTGGATATTGCCTTTGATCTCTCCAAGGTGATGTTCATCGCTACCGCGAACGCTCTCGATCCCATTCCCGCTCCTTTACGTGATCGCATGGAGGTTCTGGAGCTGGCAGGCTATACTGAAGAAGAGAAGGCGCACATCGCTCGCCGGTATCTCCTACCCAAGCAGATAGCCGCTAACGCGCTCATACCTGATGAGGTTTCTTTGGACGATGAGGCGCTGCTGGTTATCATACGCGACTACACCCGTGAGGCTGGTGTCCGTAACCTGGAGCGGGAGATCGGCACGATATGCCGCAAAGTGGTCAAGCAGATGGTTGAGGGCCAGACTGGTACGGCGGTGATAACACCCGAACGGGTGCACGAACTGCTGGGTCGCCAGCGCTTCTTTGCCGAGGCCGCCGAGCGTATCGACCGGCCGGGAGTGGTGACTGGGCTGGTCTGGACGTCGGCGGGCGGCGATATCATCTTTGTCGAGGCGGCGATGATGCGTAGTCACGATTCCCAGTTGACACTGACCGGCCAGCTGGGAGACGTGATGAAAGAATCGGCGATGACCGCACTCTCGTATGTGCGTTCCAACGCGACCTTGCTTGGCATTGATCCGCGCGTCTTCGAAGATAATAGCCTGCATATTCATGTGCCGGCGGGTTCCATTCCCAAGGATGGCCCCTCGGCCGGCGTCACCATGATGACGGCTATCGTCTCACTGGCGCTTGGACGTAAAGTACGCTCAGACGTTGCGATGACTGGAGAAATCAGCCTGCGCGGCAAGGTACTGCCGATCGGAGGCCTGAAGGAGAAGGTACTGGCAGCCCACCGCGCCGGTATCACGACTGTCATCATACCCAAGCGAAATGCGCCGGATCTCGAAGATCTGCCCAAGGAGTTGCGTTCGAAAATGACCTTTGTTCCAGTAGACGATGCCTATGAAGTGCTCGCCAACGCACTGGAAGGCGGTCATCAGTTCCGGCCGATGCCTCGCAGCATGCCACCAGAGCGTGATACACCGGCAACTGGATTCGTGGCCAGCAGCGGCAATGTGTAGGCCCATGCAGCGGGTGCTGGCTGCCTCCGGGCGGCGGATGAGCAAGGTGATCGGCAGATCGATACATAGATCGATACACCGATAGATCTCGATAGAGAAAGCGTGTAGGTTTGGATGAGCAGCGCAGGAATCAAGGCAGGCATGATGGGTATCTGGGCCCATCCCGACGATGAAGCGTTTGGGCAGGCAGGCACGATGGCCCGGGCAACGGGTACTGGACATCCAGTGGCAATTGTGTGCGCCACACGTGGTGAAGAGGGAGAGATAGCCGATCCCTCGCTGGCCACGGCACAAAATCTGGGAGAAGTGCGTGAGCAGGAGCTCAGGCGCGCCTGTGCCGCTGTGGGAGTCACCGACATTTCGTTCCTGGATTACCGGGACGGACACCTGAGCGAGGCGGATCCCGAAGAAGCAACTGGGCGAATAGTACGCCACATTCGTCGTTTTCGTCCTGACGTCGTGGTGACCTTTGCGGCGAACGGTGGCTATGGCCACTACGATCACATGGCGGTTCACCGGCTGACACTCGCGGCTGTCGCCGCGGCCGCCGACAGCGCTCGCTATGCCGAACAGCTAGCCGATGGTCTGTCACCGCATCGGGTGCGCAAAGTCTATTTCGGAGCCATGCCCCGTAGCCGATTGCTCCAAATGCGGGAGCAGGCACAGGCCGCCGGCGGCGATTTCATACCGGGAGGCAATGCTGCGACCATTCCAGTGGAGGAGATGGGTACACCAGAGGAGCGGATCACCACGGTCATAACACTCAGTGACGAGGAGTTTGAGAAGAAGCAACAGGCGATACGGGCTCACGTCACCCAATTGCCTGCGGATGGCCCATGGATGCGGGCTACCAGCGAGCAGATGCGACAGTTCATGGGGAAGGAAACGCTCGAGCTAGCGCCGGCGCCCATCTCTGACCGGGATTATCCCACGCCCGAAGATGACGTGTTCGCCGGGTTGTGAGCGACGCTGGGGCTCCGCTGTTTGGCGTGCTCACGTAGCTTCTGCCGCGCAGGGTAGGGCTTTGCCGGTCATAGACATATGTTGACAGAGGTTAGGCTGTCGGGCTATACTTCACTGGTTCCTATCATGGTGGCCGTAGCTCAATTGGCAGAGCGCCAGATTGTGGCTCTGGAGGTCGCGGGTTCAAGCCCCGTCGGTCACCCCCAAGCATGCAAAAGTGCCCTGAGTGCAGAAATCAACAGCACTCAGGGCATTCGCATTTCTTGGCAGATTGTAGCTAAAATTACTCCAAAAACACCCGAATCTGGAGGTCTCTGGAGGTCATTTTCTTGTTTGCGCGACCTCCAGATTCATATCGGCGACACTGTTTTGGCGATTTTAATCTGCAGTCGATATGCCCCTGCGTAGATATGTGAAAGCTATCTCGCCTCAGCTCCCTATCTAGGGAGTTCCCGCGCATGCTCGACATCGCGACTGCTGATGGGACGCACCTGTGTTGCCTCAACGGTGACCACATCGAACGTCTGGCCATCGAGCATGGAAACTTCTATCTCGCAGCTCGCCGCCACCGGGCAGACCATCCCCAACCAGCTCAAACAGCCGACCGATCGCCCGACGATGCGCTGGGTGTTCCAGTGTTTTGAAGGGATCAGCCTGGTGGGGTTCACACCCCCCAACGGCCCACCGCACCGCGCTGTCGCCGGTCTCGAGCCGTTCCACGAGCAAGTGATCGCCTTATTGGGGCCATCCTGTGAAAAACTCTACAAAGTCGATGGTTAAATGGGCTCAGCGCTCCAATGGAGCGAAAATCCTGAAAGACATCGGGTTCTCAGTGACTGAGTGGCGTTAGCTGTATCTGCTGCGCCAGCCCGTAGGCGGTCGGGACATCACGGTCGCTCTCGACAAACACACGACCGATCACGAGCACCGCATTGTGCGGCGCAGCGATCTGGGTCATGCCCGGCGGCACCGTGCCTTTCCAGCCCGGCCCGCTCATGAGGTACTCGCCAGCCTCGGTTCCTGTGGTGCGTTTGCCGACGTAGGCAAAATCAGCGCCGTCCGACGGATCAGTAAACTGCACGCTGTAGTAGCGGCCCGCCATGTCCGGCACGTGCAACACGAGCGGCCCCTTGGAGAGGTCGAGCCAGCCGCCGATGTAGAGCACGTCGTCGGTCCCGGTGGCGAGTAGGCTGGCGTTTGATGCCGCGGGCGAAACGCGATTGGGCACCGCGTACAGCGTATTGACGGGGATGGGGCCGCCGGGCCCATGCTGCACGATCGCTCGTTTGTAGGCACTGTACGCGAACGTTGGCCACAGATAAATGAACACGACCGTGCCGAGTCCCCAGACGATGACGGTCACGACGACGAACCCAATGAGCCCGCTCCCCCCCGCAGAAAAAATTCTGTAGACGACCCAGGCGAGGATTGCCAATATGATGAACGTAATGGGATAGGCGTATTTCAGAATCAACCGGTTCATCTCACATCACCGCACTCGCTTGACTGGCGGCACGTGGTACTCGCCGTCGAGGACAGCACGGCCGGGCACATACGCGCGGAGCATCAGCTTGAAGTTGCCTGCCGGTGCCGGTAGCCAGTTGGACTCATGCCCTGCGGGAGCCGCGCGCTGCATATAAATGTCGATTGAACCATCGGCATTTGGCACGAGGCCTACGCTGCTGCCGACGCTGTAGCGATCGATTGGGTTACGCATCATGTAACCTACCACATCGGTCATGGTCAGCGACCAGAAAGCCTCGTTCGGCGGGAGTTGTCCTACCGGAAACTGCAGGATGTACTCGCGCTGGCCGCGCAAAGTCCGCCCCGCGCTGTCCTTGGTCGTCGTCCAGTACGCAGCCTCTTGCACCACATTGACGGCGGGCAGGGTTCTGGCACAGGCGGCCCGGAGGAGGATGCCATTTCCGGGCTGGCCGGCTTTCACGGTGGTGCTCCACCCGTTGACGGTCGTCGTCATGGCTTTCACCACGGCATTCATGATGACTTGTGCCGTGAGAAACGCCAGCACGCCGCCGACAATGATTGCTTGCACGACGTGAGAGACGGAGAGCGTGGTGAGGATATTGGTCAGACTGTGGCTCTCCTCTCGGAATGATCCGCGCACGCACTGCCACCGCTTCCGGTGTGCTATGCGCTCGGATGAGCTGCTTAGCTGGTGAAACGACTTGACTTCTTCAGCGGTCAAGTGAACTGGATGCGTGGGCTTGGGATGGGACTACGCATGGGCTTCACGTCCCACTCTCAGTCTATCTGGTGTCGCTCCTCCTGTCAACGGCGGAACGGCCCTATGATGGCCTGTACTTAGGACCCTCATGTGCCTCTCTGCTGACACGCGACAGGCATACCTGCCAGACCGATAGCTGCGACTGCATCGGGGCGCCGCTTGACCGAGTGCAGGGCGCCAAACGGCTACCGGGTAGTGTCCACGACGCAGAAGCGGTTGCCCTCCGGGTCGGCGAGAATCACATAGTCAGCGCCCGGCGGTCGTTTGCTCCAATGTACCTCGGTGGCGCCCAGGGCGGTCAAGCGCTTGACCTCTCCGACTTGGTCGTCGGTGTACAGGTCAAGGTGGATGCGTGGCGGAATATGGACCTCCGAGAGGTGCTGGTCGAGGGAAAGGTTGGGTCCAACTCCGTTCCGGGGGCGCAGCACCACGAAGTCGTCGCTCTGCTCTTCACGGGGTACGTAGTCGAGAGCAGCCGCCCAGAATTCGGTCTGGCACCGCAGATTATCCACTCGCAGGACGATTGAGCCGATTCGAACCATCGCCATCACGTGTACCCATCTTTCGCAATAGACGCACTACCCCAACGGCTGACTCATGCCGTCAATCTACCATAACCGATGATGCCCCCCAAGCGTTAGTGGCTGAGCTGAACGAGATCGGCTCTCACCGCACAAGCGTATACGTCTCCGTCCCTGATGTGGCATACTGAGCGCAAAACACCCAGTGAACTTCCCAGAAGAAGGTACCCTATGGCCGCTGAACCCATCACTTTGCACATGGACGAAGCACCTGCGCCTATCTTCAAGACCGCTTCGCCGGAAGTTCAGCGGAAGCTGGAAGCGCTCGTATTTACGAACTCCACTCCCGACCAAGCATTTGGCTATGCTTTGAAACATGGTGAAGTGCTCGTAGCGCTTCCGCTACTCCAGGGGTTGCAACAGGTGCTTGCTCACTCCAAGTTCGACCGGTATGTGACCCACGCCGAGCGGGCGCAGCTCACCGCGAGGAGAGAGCGCATATGACGTATCTACCACGGGCAGAGGCCATCTTGGGCGTAGTAGCAGCCGGCGCGGGTGTGATTGGTTTTGCCATTTTTGTGTTTGCTCCTATCCACGTCCTGTATAAGTGCGGGGTGATAAACGATCGGTGTATTCTCCTCTACCAGAGTCTCTTTCAGGCCTCACGCGGAACCATTCTCACTGCATTCGTTGGCTGGTATGTACTCTTTTTTGTCCTCCTGCTCCTGATCGCTCTTAGCGCAGTTCGACACGCCGGTAATCGCTCTGTGTACTTGGTAGTAGTTCTGTCGTTGGCCACTGCAGTATTAGCCAGTGAAATCTCTCTGACAGTGCTCAATAGCCACCTCTTACATTTGACTAGTGGTCTGGCTCTTGGAGTGTTTGTGGTGGGAAGTGCGGCTTCCGCGTGCCTCGCTTCTGCCCTTGCAGTGGGCAGGGAGATTAAGCAGCGGAACGTTCTACCATGACCCAGGAGGAGGCGGTATCACTTCCTTCTAGGGGTGAGTATCTGACATCAACATTGTCCAGGGCGTTCGTATCTCTATCCCAATTGCAGGGAAAATCTAGACTAATACACTCCCGCAGGACATCAGCCAGTTTCCCTTAGCGAACTCTCAGCGTACCGGTACCGAGCGATAGACGCCTCTGTTAGTATAAAGAATGAAGCTGCTATTGAAAATGCGGTTTATGGAGAATCAGAGAGATTCGATTCCAGAGGTGACCACGCGTGGACCAGCTGGATCACCGCGGTGCAGGATGCTGCCGGTAGGCTACGCCAGACTTCGTGCCGATCGCAGAGTCGCCGAAGTTGCCAGCCGGTCAGAAGCCGCTCGAGACCGCCAGCTGGAGCATATTCTGAAAGGCGTCGGCGGGGCTACGATAGCGGAAGGAATACTGGTCGGCCATGGTGTAGGCCAGCCACAGCTCGTCGAAGGCCTGCGGCCCCGCCAACCAGAGGATCTTCCCATTGGACTGAGCCCAGCCGACCTCGGTCAGCGTCGAGGCGCACATGGGCGTATCCAGCCAGGCAAAGTACAGGTCGGTCTGGTGTAGCGCCTCCAGCACCAGACGCTTTACCTGGCGGGCGGCGCGGACCAGGGGCCACCAGACCTCCTGCGAGGAGGTGGTCTGGCCCAAGGAGGGCTGAGTCTGTCCCCCCTGCTTATACGGAGCGGCGGGATCACTGCTGACGCGCGGGCCGCGCTGTGGGGCATAGAGCGGACCGCTGACGACCCACTCGCTGCCTTCATCAGCATTCTCGTTGTTCCACTCGGCATCGTCGGTGGGATCGCCGGAGATGGAATAGGGCCCCACGTAATCGAAGCGGCCAACCACTGCACCAGGCAACACCGGCCAGAGCGAATTTGCGGGAACGGGATAGGCAGGGGCAACGCCGACTGCGCCTAGGCCGGCGACGAGGGAGCGGCGCCAGTCGTTGCGGTTGATATTGCCGCCCAGATAGACCGAGCGGACGTCACGCATACCAATGCTAACGCGCATACCCGTGGGACGCCGATGGGAGCGTGCCGATGGGGGAGGAGGGGATGTATAATGACCGTGCACAGCTAGGCTCCTTCTGTGATACCAGCCGGTTGACTGTATTGACCATGTTTGAGTATTTTGACCAATTGTAAGCCATGATTTCCTCTGGCAGTATCTCTTCGCAGTATCTTTGCGCGTGAGTTATCGGTCGTCTGATTGCCCGGTCGGCTACCTGCCGTAGGGCCATTCATCTTGGGAGTTTGGCGGCTGCCTGCGCACGGCCGCGGCTCGCTTGGTAGTGGGCGCTGTAGGGCTGTTCCCATCTGCTCCCCATGTCCGCGCTTTGGCAAGATTGCGGTAGGAGTCAAGCAGTTTTGGATCCAGGGGCTCGTTGGAGCGTACATGCTCTACGATGTCGCGGGCGCTATCTATTAGCTGGATGAACCTGCTCATGCGGTCAAACTGAGGCAGGAAGAGCCCAGCCATGAGGATTACCATGAAGATGACGCTAAGACTTCCGCTAATTAATCCGGTGAGAGTCTGAGGCGTGTGTAACGCTCGCAGAATCTGTTCGCTGGAGAGGGTCACAACTATCGAGGTAAAGAGCTGCACCAGTAAGACCATGAAAATAAAGAGCAGACGTAGCGCTCGCATAATTCATCACTCCTCTCCGGCGACCAGTGGCTCCTAAATAATACGGCCTATTTATGCAGGAAGAGCTTGTCTAGCGCCGCTGAGGCTCTTACCAGACAGCTACAGCTTACACCCACTGTCTACCCCGCTTGCGGGAAACTGTAGTGCGCCTACGGTACAATGGCGTGCCTGACAGTAAGGTTCCCTGCCCCGCGGGAAATAATGGCAAATAGCAGGTAGAGAGTAGCACACATCGCTGATATTTGCAACCGCCGTAGGCAATTTTTGTTGAGTTGCAGTGTAGGTATAGTTTGGGATTGCGGCTTCGTCAGCTGTGATTGCGAGAGCGTGAGAGCACGATACAGTGATTACCGTTACCTCGGCTGATTGGTGCGGCTGCCGCCGGATCAGGTTACACCTGGAATTGAGCTGCAGTTGGCCGAAGCCATGCGCCGGTACTGCCGGGCCAGAATCTAGAGAATCACCAGGTCACGGGTGATGCTGGAAATGCTTGAGCATCCCGCCAGAGCCATGGACAGCGCTAAGTCGCTTTGCAGCAACTGCAACACCGCCTTTACGCCCTCGGCTCCATCGACCGCCAGCCCCCAGAGAATTGGACGTCCCACCAACACGGCCTGTGCTCCAAGTGCTAGCGCTTTCAGCACATCCGTGCCACGTCGGATGCCGCCATCAAGGTAGACTTCACATCTTCCGGCGACGGCTTCAACTATCTCCGGCAGCGCCTCTATTGTGGAGACTGATCCATCAAGCTGGCGACCACCATGATTGGAGACGATGATGGCGGCGACACCATACTCAAGAGCTACACGAGCGTCGTCCGCTCTCAGGAGACCTTTGAGAATTAGCGGCAGTGAGGTGAGCGAACGCAACCAGGCAATGTCATCCCAGCTAAGGGCAGCGGGCTCTAGCGGCGTACCAGCCTCTACGCCAGCGAAGTTGCCAGTCACTAACCGCTGACGGTCCAGTTCGCCAACGCGCCGGTAGCGATCCTTGCGGCCCCACCCCGGCGAATCTACGGTGATGACGAGGGCTTGAAAGCCAGCCTGCTCGGCTCGGTGCACCAGGCTCTCGGCGAATTGTCGTTGTCCTTGGTAGGTATAGAGCTGGTACCAAAGCGGGCCAGACGCGGCTTTGGCTATGTCCTCCAGGCTGAAGGTAGTTTCGGTGCTTGCAACCATAAGCGTACCCACCTCTCCGGCGGCCCGCGCGGTTGCGCATTCGCCCTCAGCATGGGCTAATCCCTGCACGGCGGTCGGAGCAGTCAAGATAGGCATGCTCACTTTGGTATTTAGGACGGTGGTCTCTGTCTCACCTACCGGTACACCCTGTAGCATACGAGGACGTAATTTGATCCGCCTGAAGGCATCCTGGTTCTCTTGGAGGGTACTCTCGTCACCAGCGCCGCTCGAGTAATACGCCCAGGTACTGGGTTCCAGGCGCTCGTGGGCCAGGAGCTCATAATCGTGTAGGTTGATGAGGTCCATAGCTGGTGCTTACTCCTTTTTAAATGTGAACTCACTGCTGCGCCAGCGGTAGGCTCAACCAGAAGGTAGAACCCTGGCCCGGGGCGCTGATGATACCTACCCGCCCCTGATGCTGTTCGACGAGCATCTTGGTCACATAGAGCCCCAGTCCCAGTCCGCCAACAGTATCATTCTGCTCCTCTATTCCAGGCACCCGCTGAAAACGCTCCCAGATTCGCTCCTGGTCGGCCAGAGCTATTCCCGGTCCCTGATCGCGCACCCACACTCTTGCTTCTCCGGCTTCCTGCTCCACACCGACCAGAACTGGTCGTTCCGAAGCTGAGTATTTTAAAGCGTTGGTAAGGTAGTTTGCTACCGCCTGCTTGATAAGATCCTTATCCATCTGGACTTCCAGCTGTGATGCAGCCGGCGTACTCAGCTGAATCAAGCGCTTGGGTGTAAGCTGTTGCTGATCAGCTACTACGGCCTGCACCAGACCATTCAGGTCGGCTGTCTCCAATCGCAGTGCCAGCTGGCCCTCCTTGACTCGCGAGGCATCCAGGAGGTCCTCGAGCAGTCTCTCCAGGCGAAGAGTCTGCCTTTCGGCGCCTGCCAGCAGCTGCTCCAGTGCGGCATACAGCACCGACCAATTGTTCTCCGCATCCAGAGGACCCGACGCGGCACGCTCGAGGCGGCGCCGGATCGCCTGGACACTCAGCTTCAGGCTTGCCAGAGGGGTTCGGAGCTCATGGCTAACCATTCCAAGAAAGGTATCCATCTGCCGGTTGGACTCTTGCAGCGCCAATGCATAGGCGTACGCATCCTCACGCTCATGCAGCAGTCGCTCGCGTTCAACCACTAACCCCACCATCTTGGCAGTGGCTCCGGCCAGCGCTACCTGTTGCGGAGTGAATGTGTGCGCCTGGGTGCTGGGATTAAAGATAATCATCCCAATCAAGCGACTACCCAGTCTCATAGGCGCGGCGAGAACCTCATTGACCCCAAAGAAAGCGGCTTGCTCCCTGGGGACAGACTGAGTGACGTCCAAGATCAGGGTTTCTCCAGCCATCAAGCGAGCGATTTCGGCCAGATCAGGAGGTGCGTAGGTCCAGGAAGCGACGACGCTGTCCAGGCGCTTTTCCTGCTCAGCGGTATAGCCTACAGTCCCTGCCACGTGCATTGCCAGAGTATGTGGGTCCAGAGTGATGATGGTTGCCGCTGGACAGCCCAGCAGTGAACATGCCAGTTCAGCCAGATGCCGTTCCACCAGCTGCGAACGCTGCTCACCGCTCTCCGGGGGGTACTCCACCAGCAGCTCGGCCATGCGAAGCAGAGCGCTCAGCGCCTCCTTGGTCTGATCCTCGAGAGCGCGGCGCAGAGAATCGTCATGCACAACTATCACCGCCCCATTGATGCTGCTGGTACTGCCGGTAAGGGGTGATCCACGCGTCTGAACATAGACATCGCGACCATCTCGTCTCCGCAGGATTTGGTCTTCGGCTACCGTCTCCCCTTGCAATACACGGCGAGTGGCTAGTTGATGTAGAGGGATGGCCTCGCCGGCCGCATCACGAATGTGCAGGGCGCGGAGTCGCTCATCGGTTGGCATCTCATACAAGGCGGAGCTGTCTGGCCAGCCCACCAGGTCCGCATAGGCGGGATTGTGGCGCAAAACTCCTCCATCGGTACCAAGTACGAGCAAACCATCGGTCATTGAGGCGAAGATAGCTTCTAACTCCTGAGCTCGCGAACTCAACTCTTCCTTCAGCAGGCGCCGCTCAGTGATGTCCTCAACCACGGCAATGCCTAACTGGGGATTACCGCTTTGATCCCGCTTGAGCGAGGCGGTGAGATTGGCCCAGACCAGAGTTCTATCCTTGCGGATGTAGCGCTTTTCAAGTGTGTAGACCGAGATTTCGCTTGCCAGCAACCGTTCAAACAATGACAGATTAGCGTCGAGATCGGGTGGATAGGTCAGCTCCTGAAATTTACGGCCCACTAACTCCTCCGGGGTATAGCCCAGAATCTGACTGAGCTTCTGGTTGGCACGCAGTATACGTCCGTCCTCCGGGTGTACATGGGCAATGCCCACAGCTGCCAGCTCAAAGGTAATGCGGAACTCTTCCTGGCCGTCCGCTACATAGGTGTGTAACTCCTTTAGCAGGGTGACATCGGTCTCCGCTCCTACCCACTCGTGGACGTTTCCATCAGCCAGGAGTACCGGATAAGCCTGTCCCAGCATTATCCGATAGTCGCCATCAGTTCGACGCATGCGCCGCTCCTGGCGATATGGCTGCCTCCTTACAACTGCTACCTTCCATTCAGCTACCGTCGACGCGCGGTCATCAGGGTGTATCGCCTCGGTCCAGCCGTCTCCACTAGCCTCCTCGGGGGTCTGGCCGGTGAAAGCCGACCATCCGTCTGAGATGGTCAGCTGCCCCTCGGCATCAGCGATCCAGTAAATTTGTCCAGTTGCCTGAACTAGAGCCCGGAAACGCGCCTCGCCGTCAGAGACCGGCTCGGCACCGCCAATGGAGAGACCTGGGACGGAGAGATTTTTCTCGCTGGACTGCGCTCTGGGGATGCTCGAACGTGGCTTATTTGGCATGTTGAAGGCCCCGAGCTCTCTGACCACCAACCGGGTATAAATGGCACACCTGGGAGCCCTCCCGTATACATTCACATTTATTCACATGCTTAAGGCCCATATCTGAAACTGCCAATTGAGATTCCATTGTATGCTACCCCCATTCCGGGCGCAAGACAGCGGCAGCGGATGCAGTGGTGCGCAGTCCCGATGGACGTACCGCACGGCTTGCAACGCTCACCTCGTCAATTGCCACCATACGGGAGATTGAGGAGTTGAAGCGGAGACACAAAGCTTTAGTTTGCCTTCGCGGCAACCATGAAGATTCCTGGCTTGCTCACTGGAACGGCGCCAATGTTGACAGTCCTCCCGACATCAATGGCGCAGCCGGCATATGGCAGAGATATCGGGGAAATATCCCTACTGACGTGGGCAAATGGCTAGAAGCGACCCATATCGAGTATGAAGATGTGTATGCCTAACTCTATCACCATTGGTCCCAGTGCACGAGTTCGCCCAGCGGTCTGCGGCCACCAAGTCGCGGGGCCATATCGAGGTCGTGCCGATCAGCAGGATAGCCAAACGAGAGAGCAACATCGCAGCGAAAGCCAGCGGGGATATGGAGGACTGCCTGAGCGAGTTCGGGTTGGTAGACAGTGGCGATGACCGAGCCAATGCCCAACTCCCACGCCGCAAGTTGCATGTACGCAGCCGCCTGTCCCAGATCGAACATACGCCACTCTCGCCGCTCGGCCTCGTCGGAGGTGACCAGCGCCACACCAAGAGCTGCGCCCGCCAGATGGCCGGCAAAATCACCAGCGTGGGAGAGCTGCTCCAGAATGTCGCGCCTGGTTATGGCAACAAACTGCCAGGGCTGTGTGTTCTTGGAGCTTTGGGCGCGGCGTCCCGCGTTCAGGATGGTAGTGATTGCATCGTCGGGCAATGGCTCGAGGGCAAATCTACGGATTGCACGCTTGCTACGTATGGCATCGTTGACATTCATTGAGTGCCCTCCAAGTTCTCACCCAATCGAGCGTACCATCAAATACACATTGGGACGGGTAGGATCTACCAGGATCGTAATGGGATCTCCGCGATGCCCGAGAACGGCTGCGGTACGCTGGGTGTACGTCTTCATCTCACCGGTAGCGAGATCGGTTGCGGCGGCAGTGGTGACGTAGGTGCCACCTCTAGAGGAGCGGATATTAGTGATGGTCGCCTGAAGCCGTAGACCCTGACGGAGCAAGGCGGACCGGTCGAGCTGGTTGGTCTGGCTTGCCCGCCTCAGGTCAAGCCGTGTGCCAAAACGTGCTCCCAGCATGAACGCTGCGAGCAGCATGAGCATGAGCGCCACGAACCCAACGATGAGAAAACCGTATGGAAGAGACGGCATAGCAAACTCCTCTTGGAGGTATTGGCTGGCGACACCGTGTCAGCTTGTACGTCTAATGTAAGTCACCTTGTCTGTAGAAGTCCCTCTCCATATAGACCCGGCGATCTGCATGCAGCGTTTTCCACGGATTGGGATCACCAGCCTGCCATACCTCATCGGTCTCTTGGTTTCGCTGCCGGTGGCACGTTAAACGCGCATCTTCCTTCCGCGATACGCTCGCACATAGTATCGCACAGGGGACGTCACTGGCGGTTCGGAACGCCCACATCTGCGTAACCTTTGAGCCACCCTTTGATATATTGCCATTGCGTGGTCGTATACGGAAGGCCTTCGTGCCTCATATCATCTCGTGCGTGGCGGTTTTGCTCATCAATAGTCAAGTACGGATAGCGCGTACCTATCAATTTACCCTTCTGATATCCGGCATCCTCCACCGACAAGGGTTCGGGTGAAGGTAGCCCGTCGTGCTGAACCATTCGTTTCTTCTTCCTACTAGGGAAGGCAATAGGAGACTGGGCTAGGTTGGACGGCTTACATAAACCTGTAGGTGCTTAATAGTGTAGCATATCATGCCGGCTGCCTACACATAGCGCACGCCAACGAAACGCAATACGAGTTCCACGAGCCTGGCTCAAAAGCCCAATCGTCGTGCCTGGGCCACTACACAGGTTTCGTCATGCGTGCCACTATAGCCGTGCACGCCGCCGCGCTTCAGGGAGCAATGCGGGCATGACTCGATCATGGTGACATTGTCGCGACACATCCGCCCTTCGGCCATTCGTAAGACAATAGGACGCATTGCCGCATTCTCCGCCGTGAGCCGCTCAACGGTTTCTTCTAGTGTCATGCTTGAACCTCAACTTTCTGGCCTTTCCGATTTTGGGTGCAGGTAGACGAACTGAGGACCGAACCTAGAACCTGCTTGACTGAGCCAGGGTTGACCGGACGGTATCTCGCATATGCCTTTGGGAGACCTCCAGCGCGCGCAGATGGCCATAACCCGGGACTTCCCGATGGCTCATTGACCAGCCCAAGTACCCATAATGAATGTAGAATGTAAGACCGGAAACTGGGCGGTTGACCCATTCGCCCCAGGCGTCATCTTCGAGCACTCCAGGCGACTCGCGTTGCAACTCGTCGAGGAACTTGACGGGCTCCCACTCCGATGTTCGGTAGGCACCGGGTATGGCATAGCTGCGTATAAAGAGTTCCGACCCATTGCTAATCACTTCTTGGAGGCAGTCTCGTAAAGTTGTCATTTGTTTGATCTCTCTGGCGCACTCGGCTCCGGCAGGCAGATGTTGTCCGGTACGCAGGCTCATTTCGACCAGTTTGAGGGCAAACCGGTGGAGTAATAGGTATCACATCCAGTAGTAGCCGAAGTGGTGGAGGTGTGGAATCCGCAACGTCACCGATGAAGGACGCGCCACAGTGGTGGTGTAACACACCGAGCATAACCCATTCTACACTTTTAGTCAAGCGCTTTTACGCGTAGTGTACCGCTTTGGCTATACTATTTCTGGAATCCAGCAACTCAAAGGGCAGTTGATGACCCGAAGCGTACTCGGACTTGCGGCGGCAGTGTCAGGGCCATCCAAAACCCTGACGAAACAAATACCCTCACTATACTCTCCAACCGCCTCGGTAGAACAAGATGGATTGTCTTCCAGCCTCCCATGAGAGGGGTAGTATGCATGGTGATGCAATCTGCTGTTGCGGACTCGGTATCCGCGGCGGATGTAGGGTCTTATGCTGAGCTCAAACGTCTGATCAAAGAGCGCGGGCTCCTCAATCGTCGTCCGTTGCGCTCCCTCATCCGCCTACTAATCATAGATGGGATGCTGGTGCTGAGTGTGGTGACGCTGCTCGAAGTACATATTTTCTGGGTGCAATGCCTGAATGCACTCTTTCTTGCTTTTGTCAGCGTCCAATTCGGCTTCAACGGTCATGATGCCGGGCATCGCCAGTCATTCGACTCCACACGCTCCAACGATCTTGTTGGACTTCTCCACGGCAACCTCGGCATCGGTATGAGCTTTTCGTGGTGGATGGACAAGCATAATCGCCATCACAGCCGCCCCAATGAGATAGACAGTGATCCCGATCTTGATATTCCTGTCCTGACCTTCACCAGCGAGGAAGCCAAGCAGAAACATGGCATAGCCCGTTTCATTGCCGCTCACCAGGCGCTGCTCTTTTTCCCAGTGCTAACCCTGGTGGCTCTCGAACTGCAGTTAAATAGCGTTCGCTTCCTACTTGGAGGCAAGACCCGACATCTGAAGATGGAGACCATCCTTCTATTGCTACATTACCTGGGTTATTTTGGAATACTCCTAATTGCTTTGCCGGTCTGGCAAGCGCTGATATTTGTGCTTATCCAGAAAGCGGTCATGGGTCTTTACCTGGGGTCGGTCTTCGCTCCAAATCACAAAGGCATGCTGCTTACCGAGCACAACTGCCGAATGGATTTCTTGCGTCGTCAGATACTGACCGCGCGTAACGTCTATGCACACCCGCTCATCGACGTCTGGTATGGTGGGCTCAATTATCAGATTGAGCATCATCTATTTCCGTCAATGCCACGCGGTAATCTTGCTAGAGCGCAGTCAATCATCCGCACCTATTGCCACGAGCACGATATCCCCTACCATGAGACCGGCATAGTGCAATCGTACAGCGAGATTCTGACATTTCTCCACGATATCGGTGCACCGCTACGAACAGTGGCCGCCTGAATAGTCGCCGGTAGATGTCGTGCAGCCGGCACGGATCTGCTCTACAGCCTGGATTCGCTGGCTAGAAGCCACGAGCAGCCGCTTTGGCTAGTGCTTTACGCGCTTTGCGTGCCCGATTCTCCGCCTTACGCTTGCGCTTGACGCTCGGCGGTTCATAGTGCTGGCGGCGCTTGGCCTCAGAGAGCACCCCATCCTGCTGGACTTTACGTGTAAAGCGTTTGATGGCTCCCTCAAAGGACTCGCCGTCGCGTATCAAAATCTGTGTCACAATTGTCGCAGGCAGCTGGGCACGGAGATTGTGTTCTGCATCCGCAAGACTGCCTTTCCTTTCTCTGCTCTGCAGCAGCTCTACAGACAGCATCTTTA